>JACVGW010000078.1:6309-11339 GCA_018992565.1 Theionarchaea archaeon
CACCCCCTGGTAAGACCACTGTATGGATTTCTAAAGGAATGTAATGACAGCCCTCTCACAAGAGAGGTTCTGGACTGTGGTGCAGGAGGATCCCGCCCGCCTCTTACTCTTTTCTATGAGCACGGGTACAGTGTGTATGGGATTGACATAACTCCCCAGCAAGTTGAGCTTGCCCAGGAATATTGCATGAAAGCCCACATCACCCTGCCCATTATGCTGGGAGACGCGCGACACATACCCTTCAAGGATGAATCAATGAGTTTCATCTATTCTGTGAACACCCTGTGCCATCTATCGAAGAGAGATACTGCCGCTGTAATGCAGGAGATAGAACGAGTTCTCAGGAAAGAGGGACTCTGTTTCGTCAATTTTGTCTCTGTAGATGATTGTGGGTTTGGGCGCGGGAAAGAAGTCTCCGTGGGCGAATTTATCCAGGAAGAAGAATGGTACTCTGGCATCAAAAAAGAAGGACATATATGCAGCTATTACGAAGATTCTGAACCAGATCCATACTTTGAACCCTTCGAAATTCTTCGGAAGGAAAAGAGAATTACTGAACTTGTCATAGAGAAAACTCACCCTGAAGGTGGCGACTGGCAAATGGCTGATATATGCTATACAGCACGGAAACTGTGACTGAGATTCCATTAATTCAACAGATAGTGTATTGTTCTTGTTCATGACTCAGTGGAGATGGTTGCAAAAGGTTTTTAGCTGCATTGTCAGAAGTAATGCGGTGATTGCATGGCCAGGTACCGAGAGTATAATCCGCAGAGGGACAGAGAAAGTGTTCATCGCATCTGGAGAGAAATAGGCTGGCTGCAAGAGGGTCAGGAAGAAGCTGCTGATACCCTTATTGGCGGAGGTCGCGCCGTAGTTGCAGAGGTTCAAGGTGAAGCGGAATGTCTCGTTGCCACAGTTCCTGGCTCTATAAGGTACGTAAAAGATGATCTTCCTTTTTCAAACGTGGCAAGTGTGGGAACCAGCAGAATCGCTCGAAAGCAGGGACTGGCAAAAGGATTGACTGCTGCAGCCATTGCACATGATGCAGCCCAGGGCAAAGCAGTATGCGGATTGGGTATGTTTGAACAGGGATTTTACAACATGCTAGGGTTTGGTACTGGGAGCTATGAGAAATGGGCAGCTCTAGACCCCAGGAGCATACGAGTGAAGGCAGAGGCAGGTATTCCTTCTCGGCTGACTGTGAAAGACTGGGAGAAGGTCTACCAATCCCGTCTCAACAGGGTGAGGGGCCATGGTGCCTGTAACATTCATGCTCCAGAATGCACACGGGGAGAAATGGCATGGCTGAAGAACAGCTTTGGTCTGGGTTACTTCAGGAATGGACAGCTCACTCACCATATCTGGTTCAACACAGAGAAAGTGGAACGGGGACCATATAATGTGGAATGGATGGCATATCAAACGTACCAGCAGTTCTGTGAGCTCATGGCATTGATTAAGACCCTGGAAGACCAGGTCCGTCTGGTGACATTACGAGAACCTCCCTCTATCCAGGTACAGGATCTTCTTGAGAGCCCCTTCAGAATCCGCCAGCTGACAGAAAAATCTGCATATGAAAATCGTATGCAGGCAAACGCCTACTGGCAGATGAGAATACTAGACCTTGAAGAATGCATGAAAAAAACTCATCTCCCCCATGGTGAAGTCACTTTCAACTTGGTGCTTTCAGATCCGATAGAGAGCTTAGTTCCCGCTGATGCAGCATGGAAAGGAATATCAGGAAACTACAGAGTCAGGCTGGGATCCTGTTCCTTTGCAGAAGAGGGAAAAGATGAAACACTCCCTACGTTGAAAGCTTCAGTGGGTGCATTTACCCGCCTCTGGTTGGGAGTCCGCCCTGCATCCAGTCTTGCAGCCACAGATGACGTACATGGGGCCCAAGAACTTCTGGAAGACCTGGATCAGATCGTGTGCGTACCTGAACCTCACCCTGATTGGGATTTCTAGGAGTACACCAGTTTCAGTATTCTGCTTTTCCTGGAATCCTCATGTCCTGAAAGGTTCATTGCCAATTCTCTCACACCAGTCCCACATTCCCATTCAGGTTTTCTGCACTATGGTATCCACTGTTAGAACTTCAACATTGTCTCTCGTATCTGACGAAAGAGAAATCTTTGGAATATGGCTGCTGCCATTGCAATCAATCCAGTCAAAATCCCGAAAAGGACCAGTAGTGGCACAACAATGGGTATCAGAATATGAAAATGAGTGCAACCAGGCAGAATCCGAGAAAGACGGCCTGAAATGCTCTCTTTGGAGACAATTCTGAAAGGATTCCTGTGCACAGTCCGAAAGCCAGCGGAAGGGTCCAACTCCATATGCCCACGATGTCATCCAGTCCGTAGAACCACAGGAACCACCCCAGTATGACTGCCACAATCCATGAAACCATGTACCATTTTGATTCCGTATTCACCTGCGTGATTCATAGTATCCGCCACTTCTTTCTGTATCATCTTCTTCACTGTTATTCACTAAGGTTACTGCTCTCCGGCTCTACATGACTAAGCGAGTATCATCATGGAGTTGTGAGATTTCCTGTACCAATCTGCCCATATTATGACGCAATTCATATTATTTCTGCTAAGAGAAAGATAACCTTATATAGATACCCCAATTGTGAAAAGTAATATCTTTCGTTAAATATTTGGATATGAAATGTGGTAATATATAATTCTGGAGATTAATATGAAATGTAATAAGATTTTCTTTATATAAAATTTAATTCAGTTCCATAAATGTACTGAAATCAGATATAAAGTTATAGAACATGTATAATGACGAAATGTTTATATATATGGAATAAATAATAATATAAGAGAAATAAACATGCTGCTAAAAGCAGGGCAAAAGAGACAGGAGGTGACATAGTGAATAAATGTCGAAAGGTATTAGTGCTAATTACTGCTACAGTACTCTGCTTCTCACTCTATTCTGTTAGTGCAGACCCGCAGAAAGCTACTCTTCACATTCAGACCTTTGGTTACCCGGGCAGAGATCTCTTGAAACTCAATGTTGACATTTCTGGTGAAGACTCTGACTTCTTGTACATCCAGGTCACTCCTGGCGTAATTGCCAGAGTCTCCAGAGAGATAAACATTGAAAATCTGCCTGTGGTGCAGATAGATGATACAGTCTTCGGAATTCCCAAGACATATTTGACTGAAGTGGGACCCAGTGAATTTGTTGCCGTGGTACCTAATGATGTTGCCAAGATGAAATGGTCTATCAGAGACAAGATTAAGGACATGAAGGGAAATAGTGTCGTCCGTGTTTTGGTATGGTTTAAAGATCCGTCCGCACATGCTGCGTTGGAGAAATTTGGTGCTGTGTACTACTCCTTCTTGAGTGGTATGGGGGCCTCAGTGGACATCCGGGTTTCCAAGATCAAAGCGCTCTCCGAAGAGAGCACAATCATGTTTGTGGAAGCTGAAGGTGTAGCCCACATTACGCTGTCTCAGAGTATTCCTTTGATCAATGCAGATGATTGCTGGGCTGCAGGATACGATGGTACTGGCACCAAAATCTGCATCATTGATACAGGGATTGATGACAATCACTGTGATTTCCCAGGAACCTATCCAAGTGGAAAAATCATTGCTTGGGCAGACTACATTGGATCAGGCTCTGCACCCTATGACGATCACGGGCATGGAACGCACTGCTCCTCTATTGCTGCAGGCGCGTATTCACCATATGGAGTGGCACCAGGTGCATCACTAATGGGGGCAAAGGTGTGCAACTCTGGTGGATCATGCCCAGATACAGCCATTATCCAGGGCATTGACTTTGGAGTAGCCCAAGATGCAGACGTGGAAAGCATGTCGCTGGGTGGTGCTGGCAGTGATGGAACAAGTGCTCTGGCCAAAGAAGCCAACTGGGCTGTGGATCAGGGAGTGGTAGTAGTATGTGCTGCAGGAAATGACGGTCCAACATGCTGTACCGTAAGCACTCCAGGAGATGCCACCAATGTCATTACTGTGGGGGCCTCAGATAAGTCAGATGCTCTGGCCAGCTTCTCCTCCAGGGGACCCACAACAGATGACAGAATAAAGCCAGATATCACAGCGCCAGGAGTCTCCATATATGCTGCCTATGCAGGGACTTCGTGCAGTGATGTGGGCATGTCTGGCACGTCCATGGCCACCCCACACATTGCAGGAGTTGCTGCGTTGATGCTGGATGCCAATAGCACAGCAACACCTGTGCAGATTAAGAACTGCATGGGTGCCAGCGCAGTTGACAAGGGCAATGTCAATAAAGACTGCCTATGGGGCTGGGGTCGCGTGGATGCCTACGGAGCAGTACAACAAGTAATGAGTAACCCGGGCGTTTCTCCACCACCAGATGGCGAGTGCGGCTGTGAATGTGGCGGTATTTGTCTTGGAACAGCACTAATATCAGTACTTATCGGATTCGGAATAGCTGTCAGGAAGAGGTAAACCTCTTCCCTTTTCTTCTTTTTTGTGTTACAGAATACTGCATAGATTCTTGTTAAAGATCTTTGCCAGGTCTGAACCTCCCTCTGTTTGAACTTCTCACGTGCTGGGGCAGTGTCTTATGCTGCACATGTATCGGTAGATATGCAGCGAGACATGTCTTCTTGATTCTTCAAGAAACCTTATAAATGAACTGACCACAGTATATCCTGTATTCAGACAGTGATAAAAACCACAAGATTGAGGTCGTTGTTTTGAAAAGGAGGTATACCATGTCTAGCACACAACAAGCACGTGTTGAATTAGTGGAGCACTCTCCTCCTGAAACACCCATGGAAGGAGGAAAAGTGCCAGGACGTGCAGAAGAAGTAATCCATACTGAACATCTGACCAAGTACTATGGAACGGTGAGAGGAATTGAAGATTTCACGCTTACCGTTAATAAAGGCGAGATTTTTGGATTTTTAGGCCCCAATGGAGCAGGGAAGACAACAACAATACGGTTATGCCTCGGTCTCATCTCAAAGACGTCCGGGAGTATTACAATATTCGGGCTGGATTCACATA
>JACVGW010000078.1:11439-12571 GCA_018992565.1 Theionarchaea archaeon
ATAAGAGTGGATAACAAGAGGCTCATCCTCACCATAAATGAGAATATAGACAGTGTCATTAAAGCAGTGGCCAATCACAGTATTGTGAATATGAACTTGAAAACGTACAGCCTGGAAGAGCTCTTCTTACGGTACTACAAAGATACAGGAAGAGGTGAGGAATAATGGTTGGCAATGTAATCCTCATGGAGTTCAAGTCAGGATGGAAAGGGTTCTTCATTTTTGCCTTCCTCATTTTACTGATATCAGCAGGAATGCCTCAGCTGTTTCCGTCATACAGGGATTCACTCATTACAGAACTGGAAGGTGCCCAAAATGTCAGTCTTACCGTCCCAGAAGAGGGCGAGATCACTCTGGCATGGAAGCCTGTGGAAGGGGCCAGTTACCTTGTCCTTCAGGATACTCGTTCCAGCATGGTAACTGCACAGCCCATCTACAGAGGTGAGGAGACCCGAATTACGCTCCCCGGGAATGGTGGAGAAGACAGGTACTACGCTGTAATGGCAGTAGTTGATGATACTGAGATACTGGTTGGTATTGCCACAACTGCAGAAATGAAAGATCCTCTGGAGGACTACATGAATAACCCCATCTATGCGGGATTCACAGGGGGGAGACACATGAATTTGCTTGAGGCAAAGGGCTTCATAGTCGTGGAGTTCTTCAGTTTCTGGTGGATACTTGCGGGGTTGTTCATCGCATATGTGTCAGTGTCGACAATTACAGGAGATTTTGAAGGGAAAAGAATGGATTTGATATTCTCCACACCAATCTCAAGGGAACGCTACATTCTGGAGAAGTTCACAGCCATGAGTGTGATGTCGCTGGTCATCATCCTGGTGGCTGCTACAGGTCTTATAAGCAGTATTGCGGCTATGGAACTGAGCAGTGAATTTGACAGTAAAACAGCGATTTCAGCTTTGATAGGATGTCTCCCACTTCTTATGACGCTTGCTGCCTTTGGAATGCTGACTGCAGTTATATTCCAGAAGACACGGGTCGGGATAGGTGTTGCCTTTGCCTTCGTTATCGGAGGGTTCCTTCTAAACACATTTGGTGGATATTCAGAGAGCCTGGAATGGATGAAATCTCTGAGTATTATGAACTACTGGGACTATTACTCTGTAATATT
>JACVGW010000151.1 GCA_018992565.1 Theionarchaea archaeon
AGACATCTACCCTGTTCAGATGGAATTCTCCAGTAAGATTACTGCTGTGAGAGAAATCAATGAAGAATTGCCTGTGTACATTCTGCCAGGGTTCATAGACTCTCACATCCACATTGAGAGCTCTATGTTATGTCCTTCTCGGTTTGCAGAGGCCGTGGTCCCCAGAGGGACCACCTGTACCATTTCTGATCCTCACGAAATTGCCAACGTCATGGGCGTGAAAGGCATAGCTTACATGATGGAAGACACCTCAGTACTCAAAGTGTACTATACTGCCCCCTCCTGTGTCCCTGCTACTCCTCACGAGACTGCTGGATCTGTTCTCACCGCACAGGATATCAGAGAATTATTTGCCACATACGGGTTGATTGCTCTTGGGGAAGTCATGAATTTCCCGGGAGTTGTCCGAGGAGATAAGGAAGTCCTTGAGAAACTTGAAATAGCAGCCCAGTATGAGAAACCTATAGATGGCCATGCACCGGGGTTGTCAGGTGAATCCCTTCAGAGATATGTGTACTACGGGATCTCTACAGATCACGAATGTACCACGCATGAGGAGGCTGAGGAAAAACAGAAGATGGGAATGAAGATCATGATTCGGGAGGGGACTGCCTCCAAGAATCTCAAAGACCTATTGGGTCTCAGGTTTGAATCCTGTTTTCTGGTATCGGATGATCTCCATCCTGAAGATCTCGTGAAAGGACATATTGATAGCCTGTTAGAAAAGGCAGTTTCCTACGGCATTGATCCAGTGGATGCAGTGAAAATGGTAACCATTAATCCAGCCTGTCACTACAATTTGAATGCAGGTGCTCTTTCACCAGGAAGAGACGCTGACATCGTTATCGTTGACAATTTGAAGACATTTTCCGTGAAAAAAGTATTTATCAATGGGGAGCTTGTGGCACAGGATGGGAACCCTCTGTTTTCAGTTAATCCCGCCCCATTGCAGACCACATTGAGGGTGCAGAAGAAGATTCCTGAAGATTTTGCTATCCCGTGTGAAGGAGATGATTCTGTTACGGTCAGGGTCATCAGAATAATAGAAGACCAGCTATACACTGCTGCAGAAAAGTGTGTAGTACCCTGTTCAGAGGGGGAAATTCTCCCGGATGTAGCCCAGGATATACTCAAATTGGTGGTGGTGGAGCGGTACGGGCACAACAGGATAGGAAAAGGGCTTGTCAAAGGATTTAGACTGAAAAGAGGAGCTCTTGCTACAAGTGTTGCTCATGATTCTCACAATATCATTGCAGCAGGGGTTTCTGACACTGCTCTTGCCCAGGCAGTGAATGCAGTTATTGAATGTGGGGGTGGCATTGCAGCCTGTGACACTGCATGCAGGAAGCTGGAATTGCCAATAGCAGGGCTCATGTCTCAAGAACCTTTGAACACGGTGGCCAGAGCCCATACGACAGTGCGAGACTATGCAGGTGATCTGGGGTGTGTATTAGAGAATCCATTCATGCAGCTGTCATTCCTTGCTTTACTGGTTATCCCTGAGCTGAAGCTCTCTGACAAGGGGCTCTTTGATGTGAACACTTTTTCTTTTGTTGATGTGATTATATGATGGAATTCACTGAAGGAAAAGCAGTTATCAACGTTCCCGAATTTGAAAAAATCACCTCCAGAACTGAAGTATTTTACAATCCTCACATGGCATACGATCGCGAGCTGTCTCTCGCTATATTCAAGGCCTCGCAGAAGGAAGAGGTTTGTGATGCTTTTTCCGGGTCAGGGATACGGGCGATCCTGTATGCCCTGGAAGGAGCTCATGTCACTGCCAACGATACGAATCCGTGCGCTATTACCTGTATAAAGGAGAATGCAGAATTGAATAACGTCTCATTGACCATATGCAATGAGGACGCCAACCTCCTGTTGAGGAGAGGAACCTATGACGTTGTTGATGTAGACCCTTTTGGGTCTCCTGCCTACTATCTGGATTCAGTAGTCAAGGGGCTGGGCTATGATTCTTACCTTTTTGTCACCGCCACAGATATACGGGCTCTCTGTGGTTTCTCGAAAAAAGCTGCTCTCCGGAAGTATGGCGTTAAAACTGTGAAGACTCCCTTTTCCAAAGAATTGGGAGTGAGAGTGCTGGTCACTGCAATTCTCAGGGAGGGGGCCAAGTACGGGATAGGGTTTGAGGTTTTGTTTTCCTACTGGAAAAGGCATTATATCAGGGTGTTCTTGCACGCTCAGCACAGTAAGACAGCTGCTTTCACCTGTATGGACCAGGTGAATCCTGTTTACGTGTGTTTATGCGGCTGGTTTTCTACTCGTACAACAGAATGCTGCCCGTATTGTGGAAGAGAGACTCAGGCAATCACTTCTGTATACCTGGGACCAATTAAGTGTACTCCCTTTCTGAGTACTATCTCAGGACATGATCTTGTCGATCGAGGAAAGAAGGAGCTTGATACTCCATTTTACTATGATACTCATTATCTCGCTTCCTTTCACGGGGTTCAGCCACCGAAGGTGAAGGACCTCATTGAAGCCCTTGCGAAGAGAGGTCATGCAGCTTCCAGTACCATTTTTTGTTCTACTGCGGTGAAAAGTGATGCGCCTTTTGGTGAGGTTGTGAAGACGTGTCGTGACCTGCAGACTACACCATGAAGCTCTCATCTCCTGAATACCACAAGAATCACATCTGAACATAACCACACGACTCAACAAGGTTTATATTTACCCTTGGCAATTGTCATGCATGGACATTTCCCAGATTCTCCAGAACGGGGAAACTTCCAATATTGAGTTCAAATCCACGCTTACAAGTGAGCATCTGG
>JACVGW010000079.1:0-8881 GCA_018992565.1 Theionarchaea archaeon
ATCCCGCCCCCGGCATACTATGACTCTCGGATCCCAAAAATCTCAATAGTCTAAATTCTACTCTGTTTTCAGAAAGAGCAGAATCAATGTACCTGTTGTCCTCGTGAGCTGTTTTTCACCTTTTTTCTGCTGGACCTTAGATTGAACACTCCTTACTCACAGACTATGCTCTCAACCAGTTCCTTCTCTTCTCTTTTGTAAACTCGACTTTTCATTTCGGTAGAGAAAAAAGAACAGATAAAATTCCACTGCGGAGCTGCAAACCAATGATGCCAATAGACAAAGAGGAAGTAAGTCATGAAAAAAAAATCCTTCCCAGATCTTCCTCTAGCTACAGGTCCCTTTTCCGAATCAAAGAGTTCCCCACAGTAAGTGTATCAGTGTCCTTAATACCCGGGACAGTGGCTATTTTCCCCCCAATTAACCTCATACCATTCTCGAGACTCTCCTGGAGAAAATGGCGCTCGACATCTAGGACTAGAAGAATATCATGCCTACCGAAAATACTGTGTACTTCTGTAGTCTCAGGGAACTTCTTCAGTTTCTCTACCACCTCTTCATGCTTTCCACCTTCTGTGTCTACAAGCACAAAGAATCGCTGGGTTTTCTTGGGTTCTATGAATTCAGTCATATCATCTTTTTACCAGAGGATTTTATAAGCATTTCTATTCTCTTTCCTCAGTTCTTCCCACACGTTCATATCATTTTCCTGAACCTGTACAACCCAAATTAAAGCTGTCGTTCTCATTCATCTCTTGAATCAATAAATTCATACCTTATTCGATTTACGGTGGATAATTCAGCAATGATGGTAGGTGGTTATCAATGGCTCCAGTCCACGGCAGAAACGTTATTAATACAAGTAATGAAGCAGTACTAGTCCAACAGGAGGAATATTCATGAACATGGTAAAGTCAGAATATCATGGTACTGTGGCCCTCATGAACCTGACCAGAGGGACCACCAATGCCCTTAACACCCCATTCATCATTGAATTATCTGAAACACTGGACATGATAGCGAAAGATCCAAACGTGAATGGTATCGTCATTTCAAGCTCGAATGAGAAGTTTTTCTGCATCGGATATGACCTCAAGGAGTTGCATTCTCTTTCCCGTCAGGAATTCACAGAATTCTATCACGTTTTCAACCAATTCTGTGTTGATCTCATCACAGTGCCAAAGCCGACTATTGCAGCAATTACGGGGCATGCCATAGCTGGAGGATGCGCTCTCACTTTGTGTTGTGATTACAGGTTCATTGCTGAAGGTCATAAATTGATGGGATTCAACGTGCTGCGACTGGGAATTCCTGTTCCCTATCTTGTGGGGTGGCTCCTGCACCACATAGTAGGAGCACGGGCTGCCAGAAATATCGCAGACTCGGGACAGTTCTTTACACCTCAGCAATTGCTGGATACGGGGCTAGTGGATTCTGTTCTGCCTCTGGAGACTGTTATCTCAAAATCTCTTGAAAAAGTTCAGACACTGGGTGATTTACCACACAGAGCATTCACTATAACTAAATGCAATCGTAATGAAGCCTTCAAGAAGGAAATTTTGACCCAGCTCGAGGAAAAGAACCAGGAATTCATAGATTGTTGGTTCTCAGAAGAGACGCAGACCTTGCTGAAAAATGCAGCAGAAAAATTCTGACACTGTAGTTACTGAAAAGCTTATATCTTTTGGTGTCCAGGTTCTGGTATGGCATACACCATCGAGAATTACAAGGAGGCTTTCATTGAAGACCAAGTGAGAGTGGGAAGAGAAGTCACCGCAACCTGGAAATCTTTTGAGCAGTCCAGTGCTGACCAGCTGCGGCAGGTGTATTCAGCACCTGGCTTTGATCCCGAAACCAGGTTCTATTGCTTCCAGAATGATGAGCTAGTGGGATTTTTGACCTCCAGTATAGTGAAAGATGCAGAACCCCCAGGGAGGGCCAACCTTGAGTTTCCCCTGGTTCTTCCAGGCCATGAAGAGGCTGAATCCCTCTTATTTGAGAGAGCTCTGGATGTACTTCGGAGAAGAGGTGTTGAGGTGGTGAGAACCCGGGTCAGCCAGGCCTGGGGAAAGACGTGTGACATGGCAAAGAGGTGGGGATACACGTTTGTAGAGGAACAGGCGATAGCGTACAGCGCAATCCTTGCTGAGGTATCAATACCAGAGAGCTCTGGGCTAGACAGTGTCGAAGAATATAATCACCAGAAGGACTGTAGACAGATGGTGGACATCTTCGTGAGACACTACGGTATGTCTCCTGAGCAGGCCCGGGCGAATTTTGATGCTCTGGCTAATGCAAAAGGTCAAGTCATCTCACATGTAGTAGCTCGGAAGAATGGACAGATTATAGGTCGAGCCCTAGCACTTCGTTACGAGAATGACCCAACCCACGGGCATACAGGGGCTTTGTTCGTCACAGATGAGAAGCAACGCCCTTTGCTCATAGCCAGACTACTAGAGGACTGCAGGGCAAAAGGTATTACCAGTCTCGATGCTGTCATTTTTGGCGACATGCTCAAGAACAGGGAAACGATTTCCGGTATATATGAATCTCTGGGGTTCATTCACCTGGCTACAGTGTCCTGCTACGAGAGAAAAATCTAGATTCATAGTGTCTGCTCAAGGAAGGATTCGAAATGCTCCTGGCCTTCAAGAGAACAGAGAAGATAGCTCATTTTCCATGGCGACAGCTGGATTCAATGATCAATGATCCGTTTCTTCTCTAGGATTGATCATCAAGGCACACGGCATGTAAACTGCAACGGGACTCATCAGTTGCTTGCTCTTCTTGTTCCCCCACAGTACGTGCTATAGAGTCTCCACTCTGGCGAGCTGTCACTTTCTTCGATGGGAATGCCCTGCAACCCAAGAAATAGACATCAGTTCTTTTTCTTGCTGGGGAAGAGGGCGAATTTTGAAGACATTTTTTCTTCCCAATCCTTTAATTTCGTACTCCAGGTTTCCAATGTTATCACCTCTATTCGGCTATTCCACAACTTGTACGCCAAGTCTGGATTCATACTCGATAACCACAACAGGAGATTCGCAGTTATGGACACTGTGTCCCCTTTGAGGGAACACCTGTTCAACATCCATTTCCGTGGTTCTCTTGCAAACTGTCTCTATTGGACAATCCAGTTCAAGAATCTCCTTACTATGCTCCACCAGTTCACTTTGATATTCAGAAACAAATTTCAAGTAGCTGAGACAGGGTTATGCCTCTTTTGTTCAAATGAAATTTGACTATCTTTTCTCCTCAGTTCCTTTCCCTATCAACGCCCTGCCTTATGAAGCTTTCTATTGGGCTACCGTGTTCCACACTTGAGAAATGAATGCGGGAAGGAAAGCACAACCCAAACGAAAAATCAAAGCGATAAGAAAACCTGAAGGAACTGTTTCATCACGAATATTCCCTGTAATCGAACATGCCCTCCGTCCCATTGATTAAATTCCCCTTTCCTGTCAAATATTTCTATAGTTCTTCGAAATAGACATATGGGATAATATAAAGGAAATAGATCGAGTCAAATTCATATGCAAGAATAAGAGAGGCAATACTCAATTTTCGTACACGTCAAGAGTATCTGTTGTATCATCTGCAGGATAAATCTCCTTTAATTCCATATTTATAAAATTTATAGATCAAAGTACTTATTAGCCCATGTCTAATTGTGCATGTAACAAAGAAGAATGAGGTGAGAAATTTGAAAGGTAAAAAGGCATTAATACTCGTCCTTGCACTGGTCGTGAGCCTGGTGGGTTCTACAGCTTTTTCTGAGAACGATAGCTTAAGTGTGGACTTCACGTTTGAGATAGTCCAGATGAACCCATGTGTGACATGCGGTGAATGCATGGTAGCTGACACTCAGATTTGGAGTGAACCCGGAGCGCCATTGGTGCCCTACAGATCTGTTACTATTCTGCTTCCCCAAGGTGCAGAACTGGAGGATATCAAGGTGAGGCATGGACAACCCATCGTTCAGAAGGGGATTGAACTCCCATGGGGCCAGCCACCCTGCATACACGGTGAAAATCTCCTGAAAGCTGGGATGAACGAGACAATCTACGGCTCTGACAACATGTACCCCAGTGAGATATTCCAAGTTGTTGGTGTAGAATATCTCAAGGGATGTGCCATATTGAACGTCAACCTGTTTCCTGTTCAGTACATGCCACAATCTGGAGCAGTTAGATTCTATCATGAAATGACTGTAAAAGTACAATTGGGAAAGGGTACGAAGAACAAGCTGTATAGAGGGCTGGCTTCCGACAAGGCAGAAGTTGCGAGTCTCGTATGCAATCCTGATGTCCTGACGACATACGAAGATGTGCCAGCACCTTTGACAACAGAAGAATACATCATCATCACCAACGATACCATGCAGTCAACGTTCCAGACATTACGTGCCTGGAAGAGCAATTTTGTGATCAACCCAACTGTGTACACAGTGAGCTGGATCAGTTCCAACTACGCTGGTACTGACATCCAGATGAAGATGAGAAATCTCATTATTGACAAGTACACCAACAATGGTTGTAAGTATGTCCTTCTGGGTGGAGATGTTGCTGCTGTCCCCTACAGAGGATTCTACGTATCCACTGGCGGATACACTGATTCCGATATGCTTGCTGACATGTACTTTGGTCACCTGGATGGCAGTCACAACTCAGATGGTGACAGCAACTATGGTGAGATCACTGATGGTGTCGACTTCTATGCAGAAGTTGCTGTGGGACGAGCTCCATGTCAATCTGTAACAGAGGCTCAGAACTTCGTCAACAAGGTCATTGCCTACGAGCAAGCTGCGAAACCCGAGAGAGTCTTGCTTCACCAATCCAGAGTGTCTCCTGGAAACAGCCCTGATTCTCGATGCTTGGCCTACAGATCTGACGACTACATCCCGGGTGACATCATCATTGACTATATCTATGAAGAGAATGGCACCATCACGAAAGCAGTGTGGATCCAGTATTGGGCTCAAAACCCCTTGATAGTAGTACATGTGGGGCTTGGAAATACAAATTGCTACCTCCTCAACTACGAAGTTGGTGGTACGGTAACCTGGTACAATTCAGACGTAGCCAGCCTAACCAATACCTTTTGGCCCTGGCATACCAGTCTTTCGAGTCTCACAGGACAGATTGAAGCTAACGACTGCCTTGGAGAAGCCTACGTCATGGACCCTGACAATGGTGCTATTGCTTGTCTAATGAACGACAACTACGCTTGGTACAGCATGAATAATGCTTGCATGTATTCTGGTGAGTTCATAGAAATGATGATCAGAGCCTTTTTCAGCGATGGAGAGGAAAGACTTGGCGACATGCTGAACAAGGCAAAAAGTTATTTAGCATCTTCAGCCCAGTGCAATTCAACGTACAGATGGTGCTTTTATGAGATCAACCTGATTGGAGATCCTGAATCACCCTGTCTGACCGAGAGAGAGCAATAAAAAGACACTCTGACAATCGCCAGCCTGCGTGGTGTAGTGAATCACTGTTACCGAACGTGCAACTGGTACCATGACAATCTCAGAATGCCCTGATATGGCAATTCTTCATTGGTAGATGACTGAAATGCTGACACATCATTTCCTTTCAGCTTCAATTGGGACGTGGCCACCCATTCCAATGGTAGCCACACAATCGCAACGAGAAGGTATTTTCCTTTTTCTTTTTTCAATTCACTATAATTCTCCTTGAGATGAGTGATCTTTCATCATATCAGGATCCCACATTTATCACATCCCTGCCCCAGTTCACAAAATCAACACACCCTATGCAAAAAATATTTAAGATATGCCCACAAAGAGAGTGCATTAGCGAAAACTAGGTGGTGATAAGATGTTGACGGTAAATCGTACATTCTTATTTGTATTGGCGCTATCTTTCCTCTTGATAGCTTGGGTGCCAACTGTTCAGCCTGAAAGCAATGGAAAGATTGTCTTTGTCTCCAATAGAGACGGGAACCAAGACATTTATAGTATGAATATAGATGAAAGCAATGTAGAGCGACTTACTGATGACCCCGCTGAAGATCACAGCCCTGTGTGGTCACCAGATGGCACAAAGATAGTATTTGTTTCAGATAGGGAGTTCAATACTGACATCTACATAATGAATGCAGATGGTAGCAATGTAGTCAAAGTCACCGACAGTTTTGCCGAGGATTTGAATCCTTGCTGGTCACCTGACGGGACGAAGATTGCTTTTAACTCAGATAGAAATGGACCTCATCAAATCTACATTATGAATGCAGATGGTAGCAATGTGCACCAGGTGACAGACGACAAAGATTGGAATGCCGCTCCCACATGGTCCCCTGACGGGACAAGAATCGCATATTGCTGCACATCCATCTCAGATATTCTCTCTATGAATCCTATTGTATCTCAAATTCGGGTCATACAGGTTGATGGCACTAGCATTGGAGAGCTCTCAAAAGAAGATGATTCATTCCCCATATATTCACCAGATGGAGAAAGGATTGTCTTTGAATCATTTAGAGATGGCAACTTTGAGATTTATGTAATGGATGCAGATGGTACGAACCAGAGGAGACTTACTGACAACTCGCTCATTGATACAGATCCTTCGTGGTCACCAGATGGCGAGAGAATCATTTTTGTCTCCAGCAGGGATGGCAATGAAGAAATCTATGTCATGGATTGGGATGGGAAAAATGTCATGAGGCTCACAGAAAATTCGTACCGGGATTATGGACCCAGTTGGTGCAGCCAGGAAGCCACAGGCGAACCAGAACCTGGAAAGACACCAACACCCTCAGAGGCTCTTCCTCAACCTGATGATAGAAAGACCTCCCCGGTACAGGTGAGCATTCCTCCTCATTCTTCAGTGTCCGGCATTGAATGGATCAACATATCATATGAACTGCATGGTACCCATGGAGTCTCCTGGGAATACTGGATAGCCAAACATTCAGATGGAGAGTATTACGTAGACAGAAGGTCAGCAATGAGCATCTCTGGCAGCTCTGCTGCTCAGGGACAGCCCGTGGACAGAAACCTGGTCCAGCAGGTTGCAGAAAGCCTTACTGACTTCTATGAGGCTGAAAGGAGTATTCCAGAACCTGGAATTCGTCTGGACGGGGGGGTTACCTTCGTGGTGAGGATTAAGCTTGAAAATGGAGAGACAATCTCCATGAACACGTGGCCAGATTATGGAGCATGCTGTCTCATTCCCTGGGGTATCACCTATGAAGGCAAGAGCTATGTGCAGCTTAATGGAAGGATATCTTGCGCGATCTTTAGACTCATAGAAGGCCTGGGAGACGATGAAGAACTCAGGGTAATCTACAGGAAGGAAGTGAGATGGGGATGCTACCCCGTTGTCCTCGATTATGAATACTATGATCGTGAGTTGTCTGACGATTTTCCCCACAGTGAACCAGTGATTACCTCCCTTGAAACTCTGGGAGAAACCCATGTAGCATGGGATACTGCCATCCCTGGAATACTGTATCCATCCAGGTACCATGAAGGGGTTGTGTACGTTGCCACAGAGAGGTACATCATGGCTCTCAACGCTGAGACTGGGGAAACGCTGTGGCAGGTGGAAAGTGAGCAGAGAGGTGACAGTGTATATGAGTATGCAGAGGGTGACCTGCTCTATCACGAAGGGATAGTATATTGCGCCATTCCATCCGGAGTATATGCATTCAATGCTCTGAATGGAGAGAAAGTGTGGGAGTACATTTCAGAGACAAAAGACTCCTTGAAGGTTTTCCCCAGCACAGGAAGGATCCTTCTATGGGAGGAAAATTCTGATGTAGGAGGGATTGTCAGCCTCGATGCGAAGTCTGGCGATTTCTTGTGGAAAATCGCAGGAGACCTCTCTTTTCTGGATATGGATGAGGATACAATTCTCTATAAGATAGAAAGGAATGAGAATGGCCGCAAGTTCTATTTTATGCTGGCAGAGACTAGCACAGGTGACGTGCTCTGGGAAAAGGAGTGCTCAGATCTGGTTGGCTGGCGGTCTGACATTGTGAATTGGAGCTATTATGACGGAATCCTGTATGTGGACAAAGAAGAGAGAGGAACACTGGTTGCACTTGATACACGTACGCGTGAAGAGAAGGTAATTTACACCCACAGGAGATTCATGTCAGACTATCAGCCAGGGAATCTCCTCCAGTACTGCACAGTTTTTGAAGATGGAATTTTCCTGTATTTCCTTGAGCTGGGTGAGCCGGACTGGCCCTTTGCCAGATGGAAAACTCGTATAGTATTCCTGGACAGGACAGGTACAGAAGCATGGACGTATGACTACGATTATAGAAGCACGGGGGCTTTGTACTCCATATCTGGCCTCTTCTACAGCAGTTGGCAGTATAGTCCCATTGAAGGTGCCAAGATTCTCCAGGATACCCTCTATGTATGGAGAAAGAGAGGGGCTATTGAAGCCTTCAATGTCCACACTGGAGAGAAGTTGTGGGAAAGTGAGGTGAGAGACTCACTGAACAGCTTTGATATACTGAATGAGAACATATATGTGGCTTCTCAGGACTGCAGATTGTACTGTCTGGACGCTGCAACTGGTGAAATCTCCTGGGAGCTGAAAGCCTGCGACCGCTACTGTACAGTGACTATTCAAGACACAGAATCACCATACTTCTCCGGAAGCATTGCGTGCCAGTGCCCACTCATCATGGAAGCAGTTGAAGTGGAAGATGGATTCATGGTGACGATAAGTGATAAGATCATCAGGGTTTCCATTGAGGAGGTGAAGATGCGAGAGCCAGAAATAAAAAAGGATGATGAAGAGGAAAAAGAACCTGAAGTGGAAAAAGAAGAAGAGAAGGAGGACGGGTTCTGTCTGGGCACCGCAGTCTTGCTGTTGATGGTGATTTCGGGAACTAC
>JACVGW010000079.1:8981-12355 GCA_018992565.1 Theionarchaea archaeon
GCATTGTATGTAATTCTAATGGCAAATGCATCAGCTACTATGCCGAATACCCAGCCCAGTATCCCAAAGACTGATGCAAACCCAAGGAACAATAGTGCCCTGTCCAGGAAGTACTCAGGGTCAACCTCGAACCCTCCGAATGCAGAACGCATTACGTTTTGCCGAACAAAAACTCCCGCGGTAGTAAGGGTGCCTATCAACACAAGTATGACAGGTATTAGGTATAGTATGACTATGTTCGGGTTTTTTCCGATAATGTCCATGGCCTCAGAGAGTATCGCTCCTATTCCTTTCTTTTCATTTGTCATGGTAACACCTAAAGGTATAGGAAAACTCACACTTAAATAACTTTTCATTTCTTGGGAAATGTATGAAGACTCCAGGTTTCTGCTGAGATTTGACTCCGAGATTGAGGTGAGACTGCAAATAGCCTTCCATTTTACTCATCACAGCAATTTCCAGAGATTTCAGTTGCTATTCATCACGCTGTGGAAGGTGACATTGAGCGTGTGTCGATGGTAGAATGAGATCAGATATGTGAATGGTTCGAACATGGTGACTTCTTCCCAGATCAGATCCTTCCATTCATGAAGTTGTAAATGAGGTGGGCTTTCGAATCTGTCCAGGTCATGAATGCGGAATTTCGTAGTATCTGGACTAATGAACTGCGTTCTAGTTTCAAGAAGCTCATTTTCTCTCATGGACTATGTTCAGGGCAGGTCATCCATTTTATGGAAAGAGAAGGAGAATCTTTTTAAGAGTGGCATCAAAATGAAAGATGAGGTGTTGAAAAATGGTTTCCACAATGCTTGTAGGGTGGATAATTACCCTGCTTGTTGGTACAATTCTGATTCACCTGAGTGTGGCTTTTGCTGGAGTCGAGAATGCTTCTTTGAAAAAGGCATTTGTAGTGGCATTAATCGGCTCGTTTGTGACGTTGCTTCTGGGCTGGGTTCCTCTGGCTGGTCTAGTGGTTGTGTTCATTGTCGTCATGGTATTGGTCAGGTTGGTGTATCTTACTACATGGTCAAAGGCATTTGTTGCTTCTGTGGTCTTTCTGATTGCAAGCTGGATAGTCAACTACTTCGCAGACAATCTCCTAACGTAAGGAACGAGTTCGTTTACTGAGATTCCTGATTAAGGAGACTGGAATCCACACAGGTTACATCAGGGTAGAAGGGGGTGTCTCCATTTTTGCCAGTTCGAGTTCTTCACATGGTGTTCTTCGGTTTGTATGGAGGATGCAGAAGGATGACAGCCGGAACAACAAGCTTAAAAGAGCTTCATTGGCGCCTTGGTGTACAAGTCTTTGTCCACGCTCTTCCTAGATGTTGAGATCTCTGGAAGTGTCCACGACCATTGGATCCTTCATCTGCTTCGTCGTCTATCTCTGTCTGGTTGACTTTGCAGGTCTGAGCTTCAAGAAGCGAGGTTTCCACAGCACATTTGTGTTCAGAACATTCGTGCCACTATGTCTCTTGGAGAGTCCAGGAGATAGACTACCGGGTTGCACTTCTCAAAATCTCCATGTATCCTTGAGTGTCAACTTTGCGAGGATTTGAATCGTTAGAATTATTCTGGACTGATCTTCGGGCTATCTCCGGAAAGTCATCTTCTGAAATAGCCAGGCTGGAAAAGGGAGGAATATGCAATTCCCGTGAAAGGGATCGTATCTTCTGGATAAGTGCCTTTGCAGCTGCTGTATTATCATCGTCTGTGTTCCCCAGTAGCCTGGCGATGTATGCATACCTTTCTTCCGAAACAGGGAGGTTATACTCCATTACAACAGGGAGAAACATTGAATTTGCCACACCGTGAGGAACATCGTACAGACCACCAATAGTCTCAGCTATGCAATGGACTGCCCCTACATCACTGTTTCCGAAGGCCATACCTGCCAGAGTGCTCCCCAGCATCATGGATTCTCGTCCCTCTTTCTGATGTGGGTTCTTGTAGACTGTAAGAAGAGAGCCGAGAATGAGAGCAATGGCTCTTAGAGCCAGGACATCGGTAATTGAAGTGCGTGGAATCACTGTGTAAGCTTCGATAGCATGAGTAAGAGCATCCATTCCTGTGGAGGCAATTAGCGGTTGAGGGAGAGAGAGCAATACATCTGGATCCAGGAGGGCTACTCCAGGAAACATCTCGGGCCCCTTTATGCTCATCTTGAAATGTCTCCTGACATCAGTAATAACAGATACCCATGTTACTTCGCTCCCCGTGCCGCAGGTTGTGGGGATAGCTATCATGGGGAGGGGACGATTTCTGTATTTTTGTCTGCCCTCATAATCCTCAATTGGGCCAGCATTGGTGGCCAGCAAAGCTATGGCCTTGGCTGCATCCAGAGAACTTCCACCACCGAGTCCAATTATAAGGTCAGGCTGGAGAGAGCGGACTATTTCTCCCCCTGTATTGATGGTGGTAGATTTGGGGTTTGGCTCTACCGCATCGAATACCTCAACATGAAATGAGGTGTTCAGATGAGAGATGATAGGATCAGCTATGCCAGAGGCAAGAATTCCTCTGTCTGTCACAAGAAGAAGAGTAGAAGCATTCATGTCTTTGACAACGGAGTTCAATTGAGTAAGAACTCCACATCCAAATATGATTTTGGTTGGCATATGGAACTGCATGTATATCACCCCGTCTCCTGCAACTGGAATCATAAAAATGTTTCTCCTCGCTACAACAATGAAACATGCACTGTCCATGAAGTAACGTCATGAACCCTGCAACGTGGATAGAGAGTGGTTTTCCTCAGCTATTCGTTCATTCACCGGACTTCTAATGCTGAAAAGCAGGGTAACATTTTCCAGACCTGCATTGTATTCCAAAGGGTTTATGATTTCTCCTCCACTCGGGAAATCGCTGCCAATGCTCATACCAGGAATCTTTTTAAGGATAGGCCACCTTAGGATAACAAAAGGTGAAGGGTAATTTGAATGAAACCCAATCAAAAAGACCTTGAGATACCAAAAAAGGGAAAAGGTGTTGTCTTCGTCGCTCTTCTCAACTTCCTGCAAGCAAGCGGTAGACTCCTGTTCGCAGTTGCCGGTCTTTCGGGAGGAATTGACCAATTTCTGGATGTCCCCGTGTCCGAGGCAACAACCCTTGTGCTCCATGTGATGTTCTTCTCTCTTGGAATTTGTGGGCTTCCTGCTGCATATGGGTTATGGCGGGGGAAAAGGTGGGGATTCTGGGCAATTCTCTTGGTTAGTGTTGTGACAATCCTCTTTGACATCTGGGGTTATACAATACAAAAGACAGCAGCAATCGGCTTTTTTGTGCCTGTCATATCGATTGGTTACCTGTATCTCGAAAGACTGAGGGTTCTGAAAGAAAAAATGTAGCAAGAGAACAAGGTCATTTTACAG
>JACVGW010000014.1 GCA_018992565.1 Theionarchaea archaeon
TATGCCCCTGTCGGGATTCGAACCCGAGTCACAGGCTCCGCAGGCCCGCATTATATCCACTAAACTACAGGGGCTATTACTGATGATGCAGGGGCAAATAAAAGGTTTCCCCTTGTACACACTATTCCTCATCCACGCTCTGCTGACCTTCCCATTTCAATAGATGCAGAAAGCCCTGCGTGTCAACAGATGATCCCGGGTCCATTGGTATAACCGCACCTTTGGAGCCACAGATGCGTCCCCTCTCAATCAATTACGGGTAACTACACTCTGAAACAGCCCCGCTCATAAGAAGGATTATATATCTTGAAAAGTAATATACTCTATGTTGGAGGGCTTTATCAAGAATGGAGAAAAGAAAAGACTGCTGAGTGCCGCATATGCCACCCTCCTCCTGATTGGTGTGGGAATTCCTTACCTTTTCAGGCATCAGCTTCCTGGAGCGTGGACCAATTGGACAATCCTCAGTCTGTGCCTCGTGAGTCTTGCCATCACATTTGCCCAAATCATCTACTATGCAGTCCGAAGAACATAGAAGAATGCTCTTTCTTCTTGCTTTTCCATTGTCTAGCTCTTCTCTCCCTTCCGACATCCGGTCATGTTGGCCTTTTTCTGGATTCTCCTTCTTCTTCTGACCACTCGATTCCCACAGAAGGGACATTCCTTCAAAGCATGGCCATATTTCCGTTCACAGCCCACACACACAAATTCCCACTGAAATATCTCTTCTATTCCTTTGACGCCCGCAGACTCGTAGGGAATGTCCAGGACTTCACAGACATTCTGTATCCCATAATCCCCACTAACCACGCACCCATCCAGATCCAATGCCAGTGCCACCACCCTCACATCAGTATCACTCAAGGTGTCGTTCGTCTTCCCCACAGCGCATTCAACCTCTCCCACCGCCTTCTCTGACGGTTCTTCAACATGCAGCTTCCCTGATGCAATCAACGATTCCATGGTGAATTCTGAAGAATAGTCTTTGACCTCCTGGATGACTTCGGGAACAGTATACCCATTATCCACAAACCCTGAGATGATAGCTGATGCGTCCAGAATATACTTCATAACTTTTTTTTCCTCCAGAATACTGCATGATTCTGTGATTTTCTTACTGTAATCTCATCTCCTACAGATAGAGAAGACAATTCAAATCCATCCAATGTCATGTGACAGGGCTTGTCCACTGCTGTAATCGTGACTACCCAATCATGAGGTATGA
Source organism: Theionarchaea archaeon (assembly GCA_018992565.1). Classification (GTDB taxonomy): domain Archaea; phylum Methanobacteriota_B; class Thermococci; order Methanofastidiosales; family SZ-28-30; genus SZ-28-30. Next base: position 1,226 of record JACVGW010000014.1, read on the forward strand.
CCCGTGGGGAAAAAGACAGATCCAGAGGGCAGATGGGAGTGATACACAGGACAGGACATCCCTCCTCAATCCTGGGCCCCCCTGCAGCAAGAGAATACGCCGTGGAGCCCGTGGGTGTGGTTACAATAATCCCATCGCCAAGCATTTCCTCCGTGTGGTTCCCATATGTGATTCTGAACCGTGCCACCTTGTCCGGAATCTTGGCCCGTACTACCACTTCATTCAAAGCCTCCCCTGTCCCGGGGACTTCAATCTTCATGAGCCTGCTGACCGTATGACTTCCCAAAATATCCTCTATGGTGGAAATCTCATCAGGAGAAACCTCACAGAGGTGGCCATGTCTTCCCATCTTCACTGCCAGGATAGGGAATGAATATTTCCTCACAGTCCGCAGAATGGTGCCGTCCCCCCCGATAACCAGCATAACATCCACATCCCGTATGACGTCCCCTTTAAGGAAAGGGAGTATATCCGAATCAAAGAACAGATCATGATGAGAGAACTGATCTGCAATTTCCTTTGCCAATTGAATAGCTTCTTTCCTATCTGTCCTTGAAACCAGGCCAATTCTCATACGAAACTCTGGAAATTTCCATATATAAGGTTTTGGAATTGGTACCAGTGCTCCGAACACCACAGTTCCAGTGGGTATTTCCTCATGAACGGAAACCTTTATCAAGTCCACGGCCTTTCATACTGTATGATCGAGATTGAGTCGTATGATGATGTTCACCGCATTAATATGAGCATTTCTTTCTTTGGAAAACAAATCTTCCCCATAAATGCATACATTGTCAATGATGTGCTCATTGATACAGGAGCCGCCAGTTTATCAAGAGACTTCCTTGATGCAATCAAAGAATTCACCATACGAACCGTGGTTAACACACATGCTCATCCTGATCACACAGGTTCAAATTCTGCCTTTCCTTTTGTATATGTCCACCGCAAGGGCATGGACAGGCTGAAGAATCCTCAGCTTGAAATGCAGATTCAAAAATTCCTGTATGGGTTACCTGAACCTTCAAATCCCAAGGAGATTCCTTCTGTCCTTAAAACGGGTGAATACACCTTTGATGTAATGTACACACCAGGACATTCTCCTGATCACATTTCACTGTATGAACCCCGGAAGAAGTGGGCGTTTACAGGGGATCTCTTGCTATGGGGACCCACCAGAGAGGTCTTTGTCGATGTCAAAATCTATGATGCTATTGAGTCTCTGGAACGCCTTGCTGGTCTTGATATTGATATACTCTTCCCTGGCCACGGCCCTCCCTTCAGAAATCCAAAAGAAGCACTTGCAAAGCAGGTGGGGACTCTGAAAGATTTCGGAATGCAGATCAGAGAGCTGCACGAAAGAGGCTGGAACGCAGAAGAAATTCGTAACCACCTGTTTGGAAGAGAGCGAATGTATGTATATCTCTGCGGAGGGAAATTCTCAGCCCTGAATCTGATTAAGAGCTACCTTGAAGATTAATTCTATATAGTATGCGTGTCCTGTCAGTCTACTCCAGATTGTCCTCCTGCTTTTACCAGATAGCTCATTACTGGACAATCTGCATAGGAATGGGGATGACTGTCAGCACAAAAACTGTCAATGCTGCCAGAGCCAGAGCTTTGCTAAATCCACTGACAGGCTGCAATTCATTCATGGCTCCTCCAGAACCTGCACGCATGATCACAAAATACAAGAGCACAGCCCACACGAGCCACCCTTCCCATACAAACAGAGGATTATAGTAGGGAAATCCCATGACCACCATGACTCCTATTAACACGTGGGACACTATCTTGTGTGTCTTCTCCCCCAAGAGAGCGCGTGCAATGTGGCCACCGTCCAGCTGTCCAATGGGAATCAAATTGACTGAAGTTACAAGGAGAGCAGCCCAGGCTGCAATTCCCACGGGGTGCAAGATCACCTCATAACCATCTGGCACGTTCAGCAGGACTCTCCCCAGAAAGTCAGTCAGAAGTGACTGGCCAAAATAGATCATCACTCCTTCTCCAACTGCAGCCTCCAGCTGCGGCACCACATAGGACAACTTCAGTCCCAGAATGAAGAGAGGAACTGCCACCACAAATCCACACAGGGGGCCTGATGCACCCAACTGGATCATAGAATTGCTGTCTGGCATAGGGGACCTTGACTTAATAACAGCGCCCATGGTTCCAATTATGAAAAAAGGCATCGGGATGAAGTAAGGCCAGGTGGCATCTACACCATTCCTCCCGGATGCGTACTTGTGTCCCATCTCATGTGTTCCCAGGATGAACATAATAGCTGCAGAAAAACTCACTGCTCCTGCCCACACATTGTTCATCAGTCCTTCATGGACCATGCTCAGAGAGAGGGAGTAACCTGCAAACAACGTGGAAGCGATGGTAGCCACAAGGAGCACAACATTCCACATGACGTTGGGGGAACCCTGGTTCACTTTTTCTGCAAGGATGAGGAAATGCTGATCAAGGTTCTTCCTCAGGAAGGGATAGTATCCCTGGGATTCAAATGCTTTCTGCACCACATCAAAATCATAGGCAGAAGGCTGTACCTTGAATATGATTACTGAGTCTTCTACCTTGTAATCTGTATAAGAAAAATACGTTGAAACCAACTTCTCAATTTTCTCCATGTTTATACCTTTGAACAACAGGGGCGATCTGCACCGTGGGCACTCCCACAACTCATCTTCTGTCACCTGGGAAAACCCGCATTGAGGACACTTATAAATTCGCATGTGGGCTGTTTGATAGGAAGCCTTTTAAACGTTGGCAAGCTGGAACGTGTGCAACAAGGGGGGGACGAGAACCATATTCCGCTTTCATCTCTTCTGAAGTGAAGCAATACCTTTTTAGAATACCTCCTCAAATAGAGGTATGCACCACTGCTTCCCCTACCCGGAGATGCGCTTGTACCAGGATGAATTGATTCACCTCATACTGGAGCATGTGTCTCAGGGCAGAAACGTACTATTCGAGGCAGCCACTGGGTTTGGGAAGACGATTTGTGTTCTGTCTTCTCTGCTCCCGGTAGCTGATGCAAAAGGGAAGAAGATTGTGTACTGCTGCAGGACTCACAAGCAGATGGATAGAGTCATTGATGAATTGAATTCCATTTCTTCGAATCACCCTGTATCAGGCATCTCATTGAGAGGGAGGCGCGATATGTGCCTGCACCCAACCGTAAAGAACCATGCCATGGATACAGCGTCAGCTCTGTATTTGTGTAAGCTGCTGAGAAGCCTGGACAGGTGCGAGTACCATCTGAAATTCAAAGAAAAACAAGAACAGGTCTATGAAATGGAAATAGCCCTTGCCAGACGACCGTCGTACTCAGCTGATGTCCTGGATATCTGCATGGAAGCTGGTATCTGTCCTTATGATTTCATAAAAGAAGTGGCAAAAGATGTGGACGTTGTGGCCTGTTCCTACATGTACCTGTTTCACCCCCCTATACGGGAGAACTTCCTGGAGATTGTTGGATGTCACCTTGAGGACATGATAATAGTGCTGGATGAAGCCCATAACCTTCCCGATCTGGCCATCAGGCTGGGGTCGGACGTACTGAGTACCATCTCTCTGAAAGCAGCACAAAAAGAGGCTGAAGAGTACGGGGAACCGGACATCCTTTTCATGTTACAGATAGTGGAACAGGTTATCGAACAACTGGCTGAGAAATATGAGCTGGATCAGGAAGATGAAGTCATTCTGAGTTATGTGGAACTGGTGAACAGGCTTCCGGGAGGTGAATCCAGGCTACTGGAGCTGTTCCGGTACATGAGAAAAATAGGAGAAGAAGTCCAGAAAGACAGACTTAGAAAAGGGCGACCTCCCCGTTCCTACATCCATGGATGTGCCTTTTTTTTGATTGACTGGCTGAATGTTAAAGAGAGAGAAGATTACTGCTATTTGATTAAACGGTTCTATACGCGCAGGGGTTATCCTGCATTAAGATTGGAAATTGTAGATTTAGACCCCCGGAATATTTCCACGCAAGTCCTGGGCAATGCACATGCATCTGTTTCCATGTCGGGCACTCTTACACCTCTACATGCTTTTGCAGAGGTTGTGGGATTGACCAATTTTGAATCCATGACATTTCCCACGCCTTTTCATCCTTCCAATATATTTGTAGCTGCTTTACGGGGAGTGACCACCAAGGGTAACTTGCGCAGTGAGGAGATGTATCGAAAACTCGCAGTTGCCACTTGTGAGGTCATTGACAACACCCCCAAGAATGTGGGGGTCTTTGCTGCATCGTATGAGGTTTTGAATGGTCTGCTCTCAGCGGGTCTGAAACTGATATCCTCCAAACCATTATTCATAGAGAGGAGAGAATATACTTCCAGGCAAAATGATGAGCTGGTTCAATCCTTCAAGGAATGTTCCCGTGAAGATGGTGGCGTTTTACTGGGTGTCATGGGGGGAAGAAATGCAGAAGGAGAAGATTTCCCTGGAGACCAGATGAATGCGGTAGTACTGGTAGGCATCCCATATGCACAGCCCACATCACGCGTTGAAGCTCAGATACGGTATTACACCCAGGTATTTCCCAACAAGGGAAAGTATTACGGATACTTCTTGCCTGCTCACCGGAAATTGAACCAGGGTGCAGGGAGAGCACACAGAATGGTCACTGATAAGGCAGCAATCGTGTTTCTGGACGAGAGAGTCATACAACCCTTTGTCAGAAAGGATATTGCTCAGTGGATGCGGAATGAGATGAAGATGGTCCAAGACAGCCAGGACGTACTGGGAAGGATGATTAACCGATTCTTCAGCGGGGTTGATGAGTCTTCCCAGTGACCAGCAGCTCAGTATTCCAGTGAGAATGCCCCAGGGTTCAGTATGCACTTGGGATCCAGTGCCTTTTTTATTCTCTCCAGTGTGGCCTTGAACTGGGGAGTCATCTCCAGATACGGATACCATGCAATTCCAGTCCAGTAGGGGACTCCTCCATACTCCCAGACATCCTTCTTCTTCTTGTCCCACATTTCCTTTATGAGCTCAAGGGATTCAGCATCATCCTCTTTCCCGTACACATGACCGACGAAGGAGACGCAGTTATTCAGAGCAGGCATAGCACAAATCAGACTGAATAATCCCTTCTTCTCGATACCATAGTCTCTGAAGGTTGTCTTTAATTCGGACACAATTTCAGGTATTCTGAAGGTTTCCAGGCAGTGACAGGTAGCATTCCACATCCCATACTTGAAGAGTGGAGTAATCATCTCGAATTTCGAATTCCAGTACACCTTGGGAAACATGTCCCCTAAATCCTTTCCCCTGTACTTTTGAGCTATAGCCTGGCAGAGCTGCTGCTTAGCTGATGAAATATCTGCTGATGGCTCTTCCAGGATCACTACAAATAGGGATTCGATATCAGGAAATAGATCTGCCATTTCCTCAATGACTCCCCTAATAGATGCCTTGTCACAGACCATGGTCATGTCCTCAGCAATCATCAATTTCTGAATCTCGTAAAAAGCTCCTGTGGCATCTTCAATGTTCGAGAACCCAAATGCACAGTATTCGATGCTTTCAGGATACGGGTAGATACGTAGCGTGATATCATATTTCACGCCCAGGAAGGAATGATCACCGCAGAAGAGACCTGTCAGATCGGCTGTAGAGGTAAACCGATTGAAAGGACGGGCGTGAGGGTTGATGCGGGATCCTGTTTCCAGGATGTCTCCTTCAGGCAGGACAACAGTAAGACTGGTCACTCCCTGGGGGGCCTGACCCCACCTGGCAGACGCCAACCCAATGGAATTTGATGATACAGATCCACCCACTGTTGCTGAATGTCCAGAGTACGGTCCTCTGAATCCCGGTTTGAACCCTTTCTGCTTCAACTCGTAGAGCAGGTTTCCCCAGGTACATCCTGCACCCACAGTGACTGTCATGTTTTCAGGAGTTATGACCACATGATTAATTCCTGTCATGTCCAGCATGATCCCCCCTTTCTGGGGAAGACATGCCCCTCCCATGCCACATCTGCCTCCTGCAGCAATGACCGGAGTCCCTGTCTTGTTGGCAAGTCGGAGAATGTCTGATATATGCTGAATAGTTGAAGGTCTCACCACAAAATCTGGTTTGAGTGTATCTACGAGAGAAGCATCCCGGGAGTAGGTAAGGAGGACTGTATCCCTGTCAGTAGCATTGGATTCTCCCACAATGTCTTGTAATCTGGAAAGCATGATATGAAGGTGAGGGTGGGTTATAAATAGCTTTTCATCTCATCAGTAATCTCGGATATTGAAAATTCCTGCACAGTTTCCACAATTCAAAGCCCCAGGATCTGAGCACATTCCCAATTAGTAGTTTCTTGTGTCCCGCATTCCCTTAAGACACGAATTTCCCCTTATAAAGCGAGGCAGGAGGAATCTCTCCTTTCTTACAACACATGCAGTCAGTCTTCACATTTGCTCAACATACCGAATCATCCGCCGAGTATTCCCTTCCGAAACACATATCGGAATATACAGCAGAGTGGAGAGAGCCCCAGCAAAAACTGGATTGCATGAGAAGTGCATTGAAGTAAGCAATAGGAAACCTTAAAACCTATCCTTCCTGCAAGGGAATAGACAACCGACTCAGGAGGTGTCACAATGGGAACTCTATCAGTACATGACCTGATATCAATACATGATCTGACAGCACAGGACATAGAGAAGATCTTTCAGAAATCAATTGAGCTGAAAGACGCTCTGAAAAAGGGAAAGGAAACCCCTGAATTGAAAGGAAAAACACTGGCCATGGTGTTCGAAAAACGTTCAACGAGAACCCGCATCAGTTTTGAAGTGGGTATGACCCAGCTAGGAGGGCATGCCATCTTCTTGAGCAGAGATGACACCCACATCGGAAAGGGAGAACCCATAAAGGACTTTGCTGGTGTGGTGGACGGATATTGTAATGGGATCATGGCTCGAACCTTTGAGCACAAAACAGTGGTAGAACTGGCTAAATATGCTGAAATACCAATTATCAATGGGCTAACAGACTTTAACCATCCCTGTCAGATTTTGGCTGATTTCTTGACCATCAAAGAACACAGAAAGTCTTTTGATAACATGAAAGTCGCCTGGTTTGGGGATGGGAATAACGTATGTCACAGTTTTATGTACATGTGTGCAAAACTCAAGATTGATCTGGCCATTGCAACTCCTGAGGATTACAAACCATCACAGAAGGTGTGGGACGACATTAAATCCTATAAGAAGTCAGAAATGTACTGGACTGCAACCCCCCAGGAGGCTGCTGACAATGCAGATGTTGTTGTGACAGATACCTGGATCAGCATGGGTGACCCCGAGTACCAGGATCCCGAATTGAGAAAGAAGAAGGTCGATCATTTTAAGCCGTATCAAGTGAATAAGGACCTGTGCACGCATGCCAAAGAGAATTACTATTTCATGCACTGTCTCCCGGCATACCGAGACTTCGAAGTTACTCCAGAGGTTATTGATGGCCCTCATTCACTGATCTACCCGGAGGCACATAATAGACTTCACGCGCAGAAAGGAGTTATGGCATTGTTGATGAAATAATTCCTGAAATGAGTGACAGTCATTGAAACACTGTGGACAAAAGGATTCAAGAGAGAAAAGAAGCATTTGAGACTCTTCAACGCATGAAATTGTTCTCATGGTAAAGCCGCTGAAGAACGAAGTCTCCTGAATGAACTCCCACAACGCAATACTCTATTCCCGGTACTTCTCCACGATATAACGGATCCATTGAGAAGAAACAGAGAAAACGTGATACAGAGGAGTCGGTCAAGTGTGATTTGCACTAATCAGCATTCATCTCTCAGTGGTATTGCGAGTAAGTGACTTCAGGCGCAGCCTGAAGCAGTTGAAGAAATACTCTATCATATCTGAATACTGGAGTTTGGTCGCCCCCTTCGTTCGATCATGAAAAATAAGAGGTATTTCATAGATCTTTGCATTCTTGTGGACATATTCCCATAAAGAAGCAGTGGCAAATGCATATCCTTTGGTAGAAAGGGATTCAAGAGAGATTTTTCTTAGAAGAGAGGTTCTAATGGCTCGATAGCTTGAGGTGCAATCATGTACTGAATACAGCCCTGCTATACTTCTGGCCATTGCATTGGCAAAGTAACTGATGAGCTGTCTTGTCAAAGACCAACCGGGAGTGCCTCCTCCTTCTATGTATCGAGAACCGATAACAACATCATACCCCTCATCAATCTTTTCCAGAAATTGCGGGATCATCAAGGGAGGATGAGAGAGGTCAGCATCCATGGTGATAATGACATGGCAGGAATTGGCAACTGCGGAAATAGCTCTAATGTACGCTGCACCCATGCCCTCTTTGGGTCCAGAGAGAAGGTGGACATTACCGAATCTCTGTGCTAGGGACAGGACTAATTCTGCTGTACCATCAGGACTGGAATCGTCTGCCACAAGTATGTCAATATGATACTCTGGGAGCGAGGTGCTAAGTGTGTGAATCTGCTCCAGGAGAGGGGCCACGTTTTCTGCTTCATTGTATGTGGGGATTATTATGAAGACGTTCTTGACCATTACGTCTTGTTCAAGAAAGAAGTTTTAAAGCCTTTTCCTGGTTCTAGCACATCTTCCATGTTCACATCTGGAACCCATTGGGTCTTGCATCCCCTGACCCACACAGTCTTGGCCTGAAATTCTTGAAACATTATTCGAGAAGAACATGAGGACAATTTATAGTAAACATATCGAAATCTTTATATGCACCCCCTCAATAGTATGAGAAGGCCTAAAACCGGAGAGGAACACATGAGTACCGTTGTTAATTCGACTCTCCTGTTCATACTGATCCTGACTCTCCCGGGAGCCTCTGTTGGTTCTGTTGCGGAACAGAATGACGTTCCTCTTACCTTGGCTCCTTTTAGCCAGGTTAATCCCGCAATATATGGGGATATTGTGGTGTGGCAGGACAATAGAAATGGAAACTGGGATATCTACGGGTACAGGTTACCAACTGGAGAGGAATTTCAGATTACTGCAGATAGTCATGACCAATATTCTCCAGCAATTTCTGCAGACATTGTAGTCTGGATCGATTCTGAAGATGAATCAACTACAAGAACTCTTTATTGTTATAACCTCTTGACTGAAGAAAAAACCATTATACTCACTTCTGCGACTGTAGACTCAGCTCCTGCAGTCTTCGAAGATACTGTGGTCTGGGCAGGCCATTATAAGTATCAACGAGGTGTTATTGCTTACAACCTTGCAACAGGTGAAGAATTTCTGATCCCAGTATCTTCCTATATCTACGATGGTCCAGCAATCTCCCGAGATATTGTAATCTGGTCTGAGAAGAGACCTGGACGAGTCCTCATTCAAGGATTCAATCTGCAAGAGAGAGAAAGAATCTCCATTCCCTCAACCATGATATCCTTCTCGTCTGATGAAGATGAAATGAACCCCAAAATCTTCAACGATGTCATAATCTGGACAGAAGGAGATGTTATACATACAGCAAATCTGGAAACAAGGAAGGAGACCCGGATAGCTGAAATGGAAACCTGCTATCGCTCTTTCCATGAAGAAAATCTCGCAATCTACAAAGATATTGTAGTGTGGAGAGACTGCAGAACTGGTCGTGAAAACATTGTCGGGTATGACCTGTCAACCAAGAAAGGGTTTCAGGTCACGTCTCAAGGAAGTGGAAAAGGAACTCCTGCAATCTATGGAAATATTGTGGTGTGGCAGGATAGTAGAAACGGCGACTGGGACATATACGGATTTGATCTGACCGCACCTGTCATTCCTTTAGAGATATCAAGAAGAACCTTTATCCTTTCTGACCTGTTTGAAATCGGGATTATTTTTGGACCTCTGGCATTCTTGTTGTTTCTTATAGGAAGATTAACGGCTGACATGAAAACCTTCAAAAGAACTGTGGGTTCAAGACTTTCCCAAGAAAAAGAATTCAGGAGAAATCCAAAACCTGGCGACTGGATCGCCTTTCTTTTCAATTCATCGTGCTATCTTGTCCTTGGTGTTCTCTTTCTTTTCGGGATGGGATCGTCTTTTGGGTACGTTGCCTTCTTGTATGCTTCGTATATGATTATCTATGGATTCTTCTACTACAGATGGCTCTCAGAAATCCCTTATATCTTTATAAAAGACAGCGAAATCATGATCTTCGAAAAACCATATTTCAGGCCAGCCATAATTCCATTGGATGCCATTGAGAAAGTCAATGTCGAAAAGTGGACTGACATCCCATCCAAAGTGAAGGTATCACTTCTTAATGATAATAGGGCCGAGATTAACCTTGAGAACTTGACAGAGGACAGCAGGAAGCTATTCATTCACATGCTAGAGAGAGTCACAGGCGCCAGCTGATTTGTCACTGAATCTGCCTCCTGAATTGACATCTTCATCATCGTTGCGAATGACATAAATTCCTTTACAGCATACCAGAACCCCCGGACTCATACTCTCCTTTCTTCTTCATTCGTCTCTTAATTATCCACCGAGTTTCAGGTTTTCATCACTTCTCTGAGAAGTGAATCCTAGGTAGAGAACATCTGGCCTCTTTCCTGAACCTTCCGTTCATACCAGAGGTAATGTTCTAACGCTGTTGTTATTCTGGGAGTTTTTTCTCCACCAAATTCCCATAATTCGTTTCGATCTCCACAGACTGTGCAGTTCGGAAATAATCAATACCCGATCAAAAATGTCCACCACATTGAACGAATTCCCGAAAAGACTTCTCACGTACTGGCAGGAAATCGCATTCGCATTAGAGATTACTGTGTTATCAACCCGTGACGCATAGGGATAGGAAGAATGACCGGTGAGAACCACATCCACCTGGAGATCGCACAACGCTCTCAGAACATCTCCTGCATCTTCCAGTAACCCCTTTTCTCTGATATGAGGCAAGGGAATAACATTGTGGTGCAAGAATACGATGCTCATTTCCTGTTCCTGTTCTCTGATTGCTCTTACCAGTTTTGCCAGTTCAAACCGTCCTACAGCACCCACATCTGAGTCATACTGAGAAGAGTTCACTGCATGTACACGAATAAGCGGTGTCTCAAAGCCCCGGTTCGATCCTCCTGCCAGCCGAGGAAAGAGCTCATACCCAATGTAATTGATATCGCGAGGCCCGGGCGTATACACCACAGGAGATTCAATCTGGCTCAAGTACATTTCTGCCAGGTCAAAGTTGAGAGGAATTCCTGCTTCCACAATATCGCCGCAGTGGACTACTAGGTCAGGTGACAGTGCATTGATCTTTCTCACGGCGTTTTCATACTTTTTCTTCTCAAACACTTTGCGATCTGAAAAAAAGGTGCCTGCAATGTGGACGATCCTGGCAAGCTTTCTGCCTTCTGAAATGAAGATTTCACTTGAAACACGGCGATACTCATGAGGCTGACGTTCTTGAAAGCGCTGTGGCAAGAAAGGCTTTTCATGAACAGCACCCTCAGCAGACTGCAGTCTCTTGTTCCCTACTCTCCTGATGGTGACATCAACTCTCTGAGGTGAGATGTCCACCTGGTTATAGCTGCATACATCTCCTGCTCTCACCTTCCTGCAGGACATGCAGCCTGCATTGCTGATAACCAGCCCATCCACATCCACCACATTCGGGTAGTGACGGTGGCCAGACAAAACCAGGTCCACGTCATACTTCTGTAGCAAGTCCATCAAATCTCCTGCATTGAACAGAACATTCCTTTCTGTGCCTGCTTTGGGAACGGGCACCAGGTGGTGATGGACTGCCACTATTTTTATCTTCTTTGCACTGTATTTTATCAGTTGTGTTCTCAACCAGTTGAATTTACTGCTACCCACCCTACCTTCGTTGCGATCCGGGATGGAGCTATCCACATAAATCAGTGCATAATCACTGCCCTCTTTCACTCCGTTGAATTCCCCATAGTACTCTTCAAAAAGCTCATATCCCACATTCCGTGAATCATGGTTGCCTGGTATCACGATGAGCGGTTTCTCTATTGTATCAATGAAAGACCTGGAATATTCGTATGCTTCTCTCAATCCTGTATCAGTGACATCTCCTGTGTGGATTACCAGATCAAAAGGAAGCTTATTTATCTCTTCCACAATCTGCGAAAAAGGTTCTTCTTTAAATTCTCTTCCTGGAGTAATGTGAGAATCTGAAATGTGAGCGATTTTCATGTTGATCTTCGTATCTACGTCTACTCTCTGGATATTACTGTTTCCAGCAGCTGCTTCTCTGGATCTACAAGATCTTTCAGGGAAAATAACCCGGTGATCTGTCCATGTTCTGTAATGAGAACATGACGTATCTGATGCTGCTGCATCAGTTCGAGCACTCTAGACACAGGAGAGTCAATGTCTGCAGTGATAAGATGCCTGGTCATAATACTGGAAACAGGCTTGGAGTAGGACAATCCCTCTGCCACCACCCGCCCAATGACATCACCCTGGGTCAAGAATCCCACCACTTCTTCATTGCATACCACCAGTGAACCTACCCTGAATTCTACCATTTTCTGACATGCTTTCTGAATAGTCTCATGTTCAGAAATGCCCACCAGCTTCCGAGTGGTATATTGCCTGATGGGAACTGAGAGATTATTAATATCATTCATCAGTTACAGCCTCCTTCTGTAGTCTATCATACATTCTATTTAAAATTTGAGTGACTGTCTCCTCCAGTGTAATATTCTCCAGAACGGGAACTCTCTCTTTATTGGCCCTTCCCACAATATGGTCCTGTATCTGCCTGATCTCGTCAATATCTTTGATATAGTGTTCTGGAGGTCTTCTGCTGTCTTTTGCCCGGGCGTGGAATCTACTTATATGTTCTTCTCTATCATTGAGAGTGAGTACAAAATGGAATATTGTCTGATCCCGGGGTTCGATATACCCGGGCACAAGGTGAATTCCCTCCATCACCAGACTGAACCCTTCGGTAAGTGCCCTGTTGATTATGGCATTGACTCCTACAGAGACATGAGATACTTGAAGCTCAAAAGCATAGATCACTGCACTGAGAAAGGAAGAAGGAGCCTGAATTTCCTTCCATGCAGAGAAAGATGACGTATGAAGCGTGGGGAGCAGATCTCTTGAGACCATTTTTCGCATGACCTCACGCACCACGTCTGTTCCAATTATGGAGTGAATACCCAGTCTGTAACTGATCTCAAACGCGACTGTGGATTTTCCAATACCTGTGGCACCTCCCAAGAGAATAACGAGTGATTGTTTCTTCTTTCTCAGCGAATGCCACATCTCATAGTATGAGGCAATACGTGGGTATCCGTCGTCCAGCAGCAACTGGTGTGTCATATCAGTTAGGTCTTGTTCAGAGATGCTGGAGACTCCCGAAGATACGATTTTCTGCCCGATTTCCTCTGCCATTCTGTAAGCTTTGTCCACATCCAATCCCGCTTTTAGCAGAGATCCAGCTAGAATACCCTTCGAGAAGGGAGTTGTATATTTCTTGCCTACTACGTCTATCATGCAACCTCCTCCTCAGCCTCTTTCGCCAGCTGTATGATAGCGTCTTCAAGGCAGGTGACAGTTCCTCCTACCACCTTCGGGACATTGTCCATGAACACAACATCGCGGTGGAGGGCTAGAGCTTCCCGGGTAGCTACATCAATGGCAGAAGCTTTTATCTCCGTGAGGAGGGTATCTACCTGGGGGAGAAACTGCTCCAGGTCTTTTCTCAACCGTGGTCGGTTAGAAAGATGAGGAGAAGCTTTCACAATGTCACAGTGATAGTTCTGTTCAAGGTAGGGTACCAGAGTGGATTCCAGAATTGCAGGTGGTGCTGTGGTGGCCAGGAATATCTTTCTGTCGGATACGTCTGCTAAAGGGACTGGTCTGAATACGCAGTGTGCCTGGGGAAGTCCTGGCTTTATTTCATCAATTGCTTTCTGTATCTCAGCCACTTTTTGCTGTGAAGCCATGGGCTCTTCACACATCATGAGTATAAGCAGGTCGGCCATAAGAATTCTGAAGGGACCAAAGTACTCATTGATAAATTCCAAGGGCTGATGCGCTCCTACAATCACAATACAGCGGTTTGTATCTACAGGAGGAAACGTAATACCAGACCCTTCCAATATTACGAAGGTTGCAGCCAGCGTGTTCGCCAGCCGAGCTCCTTCCTCTACATTGGATGAGAAAGGAACACCTGCCATGCCTCCACCACACCGTCTGCATCCTACTGTCATTACCCGAGAGATAAGAGCATTCTCCCAGTGATCTGATGCAGCGTGCTTTCCCCGATTCGCCTGTTCCATCAAGTATGAAGGAGTGAGTTGAATTGTGTCCCCTCTGATGATTTCAGGCTGAGCAGGACCCCCTCTTCCCATGGTCACGATGCAGGGAGTGTACCCTGAAGTCCTGAGAGTACGAGCAACATATCCAGAGAAGGCAGTTTTTCCCACTCTTTTTGCTGTTCCTACAACAGACAGACTGGGCTGTCTTAGAATTCTTGGATAATGAGGGGGAGTAAAAAGGAAGTCTGATCCTCTGTATTGAACCCCCTCTCTCATGAGTGTACATGCAAGACGTAACCTGCTAACATAGGTTAGAACTGGCTCGTCTGAAAGATCTATGACCTGTTCAATTTCGTGAGTTGAGCAAGCTTCTGCAATAACATCAAGAATATCCCGCGATTCCTCTCCCTCATAGACAGGAATATCAAGGCGAGTAGTCAATTCTTCAATACTCCCGATCTTCTCTGTTCCTCCCAGAAACACAGCTGCTACTACGTCACCTTCAACAGCTTTCAATGCATCTTCCGTAACTGGAGGGTAGTGTTCACCGTCTATAAGGGCCAAAATCTTCATTATTTCAACTTGTCTGGTATGTATTTAAGGGTTCGGTTGGGAAACGAAAAAATCCATTTGTTGCTTTACTCTGAAACGCTCAGATCTTCCTATCTCCAGCTGAAGTCTGGCTATAGAGAACGAAACTCTTGAGGTGAAGAACCTGAGGAATATTTCTGAAATTGAAGGTAGAGTGTCCGCTTTAGAGGTATAAGTGCTGGCCGGCATATGAAAGAAACCTGATGTATTCCATACGCACACCCACCCCTTGATTTCCTGTGGAAGTCGATAATGAAATGGTCGTTGGTATAATAAAAAAAGAATGAAATGGTTACTTGGTTTTTATCTTTTATGGACTTATAAATATTACTAGTGAAAATTATTGCACATCCCAGAGTGGAATACAACTCATCAGAAAAGACCTATATATTCCAGTGGAAATGAAGGGGGCGGAGGAAGGCTTAAATAGACCCATCCAGAAGATGACAGTGGTGATACATTGGAGGGTCAGAGATCACTGGACCAGCTCTTTGATGAGCTCTTAATTCAAAGAAAGATTTTCAATAACAAGGAAGTGCTCCGCGATCACTATACTCCCTCACTACTCCCTCATAGAGACCGGCAGATTGATGAATTAGCCACTATACTTGTATCTGTAGTCAAAGGTGAGACGCCTTCGAATATCTTCATTTATGGTAAGACAGGTACAGGCAAGACTGCTGTAACTATTCATGTAGGAGAAGCTTTAGTAAGGAAGGTGGGTGGATGTTGCTATATTCGTCCATATGGAACGAAATTGGAGATTAAGAGACCCGAAATTCCTATTCCTGTATGGTTCATTTATACTAACTGTGAGATTGTGGACACCCAATATCGACTCCTGGCAAAGCTTGCTGAATACATGGGACAGTCGGTTCCTTTGACAGGCTGGCCCACGGATAAAGTGTATGAAAGCTTTGTGCGTGCATTGGATAAAGAGGAACGGTTAGTGATTGTAGTCCTAGATGAGATTGATCGGCTCCTCAAGAAAGGAAGTGATAGTGTTCTTTACAACTTGACACGTATTAATTCAGATCTAAAACGTGCTAAAGTGAGTATTATTGGAATCAGTAATGACCTGAATTTTGTGGAGTTCTTGGATCCCAGAGTACGCAGTTCTCTGGGAGAAGAGGAGTTAGTATTTCCTCCATACTATGCCCAGCAACTGGTGGACATCCTTTCTCATCGCGCAGAAGAAGCTTTCTTTGACAATGCACTGGATCTCGGGGTAATACCATTATGCGCTGCATTTGCAGCTCAGGAACACGGCGATGCACGTCGGGCCTTGGACTTTCTGAGAATTGCAGGAGAGATTGCCGAAAGGGATAGAGCTTCCCGGGTAACTGAAAAACATGTACGAATTGCTAAGAACCGTATAGAGCAGGATAGGGTAACAGAGGTCATTAAGACCTTTCCTACTCAGTCCAAGTTTGTCCTCTTCGCTATACTTCTTCTGGAGAAGTACAATGCTTCAGCCATCACGACGGGAGAAACCTATAACGTTTACAAGGAACTGTGCAGACAGTCTAAGATGGATATTCTCACTCAGAGGAGGGTATCTGATATCATCAGTGAAATGGATATGATGGGAATAGTCAATGCGACCGTGGTCAGTAAAGGACGGTATGGAAGAACAAAAGAAATCAGGTTGGGAGTTCCCATTAGTCAGGTGAAAAACGTTTTAGAAAAACATCACAAGATAGAGCGGATTTCCAATTTTGTGCCTCCCATCCAGCGTAAGCTGATCTGATTTCTCTATTTTTTCTGCCTCACTTCCCCAGAGTTCCTTTTCTTCTCTTTGTGAAGTATTGCGTCTTCTTTTCTTTGCATCCTTTCCACACATTTGAATTGTATATCCTCAAATACATTTTTTCTATATGTATAGGTTACTACCACAACCGTAACATTTATATAATAGACTAACTTTAAGTTAAGATAAGTGATGCTCATGATTTCATCAGAACAACTGCTGGACGTATTAGGAAATGAAACACGGAGAATGATACTGGAATTACTGGCAGACAAGCCGAGATATACTACAGAAATTGCCAGTCTGTTGAATATTGGCCAGAAGGCTATTAATGATCATCTCAAAATTATGTCGGATTTTGGGATTATTGACACATACGTCCAGAAGCAGCAGAGAGGTTCTCCCAGAAAGTACTTTCAGGTTAACGAGCGATTCAAACTTGAATTTACGCTGACGCCTGGGCTGTTCAGGATTTATGTGCTTGAACCTGAGACTGACTGGAAATCCATTCTGGAGGAATTCCCTGAGTTTAAGGAACTGCAGAAGGAAGTGGAACAAATACAGAAGCTGAGGCAGATAGAGCAATATCGAAAGGTGTGCCGAGATCTGGCTCAGGAACTGAACAGACTCACACAGGCAAAAATGTACATTGAAAATCTGCTGGCAAGGACAAGGAAGCGATGCATGATGATCATAGATTCTCTGGAGTTGCAGCCTGTAGAGAGGAGGGTGCTCTTTGAGGTGGTGACTGGAGGAAAAAATGTCACTGTCGAGGAGATTGCCGAGAAGTGCAAGATATCTACAGAAGAAACCCTTCAGGCACTCAAGAGCCTGGAACAGAAAGGCGTGGTGAGACTATGAGTGTTATGTTCTGCATGTACTGCGGAAATTATCTCCTGCGAGAGTGGCAGTACTGCCCATACTGTGGCAGGAAAATCTCAGGTGAATCAGAGCTGGTTGATGCTTTGTTCAGGAGTGGGATCAGCGGAATCAGCGTTCATATTGTATCTGGTAGGTTTAGAAGCCAGAAGACACGTGATCGTGTAGAACGACATAGAATCCCTGTTGAGGAGTATCCGGACAACAAGGAGGAGTGTATCTTGCGGACTGAGGATAGAAAGAATGAATGCGAGATGGCTGGATCCCCTCGAGTGCGCCGGAGAGTTGTAGAACCCGAAGGCATGATTGAGAGGGTTGGACGGCGCTGGGTTATCAGGGTTCGGCTGCCTGGAGCCAGATTGGAACAGATTGATGTGAGACAGCTGGAGACATCAATAGAAGTGAAGGCATACAAAGGAGATGAAGCATATTTCAAGCAATTTGAGGTGCCAGAATCAGCACATATCATCTCAAAGTACATGGAAGGAAATGAACTCATTGTTGAAATAGGGTGACATCATGGATAGGAAAGAGCGTGGTAAAGCGAAGCCTGCAGAGAGTGAGCCCCGGGATGACAAGGCAGCCAGAAATGCTTCCGAGCCTGCTGGTACATTAGCTGGGCACCAGGAAGAGATCAATGCCCTATGTCAGGAAATTGAGGAACGAGATCGCAGGCTTGAAGAATATCTCTCCGCTCTCCAGAGATTGCAGGCTGAATTCGAAAATTACAAAAAGAGGGCGGGACGAGAACGAGCTGAATATATTGAACAGGCAAATGCAGTTCTACTTGAAAAATTACTTCCCGTTCTGGATAATTTTGAGCGAGCGTTGAATTCAGAGAGCTCTGACTGTAATTCACTCAGAAAGGGAGTGGAAATGATCTTTTCACAGTTCAAGAAGGTTCTTGAAGGCGCAGGGCTCTCTTCTATCGATGCTCTGGGAGAGGAATTTGATCCGTACTATCATGAGGCCGTCTTGGTAGCATGCGGCGATTATGAAGATGACACTGTTATTGAAGTGCTGGAGAAAGGATACCTGTTCAAGAATCGTTGTCTCCGGCCTTCAAAAGTCAAGGTGGGAAAGAGAGGTGATTAAATGAGAATTCTTGGAATAGACCTAGGAACAACAAATTCCTGCATGGCAGTCATGGAAGCAGGCAAACCTGTGGTGATTCCCAATGCAGAGGGGTCAAGGACGACGCCTTCTGTGGTGGGGTTCTCCAAGTCTGGGGAGAGGCTGATTGGCCAGGTGGCCAAGAGGCAGGCAGTATCCAACCCAGAAAGGACCGTCTATTCGATCAAGCGATTCATGGGCCGGTATATAGATGAAGTAGAAACTGAGAGGGCCATGGTGCAGTACAGGGTGACGAAGGGACCGTCGAATGATGCCCGAGTTGAAATTGGAGACAAGGTGTATTCTCCACAGGAGATATCTGCCATGATTCTCAAGAAGATGAAAGAGGATGCGGAGAACTACCTGGGAGAAAAAATACAAAAAGCAGTCATCACTGTCCCTGCATATTTCAATGATTCGCAGAGGCAGGCAACTAAAGATGCGGGTACCATTGCCGGACTGGATGTGGTGCGAATTATCAACGAACCCACAGCATCTGCTCTCGCATATGGACTGGACAAACAGGAAGAGCAGACCATCCTGGTCTATGACCTGGGTGGAGGTACCTTTGATGTATCCATCCTAGACATTGGTGAAGGTATCTTTGAGGTCAAGGCCACCTGTGGAGACATGCATTTGGGAGGCGATGACTGGGACAAGAGGATCATGGACTGGATGGTAGAAGAATTCAAGAAAGAGCACGGCATCGACCTGTCAAAAGACAGGATGGCTTTGCAGCGGATTAAAGATGCTGCGGAAAAAGCAAAAATCGAACTTTCTGGCTTGATGGAGACCAGCATAAGTCTTCCATTTATTACAGCTGGTGAATCTGGTCCTCAACACCTGGAATTGACCCTGACGAGAGCAAAGTTCGAGAATTTGACAGAAGATCTCCTGGAAAGGACCAAGAAACCTTTGCTAACAGCTATAAGAGATGCGAAGTTGTCTCCTGATCAGATTCATAAGATCATATTGGTGGGTGGTTCGACCCGTATGCCACAGGTCCAGAATTTCTTGAGAGAATACTTCGGGAGAGAGCCACAGAAGGACATCAATCCCGATGAGTGCGTGGCAATTGGAGCAGGCATACAGGGAGGAGTGCTGGCGGGCGATGTCAAAGATGTACTACTTCTCGATGTAACACCGTTATCCCTGGGCATAGAGACCCTGGGGGCTGTATTCACAAAGCTGATAGACAAGAATACTACGATCCCTACCCGGAAGTCGCAGATTTTCTCCACCGCCTCTGACAACCAACCATCAGTAGAGATTCACGTGCTGCAGGGAGAGCGTTCCATGGCTCAGGATAACCACACGCTAGGACGATTCATTCTGGATGGTATTCCCCCTGCCCCTCGAGGTATGCCTCAGATAGAGGTGACCTTCGACATTGATGCCAATGGGATACTTGATGTCAGAGCAAAGGATCTGGGAACGCAAAAGGAGCAGAGTATCAGGATCACAGCAACAACCAACCTGTCAAAGGAAGAAATCGGTAAGATGAAAAGTGAAGCAGAAGCTCATGAAGCAGAAGATGAAAAGAAACGGGATTTGATAGAGACACGAAATAGGGCCGATACACTGGTGTACACTACTGAGAAGATGCTCAAGGAACTAGGGGATAAGGTCACTCCAGATGAAAGAAAAAAGGTTGAAGAAGCACTGAACAAGCTGAGGGACGTGATGAAAACAGATAATGTACAGGAGATGAAGGATGCAATGGACGCTGTGAACAATTCTATGTACCCTATATCTCAGAGGATGTATCAACAGGCACAACAGCAGTCTCAGCAACAGCAACAACAGCAGTCTTCTTCTCAGCAGTCAGATGAAAAAGTATATGATGCAGACTACGAGGTTAAGGACGAATGAACAGAGACTACTACGAAGTACTGGGCATCCCTAAGAATGCTACACAGGAAGAGATCAAGAGAGCATACCGCAGGCTGGCAAGAAAGTATCATCCTGATGTTAACCCAAACAAGACTGAGGCTGAAGAGAAGTTCAAAGAGCTCTCTGAAGCCTATGAGGTCTTAATGGATTCCGAAAAGCGGCAGATGTATGATCAGTATGGGCATGAAGGGCTGAGGAGCTCATTTGGTGGGAGAGGATTCCAGTGGTCCGACTTCAGTCATTTCTCCGATCTAGAAGATTTATTTGGTAGTGTTTTTGGTAGTGATATCTTTGGGAGAGGCTTTGGTAACAACATTTTTGATATGTTTGGGGGAAGAAGAAGGGGTCCTCCCAGAGGTGTTGATATTCAAGCCGCTGTGGAAATACCATTGGAAGATGTGGTCACCGGCGTTGAAAAAGAAGTGAGAGTAACAAGAAAGGAGAACTGTCCCCAGTGTGGGGGTACAGGAGGAAAAACCAAGGATGATGTGAAGGTGTGTCCCGAATGTAATGGGACAGGCCAGGTGCAGAAAGTGGCCCAGCATGCTTTCATACGGACCGTTAACATCACTGTCTGTGGCAGGTGTGGTGGTAGAGGAAAAATCGTTGAACATCCCTGTGAAAAATGCAGGGGATCAGGATTTGTCACCAAGACCAAGAAGATATCGGTACGCATCCCACCCGGAGTGGAATCAGGCACTCGGTTTCGTATGAGTGGTGAAGGTGAGGCGGGTCCTGGAGGGCGCGGAGATCTCTTTGTGATTATACGTGTGAAACCTCATCCTTTTCTTGAAAGAAGGGGGAATAACCTGTACTGCGAGCTGCCCATCAGCTATGCCCAGGCAGCTCTGGGAACAAAAGTCCAGATACCTACCTTGAGCAGCTCTGCAGAGATTACTATACCCCCGGGAACACAGTCTGAATCTGTGTTCCGGCTGAGAGGACAGGGGGTGCCTTCTTTGAATTACGGAGGGAAGGGGAATCTCTATTGTAAGGTCAGGATAAAGGTCCCAGAGAAGCTGACTGCTGAGCAGAAGGAGTTGATTGAGCAGCTAGCAGGGACATTTAATGAAAATATAGAAGAATTAAGCTTTATGGACAAGTTGAAGAGTAAAATCTGAGATTGTCAATCACTCTTGGAGACTGGTGTAGCCTCATTACTTTTCCAGTGCTCTCGGACAAGCCACTTATATGGAGCAACGTAGGCTTTCTCATGCACTATGAACTAGTAGCTCAATGTAATACAGCAGATAGATGCCAGGTAATTCAGAAAATCGAGATGACTGGAGGAAGAATCAAGGATATTCTGGAAGATGACAGTGGACTGCTGCTCTTCATTGAATACGATGAGGCACTGATTTCACGCAAGGGACATCTGCTGGAGATTGTGAGCGATATCATTACACACATTGGAGATGCGGTTGCATTCCCTATTCCCTCAGCATAAACCCTTATATTGTTCCTCGATTCTCTCTTTTCATGCTCTACTTAATTGGCCTGGGTTTGAATGGTGACCTTACACGAGAAGGGATTGCAGCAGCGCAGAGATGCTCCCTTTATTGCGAGAAATATACCAGCCTTCTCAGGCGCTCTTTGAGAGATATTGAAAAGGCTGTGCAGAAACCCATAACTCTTTTGTCCAGGGAAGACATAGAAGAGACTGAGACGTTGCTGGAAGAGGCCATGACAAGCGATGTAGCACTCCTGGTAGTGGGGGACCCTCTGGTGGCCACAACTCATTCTGAGATTATTATTGAAGCGCGAAAACGGAATATCGTCACGAGAATAATCCACAATTCCTCTGTTTACTCTGCAATAGGCGAAACAGGACTTCAGATTTATAAGTTTGGCAAAACTGCAACTATTCCCTTCCCGCAAGAAGGGTTTGCCCCCACCAGTTTTTATGAGATTATTGAAAAGAACAGGAGTATAGGAGCACACACTCTCGTCCTTCTGGATATTCAAGAAGACCAGAAAAGGTACATGAATCCTTCTGAAGCAATGAAGGTTCTGGACCACTTGGGGTTTACTGATGATCTCCTATGTGTATCTCGTCTGGGATATGAGGATCAGAATATTGCGTATGGGAATATTTCAACACTTCTTTCTCTTGGAGAAGACTGCTGGGGATCGCCCCCGCATTGTCTGGTCATTCCTTCTTCCCTCCATTTCAAGGAGGAGGAATTCCTGGAAGCTTTTGCAGTAGAGGTGAGCGGATGAGAGAAGTAACGGAAGAGAAAATAACAAAATACATCAGTATTACAGAGAAAGCTCTGTCTGTGCTAAAGATACTGCCTCCAGAAGGCTCCACTCTCCAGAAAACCGCCGAAGATCTCTTGATGATGGCGACCTCCTATTTCAATGATGCTCGTTATTACAAAGAAAAAGAAGATTATGTAACCGCATTTGCATGCGTCAATTACGCTCATGGGTACATCGATGCGGGAGTCAGAATGGGGTTATTTCTGGGAGATGGCAGCGGGCTCTTTGCATTTGATCCCACGGGGTGACCGATTTCACTAAAGGTTGTAGTGACAAATCCCAATAGATTATTACACGCCATTATACATCATCGTCGACTGAAGCAACCTGCCCAAAACTGGTTCCACCATCTCCAGGTGGCACCTTGCAATGTGTGTAGAATTTGATTCCTCTGCGGTGCATTTCCTTTCTCAGCACATTGGTGATAATCTCATTATAGGCCACTCCTCCGGAGAATCCCACTGGCACATGCAGATCCTCACAGTTAGAGACAGCCTCACTGTATGCCCTGCCCAGAGCAGCATGAGCAGTCCTGGCAACATCTTTTGCTGGTGCATCAACCTCAGAAATCCTCTTCATGAAGTCCCTTACCATAATCACATCTCCTTCTACTTCCATTTCCAGGCCAAGATCACATCCATTCATGGCCAGAGATTCAGCTTTCATGGCGGGCTCTCCCTCATACGTTCTCTCGAAACAGATACCAGTCAAAGCAGCTATACTGTCCAGAAACCTCCCTGTTGAAGAGGTGAAGACGTTCTCCTTTTTCAATAACGACAGCAACACTTTCTGTTCTTCTTGTGAATACCGGTAGCCGGGTACCTCATGTTCCAAATAGCTGAGCAGCATCCTTTCCGGGTATTTCGTGGCCAGATCTCCTCCAGGCATGGGTACATATTCCAGGTGGCCAACTCTCTCTGATCCAGAGAGGATTTCACCTCCCCACACATTCCCGTCAAGCCCATATCCAGCACCATCTGCTGCTATGACTGCCATTTCCTGGTCATGTTCAGCCATCAATCCACGTGCATGTGCAAAATGGTGCTGCACTTTCCTCAAGGGAATCCCGTAAGCCCGGGAGAATTCCTCCGCTTGTTTCCCTGTGGTATACTGGGGATGCAGATCGCACATGATGAGCTCAACAGCAGACCAGTCAACCCCCAGTAGTCTCATCAAATGGGAGATAGCTTCCTTTTGAAATAATAACGTATCGTAGTGCGAAGTATCCCCTATATGCTGGGACAGGAAGGCTTTTCCTCCCTTGGTTATGCAGACAGTGTTGTTCAACTCCCCTCCCACACCCAGAACAACTCTCTGGTGTCTCACAGGAATCCCCCTGGGTACAAACCCCCGGGACCTTCTAATAAACAGCCCATTCCTTATAACAGAATCATCGCACCTGTTTACAATCTTCAAGTTATGAGCAAGAAATGCATCTGCGAAGGGCAGTTCTCGTTGTGCAGTGGCATTATCAGTTATCATGGGATTTCCTGGAAAGTTGGCCGAGGTCATAACAAATACATCACTGCTACTGAAGTGAAACAGTATGTGGTGAACGGGTGCATAGGGTAGCATGATTCCGATAGTGTGGAGCCCTGGAGCCACAGCGTCCAATGGAATCCTCTTGGGCATGACTATGATGGGGCGCATCCAGGATTCCAGGAGTTCTTCCTCCCCACGGAGGTGAGCCAGGCTCCCCGCGGTTTCTGTATTCCGGGCCATCAATGCAAAGGGCTGTTGCGGGCGATTGAGCGCCTTTCTCAAGGTTGTGACTACGTCGTCGTCTATTCTGCATGCAATATGATATCCGCCCAACCCTTTTACTGCCACAATTCTGCCCTCGTCCAGAAGGTGTGCTGCCTCTTCTATGGACATAGAGAACTTAGGACCCTCTTGTGGGCAGCACACTGGTTCTGCATGGTACCGCCTGTTGGTAATGGTGCTGTACTGGTTCTGGCAGAATTCACACATGGGAAAGGCCTTCATAGAAGTCTTTTCTCGATCATATGGAATTTCTTCAATAATAGTAAATCGTGGACCACAGTTTGTGCAATTAATGAAGGGGTACAAATATCTTCTGTCTGAAGAGGAGAAGAGCTCTTCCAGACAATCATCACATGTTGCAATATCCGGAGGGATTATGGATTCACCACCCCTCCTTTTCTGGCTTTTCATGACTTCAAACGTCTTGAAATTCTGATCAGGAAGCATTTCCTCGTCAATTCTGTCGATTTCCGATATGGGTGGAGCTTTGTTCTGTAAATCCTTCAGGAACCGCTCAATATTCTCTGCTGATCCTTCCACGGAGATTTCGACATGGTCTCCCACGTTAGCAATATACCCTGTGAGGTTGTTGTCAACTGCAATGCGGTGAACAAAGGGACGGAATCCTACAGCCTGGACGATACCATGCACCTGAAGTTTGAGCATGATTTGAGGAGTTGCTCTCTTTTAAATTACTTTTGGTTGATCGTGGGTAGAGATCTGACGGACTCTGCGGCTGCCTCACTTGAGGGAAGCTGAGTCCTGATGAAGGCCAAATACTCACTATTCATACAGTGACCTCTACCTGTCAAAGTGATACCGTTCAACTGTGGTAGCTCGTAGAAACAGGACTCAGGATATTTATCCCTTTTCTGCAGGTTCGAGAAAAAAACTCTCTGGTAATCCTTTAAAAGCACAGTATCTACTTGGGCGTATGAACCCTGTTCATCTCCTTTGTGATCCCGAAAAGGTTGCCAGGACCGTGCTTCTCCCTGGAGATCCGAAAAGAGCTGAATGGATAGCAGATTTCTTTGACAATGCAGAAAAAGTTGCACATAACCGAGAGTTTCTCATATTCACTGGGACATACAAGGATGTTCCTGTCTCTGTGTGCTCCACAGGAATTGGTTCTCCCTCAGCAGTTATAGCCCTGGAAGAACTCATCATGTGTGGTGCGAATACTTTCATTAGGGTGGGGACCTGTGGTGGTCTCCAGGAAGACATCGAGATCGGGGATTTGGTTATACCCCTGGCCAGCTGCAGGGGGGAGGGAACATCCTCACGGTATGCTCCTCTTGAATTCCCTGCAGTTGCTCACCCTGATGTAGTTGCCAGTCTGAAGAAGGCAGCACCCCAGGCACATGTGGGCGTTATTTGGACTGACGATTCCTTCTATTGTTCTCGTGCGCAGCACTGGCACTCCCTGGGGATCTTGGCAGTGGAAATGGAATGTGCATCACTGTTCGTTGTATCTATGCAGAAAAAGGTGCGGACAGGAGCACTGCTGGCGGTGGACGGGAATATTATTTTAGGAACTTGCAAGAGCCACAGAAGAGTCACTCACACTGAATTGCCTCAAGAAACAACGGCGGGGATTGAAAAAGAGATCAAGGCAGCCCTGGAAGCAGTGGTGTACGTGAGTCAGGAGTAGCCATCATGTTACAGGGGGTTACCTACACTGTAATATGCGGTTTCATGATCCCACTCTTCCCATACTGAAAAAAAAAGTTTGCTCTTAACGTGCGATTCGGCGAACAGAACACATATATTTACATAGGTCAAATTGATTAAAGTAAACTTGTCATAGGTAAAATTTGGGAATCATCCAGCATCAATTACCTCTTTACACAGACTCCACGCCTTTTCCAGCGAAACGCTTATAAATGAATTGTCCATTACCATTTCAAGGTGACAGACGTGACATTGGAAGTACTCAGAGAAATCAGAGAAACAGAGGAAAAAGCTGAGAATATCATAGAAAAGGCTCGGATTGAGGCACAGAATATAATTGATGATGCCAGACAGGAAGCGGATGAATTATTTCGAAAAGAACAGGATGAGGCTCAAAAAAGTGGAGAGAGAAGAAGGAAAGAGATCATAGAGGACGCCAAAAAAGAAGCAGAAGGAATTAAACAGGATGCAGAAAGGCGGATTCAGGAAATCGCCATCATTCCAGAAAAAAAGATCAATGAAGCAGTGACAGCAATTGTCAGTAGAGTGAGAAAAGATGCCAATACCTAAGATGCAGAAGGTGCACATAGTTGCCCATGCCGACCACAAAGATGCAATCATAGAAAAGCTTCATGATGCAGGTCTCGTTGAGGTGGAAACCTTCACAGAGATACTTGAGGGTCTGCATACAGAAGATGTAGATGCAGGTGACCTCGAACGTAAGTTGGCAGATTTGAGCTATGGGATAGACTTCCTTTACACGTTCAGTGTGAAGCCTAACCTTTTGGAGAGCTTTTTTCTACCCCGCTACAAGATAGAAAAGAAGCATTATGAGGCTGTTGTTAATGAATTCGACTTTTCCATAATAGAGGAAATGAAGAACCTCGACCAGACTCTTTCTGAACTGAAAAATGAAGAGACCAGGCTCAAATCCATCATCGAACAGCTGCAGCCGTGGGAAACCCTCACTATTGCTGTGCGGGACTTTGAGACTGAGAGGACGGTTACTGAGGTAGGGATTATCTCCACGGAGGCTGTGAGTGAAATCTTAAAGCTGGAGTACGTTCACGTTGAGATTCCATTCTCTACTGAGCGGAAGACGTGGATGTCTGTCACGTATTTGAAAGACTACAGAGATGAGCTGGAAGAAATCTTCAGGAAGCTGGACTTCCAGAAAGTGTCACTCCCCGGAGGAAGCGAAGGAACGCCAGCAGAGACTATTGAAGAAGCGGGACATCAGATTCAGATGTTACAGAAGGAGAGGGAGAAGGTCAGAGAACGCTGTATGGTGCTTGCTGAGAGACGAATGCATTTGATGATTGTGTATGATCACTACCTGGATATTAAGAAAAGGCATGATGTGCGCAAGGATTTTGCCAATACAGAGAAATCTTTCATCCTGCAGGGATGGATTAGAAAAGAGGATCTTCCCGTACTGAGAAAGGAACTCTCTTTTGCAGATGAAGTAGATATTTCTAGTTACGAGCCATCTGACATAGATGATGTTCCTGTCGGGATTGAAAACAGGAGAGCGTTCAAGCCTTTTGAAGTCATCACCCGAATCTACGGGCTCCCCCTGTATAAGGAAATTGATCCCACTTTACTGCTTGCTCCCTTCTTTATTGTGTTCTTTGGATTGTGCCTCTCTGATTTTCTATATGGGGCAGCTCTCATTCTGCTTTCTGTGTTTGCCTTGAAGAAGATTAAGGTTGGACCTGATGCTGTGCTCCTGTTTAAGGTTTTGATTATGGGAGGAGTGGTCACCATGGTACTGGGCATCCTAACAGGTGGATGGGCAGGAGACCTTACTCTATATTTGCCCGAGCAGCTTTCATTTCTGGAAAATGTCAGGCAGTCTCTCACCGTTATTAACCTGCTGGAAAATCCCATCCTCATGCTTGAGATAGCCCTGATCCTGGGATTGGTACAGGTGTGGGCAGGAATCTTAATTCGCGGATACATGAATGTGCGAGATGGTTACTACCTCGATGCCATCTTCGACCAGGGGTTGTGGCTGTTGCTGCTTCCTGCAGGTACGCTCGCCTTGATAAACAAGATGTTTGGTGTTGATGTGCCTGCAGCAGGTCTTATGCTCAATCTCTCGTTGGCTGCTCTAGTGGGGCTGGTCCTCACGCAGGGACGATATCAGAAAGCTTCCAACCCTGTTGTGGCCCTGGGAAAAAAGGCAATGGTGGGAGTGCTCAGCATTTACAATATTTTCGGGTATCTTGGCGATGTGCTCAGCTATTCACGTATACTGGCCCTGGGGTTGGCTACAGCGGCCCTGGCTTCTGCTTTCAACATGGTGGCTGTTCAGGCTTCAGGAATAAAAATACTGGGGCCCATTATTATGGTGATGTTTCTCATTTTGCTTCACCTTTTGAATATTGTGATTTCTTCTCTGAGTGCGTTTGTGCACTCAGGAAGGCTGCAGTTTGTTGAGTATTTTACCAAGTTCCTGGAAGGAGGCGGACGCACATTCAAACCATTTGGATCTCATCCAAAATATATACAGATCAAAGAGGAGGACTAGATAATGTTCGAAATAAGCCAAGGATTGATATTTGCGGTCCTGGGAGCTGCTTCAGCAGCATTCCTGGGAGGAATCGGATCGAGTATTGGTGTTGGAATTGCAGGACAGTCAGCAGCGGGAGTGATAACAGAAGACCCTGAAAAATTCGGAAAACTCATTGTGCTACAGGCCCTGCCTGGAACTCAGGGTATCTATGGGTTCGTGGGTGCATTCTGGGTTCTGAACATGACAGGGCTTCTGGGTGGAACACCGCTGGCACTGACCATGGATCAGGGACTGGAGATCCTTTTTGCATGCTTACCCGTCGGCGTGGGTGGGCTGCTGTCTGGAATCTACCAGGGAAGAGTCTCTGCCTCTGGCTGCGGAGTGGTTGCCAAACGACCTGAAGCCATGGGTAATGCCATGATTCTCTCTGCTATGGTGGAAACCTACGCTATTCTCGGGCTTCTTGCGACCATACTCTTACTTAATGGAATAACTCTAACCCCGTGATTCTATGGGAGTGGAAGACATCAAGAGGAAGATCATTGCAGATGCAGAAAAAGAAAAAGAGAAAATTCTAGAGGAGGCCAGGGAAAAAGCAGCCCTCATCATAGACGAAAAGCGAAACTCTGCCCGGAGAAGAAAGGAAGAGATCCTTCTGAAAGCAGAAAGCGACGGTGAACTTGAGAAGAGCAGGATTCTGACTATTGAGAAGTTGGAATCCAGGAAGAATTTGCTAGCAGCAAAGCAGGGTGTCATACAGAACGTTTTCGACACTGCATTGAAGCAGCTGTCGACCTCAGATGAATATGAAGTCCTTCTGGCAGAACGCATTCAACACGTGGCTCAAGGAGGAGAAGAAATCATTCTCTCTCCCAGAGACAGAAAGCAATTGAGTAAGAGCTTCTTTGAGAAGGTGAATGCAACTGTGAGTCAGCCTCTGACACTGTCCAGCGAAACCAGGAACATTGTTGGAGGGTTCATATTGAAGAGAGACGACATTGAGATTAACGAAAGCTTCGACATGCGGATGCAGGAACTTCGAGATGACATGGAACGTGACGTAGCACACATTCTTTTTTCAGGTGATAACAGGTGACGGGCTCAAAGTATGCCTATGCATTTGGAAGGATAAAGGCTCTTGAAGTGGGACTGATCGATGCATCACAGCTCAAGAGGATGATAGATGCACGCACAGCACAGGATGCAGTAAAGATTGTGGCAGAGACACCATATGGAAGTTATCTCTCTGAAAATCCAGACATACCAGACATTGAGCGTGCTATCCTTCAGGAATTGGAAAGAACCTACCAGATCATAGCTAAGATCTCGCCTGACAAAGCGATTACTGATCTTCTTCAGCTTAAGTATGATATACACAACCTCAAGATCATACTGAAGTCCCAGATTACTGGACATGACCTGTCCCATCTGCTGGTGCCCCTGGGGAGGGAGGGCCCTGTTGCGTTGAGGGCAGCATGTGATGGAGATATGAAGGCAGTATCCCCTGAAATAGCACACGTCATTCAGAAATCACTCTCCCTCTATCAGGAGAGTGGGGATTTTCAAAAAGTCCAGTTCTTTCTGGATAGGGAGCACTCTCGATTGCTCAGTGAGGGGCTTGCTACAACCCCTTTTCTGCAGAAATACTCTGCCTATGCAGTTGATCTGGAGAATATTCGTAACTTCATCAGAGCAGAAAAGATGGGAATCAAGTTTGCAGAAGTCTTCTTATCAGGAGGGACGTTAGCGCTGGCATCCTTTTCTGAAATAAAGGATCAGGCAGCTGACTACTTCATGGAATCCACCAGGAATTCTGACTTTGCCAGTGTGGTGCATGAGGGGCTCACGGCATATCAAGAGACAGGTTCACTCGCTCGCTACGAGACATTGGTGGATAATTTTCTGATGGAATACATGAAGAAAGCAAAGACATACTCCCTCTCTCTTGAGCCGGTGATAGGGTACCTCTTTGCCAAAGAACGTGAGGCAAAGGTGGTAAGACAGATACTCATTTCCAAGATGAAAGGTATCGAGGTTACAGGAAGGGTGAGTGACGTTTATGAATAAGATAGCAATGATATCAGATAGAGAAACCGGACTGATCTTTAAGAACATGGGAATTGACAGTCTGGAGGCTGAAAGCCCGGAGAAAGCCTCTGTATTGTTGAGAGAGAATGCCAAGGAATACGGCATTATCTTCATCACTGAAGATCTGGCTTTACAGATTGCAGATACTATTGAGGAATATTCATCTTCAAGCCTTCCTGCAGTAATTGAAATACCTTCATTTGAGGGCCCTAAAGGGTTGGGCAGAATGAAGATGAAGCGCATCTGCGAAAAAGCTGCTGGTGCTGATATTCTCTTTAAGGAGGAATAATCATGGGTACAATTATCAAGGTGTCGGGGCCTGTGGTGGTGGCAGATAACATGGAAAATGCCCGAATGTACGATGTGTGCAGGGTGGCAGACGAACGCCTGATCGGCGAGATCATTGAGCTACGAGGCGATAAGGCCACCATTCAGGTATACGAAGAGACAGCAGGACTAGGCCCGGGAGATCCCGTTGAATCCACAGGAAAACCATTAAGCGTGGAACTGGGTCCGGGAATGATTGAATCTATTTATGATGGAATACAGAGGCCTTTGGATGTGATCAGAGACAGAATTGGGCCTCATATCAAAAGAGGAATCGAACAACCCGGTATTGACAGGAAGAAAAAGTGGGAGTTCCGCCCCTCACTAAAAAAGGGACAGAAAGTCGTGAGCGGGGATGTCCTGGGAGTTGTGCAGGAGGGTCCCTTGGTGAGCCACAGAATTCTGGTTCCCATAGGGGTGGAAGGAGAGATCAAAGAGATCTTTTCTGGCACCTTCACTGTGGAGGAGACTGTTGCGACTCTCAACGACACAGCCGTGTCAATGCTTCAAAAGTGGCCAGTCCGAAAGGGGAGGCCATACAGGGAGAAGTTGCCACCTTCCAACCCGCTGGTAACAGGGCAGCGCATCATCGATACCTTCTTCCCCATGGCCAAAGGTGGAACTGCGTGCTGCCCAGGACCTTTTGGATCGGGCAAAACAGTGACGCAGCACCAGCTGGCGAAATGGGCAGAGGCAGATATCATATTCTTCGTGGGATGCGGAGAACGAGGCAATGAGATGGCAGAAGTACTGCGGGAATTCCCCGGACTACAGGACCCCAAGAGTGGAGAGCCCCTGATGAAGAGGACAGTGCTGGTGGCCAATACCTCAGATATGCCTGTGGCAGCCAGAGAAGCTTCCATTTACACAGGGATTACCCTGGCAGAGTACTTCAGGGACATGGGGTATTCAGTGGCACTGATGGCAGATTCTACGTCCCGGTGGGCTGAAGCACTGCGAGAGATATCCGGGCGACTGGAAGAAATGCCAGGTGAAGAGGGCTATCCTGCATATCTGGCTTCCCGATTGGCCGAATTCTATGAACGCGCAGGTAAGGTGGTGACACTGGGGTCTGAGTACAGAGAAGGCTCGTTGTCTGTAATTGGAGCTGTTTCTCCTCCCGGTGGGGACTTCTCAGAGCCTGTGACCCAGGCCACGCTGCGGATTACCAAAGTGTTCTGGGGCCTGGACGCACGATTGGCCTTTGCCAGGCACTTCCCGGCCATCGACTGGTTGCAGAGCTATTCACTGTACCTGGATGATGTGAAAGACTGGTGGACCGAGAATGTTTCAGGGAAGTGGAGAGACTACCGAGATGAAGCCATGCGTATCTTGCAGGAAGAAGCTGAACTGGAAGAGATTGTACGGCTGGTAGGAGTAGAAGCCCTGTCCAGCAGGGACCGGCTGTTGCTTGAGACAGCCAAATCACTGCGAGAGGATTTCCTCCACCAGAATGCATACCATGAAATCGACACCTACACGTCTTCAGAAAAGCAGTTTGCCATGCTGTCACTTATCCTTGACCTGCATCACTGGGCTCTGGATGCATTGAGCAGGGGTGCACCCATCAAGGACCTACTGGAATTAAAAGACAGGGAAGAGATAGCCAAACTCAAGTTTGTTTCAGAAGATGAATTTCCCAAGGCATTGGAGAAGCTGAGGGAACGAATGCGTACTACAGTGCAGTCCATGAAGGGAGGAGATTAAATGCCCAAAGAATACAGGACCATTTCTGAGATAGCAGGCCCCCTGATGGTAGTAGAAAAGATTGAAGGAGTGAAATACGGGGAACTTGTGGAGATTGAAATCCCTTCTGGAGAGAAGAGGAGAGGCCGTGTCCTGGAAGTGGAAGTAGGTAAGGCACTGGTGCAGATTTTTGAAGGTTCTTCGGAGCTTGATGTAAACCAGACCAAGGTGCGATTCCTGGGCAAGGGAATTGAGCTGGCTGTATCCCAGGACATGCTGGGGCGCGTGTTTTCTGGATTGGGAGAACCCATCGACAGGGGTCCCAGGATTATCCCTGAAGATCGCCTGGACATTTCTGGAAGCCCCATCAACCCATATGCTCGCGATTACCCCATAGACTTTATTCAGACCGGTATATCTGCTATTGACGGGATGAATTCTCTGGTGCGAGGACAGAAGCTCCCCATTTTCTCTGGATCAGGACTGCCTCACGCTGCCATTGCTGCCCAGATTGCCAGGCAGTCCAGAGTGCTTAAAGCAGAGGAAGAATTTGCTGTGGTCTTTGGAGCCATGGGAGTCACCTTTGAAGAGGCCAATTACTTCATTTCAGATTTCAGAAAAACAGGAGCTATAGAACGGTCGGTAGTGTTTATCAACCTGGCAGATGACCCAGCTGTGGAGCGAATCTCAACTCCCCGGATGGCTTTGACTGCAGCAGAGTACCTGGCTTTCACCCTGGACATGCACGTTCTGGTCATTCTGACTGACATGACCAATTACTGCGAAGCTCTACGAGAGATCTCTGCAGCCCGAATGGAAGTCCCGGGAAGGAGAGGTTATCCAGGATACATGTATACTGACCTGGCCACTATTTATGAGAGAGCAGGTAGAATAAAAGGCAAGAAGGGATCGATTACCTCCTTTCCCATTCTGTCCATGCCAGAGGATGATATTACTCATCCCATACCAGACCTCACTGGCTATATTACAGAAGGACAGATTTTCTTGAGCAGGGAACTGCACAGAAAAGGTATTTATCCGCCTATCGATGTGCTTCCTTCACTGTCTCGTCTAAAAGACCTGGGTATTGGCATAGTCAAGGAAACAGGGGAAGTGAGAACCAGAGAAGATCACCCTGATGTTTTGAACCAGTTGTATGCTGCCTATGCCAGAGGAAAGGAAGCGAGAGAACTGGCAGTGATTCTGGGTGAAGCCGCCTTGACCGACATTGACAAGAAGTTCCTGGGATTTGCAGACCAGTTTGAGCAGAGATTTGTGGCTCAAGGGGATCACGAGAACAGGACTATTGAGCAGACCCTGGATATTGGTTGGGATCTTCTGACCATGCTTCCAGAAGGAGAATTAAAGCGTATCAGGCCGGAATACATCGAGAAATATCTGAAACCATTGAAGAAGTCCAAAGAAGGAGCATAACATGGCAAAGGTTAATGCAACTCGAATGGAACTATTGAAACTGAAAAAACGGGTCAAGCTAGCCAAGAGAGGACACAAGCTGCTCAAGGATAAACGAGATGAACTCATGAAGCAGTTCCTCTCTCTTATTCACAGGAACAGGGAACTGCGGGAAGATATTGAACGGGAAATCGCAGTGGTATACCGCACCTTCATGTCAGCCCGTTCTTTGATGTCCCCTGAAATGCTGGAAGAAGCCCTTATGCTCCCTAAAGCACGCCTCAACGTGGAGATTGGTACCCGGCTTATTATGAGTGTCCAGGTTCCCCAGATCGCCATGTCACAGGAAGGAGAAGGCATCCTCTCCTACGGGCTGTACAATGTCCCATCAGAGCTTGATGAGTCACTGGATGCACTGCAAACCCTGATGCCAAAATTAATTCAGCTGGCTGAAATGGAAAAATCGCTGGAGCTCCTTGCAGCGGAAATCGAGAAAACCAGGAGACGGGTCAATGCTCTGGAATATGTATTGATACCAGAGCTGGAAAGTACTGCTGGATTTATTGAGATGAAGCTCGACGAGATGGAACGTTCAGCACTCACTACCCTGATGAGTATCACAGGAAAACTGAGAGAGTAAGAAGCGTTGCAGTGCAATTCTGTCTGCTGTGATACGAACCCTTTTATTGTTACACCCCCTTTGAAGAACATGGAGATCCGCAAGTTGCAGTGCACCGGAGGCGGCACGTACATTTTGTCATTACCCAAGAAGTGGATAGAGAAGTATTCTTTGCAAAAAGGGGATAGTTTCGGCTTATTTGAGCAAGAGAACGGACTGTTTATAACTCCAAAATTTGAAGAAAGAAAGGAAAAGCAGGTGGAGATTACTGCAGACGAATTTGTGGCCAGAAAAATCATGACTTCCTACACGTACGGCTATTCTTCGCTCTCCATTACTGGCAACCTCACCAATGAGGTCAGGTCTCAGATTCGAAAGACAGTGGATACCTTGCTGGGATACGAGATAATTGATGAAAAAGAGAACGCGATATTTGTCCAGGACTTACTGAACCCCTCAGAACTCACTACTGAGAAGGCTCTCAAGAGAGAGTATTTTCTGGCTTCCAGCATGCACAGAGACCTGAACAAAGCTATATCCTCTCATGTTTTCTGGCTGGCACATGACATTATTATAAGGGACTCTGAAGTGGACAAGTTATATTTCCTGATTGTGAGGCAGCTGAGATCAGCTCTCCAGAATACGGGATTTGCAGAACGAGTGGGTGTTTCCCCTCTTGAATGCCTGGATTTCCGCATTGTTGCCAAGAACGTGGAGGAAATAGGGGATTCAGCAGAGACCGCATCCCGCAATCTTCTTGAGGTTGATTCCATGAGGGACGATATTGCAGAAGACATGGTCAGCTTCAGCGAGCTTGCCTTCTTGATGCATGAGGCAGCATTCAGAGCCTTCCTGGATGCAGATAGGGCAAAGGCAAACCTTGTCATTGAGAAGCTCGAAGAAGTTGCAGCGCGGAAGGAAGAACTTGATGAGAAGATTCTGAAAGCTGAACAGGCAGTACTCCTGGGGAATATTGTAGAGAATATCCAGATTATCTGTGAAAAGGGGAGCGATATAGCAGACCTTGTATTCACTCCGGAAGACTGACGCAAAAGAGTAAGAAAAGAGAAGGTTAGAAGATGTCCAGTGCGCGAGACAATACGTGGTTTCCTCTGTAGTCAGGGAGCAGCATGGGTGCCTTTCTGTCCGTCTCTACTCCGGCATTCTTGAGTGCTTCTTCGTATTTTCGTGCATGATCCAGGCTCAATTTGCCAGGTGTCACTTTCTTCACATATTCTGCTGCGTTGATGCCGGCTCGTCTCCCGAAAACATTATAGTCCAGAAGAGAATTGCCCATCAACCTGTTCTTTCCATGGACTCCACCTTCAACCTCCCCGCCTGCAAACAGCCCGGGGACAGAGGTTTCTGCTTTATCATTTATCTCCACACCACCATTCTGATAGTGTAAGGTGGGAAAGACCAGGATGGGGTCCTTGGTCATGTCAATGCCGAACCGTTCGAACATTCTCACCATGGCAGCCAGGTTTTTCCGTATAGTACCTTCTCCCTTCAAGTCATCAATCATGGGAGAATCCAGCCATACACCTTTCATTCCTGTAGGTGTGATAATCCCATTGTCTCTGCCGTAGCATTCTCGTATGAAATTCGCGGATTCCACATCTCTGGGTTCCAGAGGGAACACAAAAAGCTCACCATTCTTATTCACTGGCTGGGCACCTAACCCTCTCACCTTCTCTGTTACCAGTAGCCCTACAATCTGCTCAGGGTAAGCAGCTCCTGTAGGGTGATACTGCACAGAGTCGAGGTCAATGAGGTTGGCCCCCACATGATATGCCATGACAAGCCCGTCTGCTGTGGCTCCATAGTGGTTGGTGGTGGCAAATCCCTGGATATGCAACCGTCCAAAGCCGCCAGTGGCCATAATAACGGCCTTTGCCCTTACCACGTAATACTGATCTGTTTCCATATTGAACAGGACAGCTCCTGCAACCCTGCCCTGATCATCCTTCAACAGCTCCACAGCGGGGCAGAACTCCAGCACAGGGACTTCAATGTTGCGGGCTTCATCCCTGATTGCCCGCATGATCTCCATTCCGGTATAGTCTCTGGCAGAGTGCATCCTCTTTCTGGAGGTTCCCCCTCCGCTCAACTCCATCATCACTCCTTTGTCATCTTTGTCATACATGACACCCAGTTCCTCATGCCACTGTATGATGGCGGGGGCATCCATGGTCAATGCTTTCACCAGTTCGGGCTTGTTGGTAAAGTGTCCTCCACCAATAGCATCCAGATAGTGACGAGGAGGACTGTCTTCGGGCCGATCCGCGGCCTGGATTCCACCCTGGGCCATCATGGAATTGGAGTCACCATGGCGCAATTTCGTTGTCATGAGCATCCTGTCCACAGGTACTCCTGAGTAGTGAGCCCAGAGGGCAGCAACTGTTCCTGCACCTCCACCTCCAATGATGAGAATATCACAATCATAATCGACCCGAGACAGATCTACATCATCAGGATCTATCAGGGGGTGGGCTTCAAGCAAATCAGCAACCTCATGAGGTAACCGCTGCCCCTTACTGGGTCCAATCTTCAGGTCTCGTTTCGCTTCCGGCTTGTAGTCCGGGTGGTATTCATTGAGAATCTGTTCCCTCTCCTCCAGGGTCATGGCCTTAAACGTGGCTTTGAGTCTCTGGGGGCGAGTTTTCTCCACTTTTTCTATTGATTCTCGCATGTAATCTGGATAACCTCTAATCATTTCCATGAATATCCCTCACTTCTCAATATCCCTCTCTGTATATAATTTCTTCAGCTGTTCCAGGCCCATTGCAGTGAGTTTTTCCATTTCCTGGTCAAATGCTCCAGCTTTGATCTCGTCATTTCGCTCCTTCAGATGCTGTGATCTGGGCAGAACATATTTCCCGTACACCCGTCGGGCCAGCTGGCCCACGTGATAGTGGACAATATCTGCTGGACATCGTGCTGCACATAGCCCGCACTGCAGACAGTCAAAGGAGAGTTCAGCTGCCTGATTAATATCTCCTCGTAATGATGCTTGAATGTAGTCCATCACCTGCAGGTCCTGGGGGCAGGCTTTGGTACAGGTATTACAGCTGACACACCGTGCTATTTCAGGGTACAATGACACAATGATGCTGGGTTCAGACGTCAGTTCTTCAAGTTCATATTCTGCTTTGTTAGCAGGGACAAAAGGCAATTCTGTCAAATACATGCCGTCTTCTGCAGGAGTCTGGCAGGCTAAGGCCGTCCTGAATTTGTATTCGTCTTTCTTTCGGAATATTGTTCCACAGGCGCCACAGAACCCGGCCCTGCATCCTGCTCCTCTGATGAACCGGTATCCTGCATATTCCATGGCTTTCATGATGGTCAATCCTTCAGGAACCTCATATTCCCTTCCCATGATGTAGACTTTGATCATTCTGGTCTTGATATCTTCCGTCATATAATCACCTTAACAGTCCTTTCTCTTTCAACAATGGTTCAGGATCAACATAGTGTTGATCGAATCCAAGGGCATCGAAGAGCCCCAATGATACAGCCAGTAATTGGGAGAAATACAATATTGGCATGGGTGCCAGCTCCTGTTCCAGGTCTTTTTGCCTGAAATCCAGATTGAACTCGCACAGAGGACAGGACAAAACCACAGCTTCTGCTCCTCTCTTGCGTGCAGAACTGAGAATATGGTATGTTTTCTCACACACAACCTCTTTGTAGTCCACTGTGTGATAACTGCCACAGCACTCGAGTTTATACGGATGGTCCACAACAGTAGCGCCCAGAGCAGCAAGAAGCTCTGCCATTATGGTGGGTCTTTCAGGATTGTCAATGGAAATCTCCTCAGGCCGTAACAACAGGCAGCCATAGTACGGAACCACAGTCAATCCTTTCAGAGGGTTCTTAACAGGGAGAGAATCGAATCCCATCTCTTTCAGCAATGTCAAGTAGTGAACCACAGTCACTCCCCCTGTGTAGTCTTTTTCCTGATCCATGAAGGAGTTCATCTTCTCAAGTTTCTCAGGATCACCTTTCACCAGCTGGTTCGCCTGCTCAAGCGTGTTGTAGCACATTGAGCACAGGGTCGTTACCCTGTCATATCCCATATCCTGAACTCTGATTAGATTTCGAATGGGTGCCAGCTGATGCATGAGATCATCGCTGGCCAGTGAATAGACTGTGCCACAGCAATTCCAGCGGGGCATCTCTAGAAGTTCAATGCCCAGTACTTCAGATACCGCTTTTGTGGTGTCCTCAAAGGGTTTGGCTGTTGTTTTTAATGTACATCCGGGATAATACGGAATCTTCACGGGATCACCCTGTGCACTTTCTGAAGTTAGAAACCAGAGCTACCGGCGGGAGTTCTCTCAGCTCTTCCTTGGAAATCTCCGAGATTCTAATGTGATCAAAGTTCTCTCGGAGAACGAGCAGGCGCAGTGCTTCCATTACTCTTGTCAAGTCCACATCTTTGGGGCACCTGGTGGCACACTGAAAACATGAAGCACATAACCAGATGGTCCTGGACTCCAATACGCTCCAGTCATTAGCCTGGACTAATTCGATAACTTGATGAGGGCGAACATCCATAAGAGTGCCTACAGGGCATCCTGCAGAGCACTTACCGCATTTATGACAAGAAAAGATCTTCTCTCCACTTAATTCCTCTGTTTTGTCAAGGAGAGTCGTTTCTTTGGATATTTTTGGGATCATATGACTCATCTCGGCAGTGATGAAGCCTCTTTACTTATGTATATAAGGTTTTCTATATGAGTTTAAAAAGTTTTTGCTGCGAAAACTTTGATAAACGTGGAGTCGATGGACGTTGATCATTCTGATTCAGGGGTATGTCACCACACAGTCCATCATCTACTCACCAGATTCTCGGCTCTTTGGTTCTTAGGGGGTGCATCTCCGGACACTCGTCTAGCTGATTATCAATGAGTCCAGTTCTCTGGGATATCTCGTCAATGCCCTGCCACCCGTCTCTGTCACCAGGACAGTGTCAGAATGCCTGAATCCGCCGAACCCTGGCATGTATACACCTGGCTCATTACTGATAACCATGTTCTCCTGCAAGATTGTCTTGTCACCTTCTTCAACCCATGGAGGTTCATGGCCCTGCAGTCCAATACCATGACCCATTCTATGCCGGAGGTATTTCTCATATCCTCGTTCTCTTATCACCTTCAAACAGTGCTCATTGACGTCAGAGCATTTTACACCAGCCTTTACCGCTCTCTCCCCCGTTTTCTGGGCCTCATACATCACGTCAAAGGCTTCTTTCTGTTCTGGCGTGGGACTACCCACAAACCCAGTGCGTTCGCTCTCTGCCTGGTATCCACCTACAGCAGCGCCAAAGCTCAAGATGATCGATTCACCTTCTTTCACCTTCTTGCTGGAGGGTAACCCGTGGGGAAGCGCACCATTCTCCCCGGAACCTACCAACCCTCCACACATTCCACCCTGGACAGGCACGATTTCTTCAAGTTCTTCAAGCATTCGTTCAGAAACATCCATCCTGGTCCTCTCATTAATTTCGAATTCTGTAACACCTGGACGGGTGTGGTGGACGGCCCGTTCCACCGCATAGTCTGCATATTCTGCAGCCCTGGAAATGAGTTCAATTTCCTCAGGGGTTTTTTTCAATCTCATCTCTGAGACTAAGTTCGAAGAACGTATTTTCAAGGTAGAGAGCATCTTATAGGACGAGATGGAAAGACTGTCCTCAATGCCCACATTGACCAAAGCTCTCTTTTTCAGGTGTGATTTGATCCATTCGATGCGATTGGTCTCGCCGGGGTAGTCAAAATACGTCTCCACCTCAGTGTTTTCGGGGACGTGATCCACTTCCAGGAGTGGAATTAACAGGAGAGGGGCGCCTTCTCTGGGGATAACTGCTGCCAGAGGTCTCTCTGTCCTCAAGTGAAAGAACCCTGTAGCATAGGCGATATTGGCTGGCTCAAAAAGGAGAAGTGCATCCAGAGACTGAGAAGTAAGAGCCTCCTGGATCTTGTGACAAATCCTCTGGTAGAAATCGCTGCTCAGCTTCATGAGCTTCCTTTTACCAACCAAAATATATAGGTTGTGGTGGGAACAGTAATGACTATAGCACCATCAGCTGTCGAAATCTATCAAATCTTATCGTGCTGCACTGCCAAAGTTTTATAAAGTTATCTATCTACCCTTCGGTGGCGGCTGTAGTCTAGTGGTAGGACTCAAGCCCCCCAAGCTTGCGACGCGGGTTCGAATCCCGCCAGCCGCATTTCTGCTGGGTTCTCCTTTTGACACCGAGGTCAGGACAGGGCTTCATCTCTGGAGTGCGTAACCTGTACTGTAGACTCTACATTGTGGGCTCCGGACCGCAAACCTATTTAAAAGCATTTCAAAAGAGCACTATGAAGCAAGCATTTGATAGGCTCCAGAAAGAATTCATGGAAGTATGCTTCAGCAGGCGTCCTCAGGAAGCAAGTTATCTTGGATTCACTGAGTATGATGCAAGAATGCCTTCGGGGAATCTTGATGATCGAGTAAGAGAAATAAAGCAGGATAGAGAATTCCTGGATAGGTTTTGCGATATTAACAAAGAAAACCTGGATTTTGACCAGAGGATTTCCCTGAAATTGGCAATTCATAAGCTGAAGATTTGGTTATTCGTGGATGAGACCCTTCAGCATTATTTGATGGATCCCAATGCGTCAAATGAAATTTCCTCAGCCCTGAACAGTCTGTTCATACGAGAGGAACCTGAGAGGTTCTATCCCATCCTGCGGAGGCTCGAGCAGACTCCCCAGTACATTGAAGATTTCAAGAGCAGAATAGTCCACCCTACGAAATTGTGGACAGAAATGGCCATAGAAGCAGCAGAAGGGCTGCTAGAGTTCTTGCCCCTCATAGTGGCTGCAGCCAGAGAAGAAGCTCCTCACATTGCAGAATCTATAGAAGACGCAGGCAAGACTGTAGAGAAATCGTTGCTCAGTTACATTTCCTTCCTCCGTAAGGTTCTTCCTCAGGCCACCACCCCCTGGGTTATGGGTAAAGAGAACTTTGAAGTGCTCCTTAAGCTCAGGAAAATACCCTATACCAGTACTGAAATCCTGGAAATGGGGAAGAAGTGGCTTAAAGAGGAAAAGGAGACCATGAAAGAGCTGGCACGTACCATTGACTCCAAAAAATCTATAGGTGACATTACCAAAATGGTAAAATCACAGCACCCCCCTACCTTTGACCGTGTTCTGGAGCTGTACCGCACGTATATAGAGAAGTCCAGAGACTTTGTAATTGCTAACGACATTGTGACAATGCCTGAAAATGAGGTTTTGGTAGTGCAGGAAACTCCTTCCTACATCAGATACCAGCTGCCTTTTGCTGCATATATGGCTGCTCCTGCTGTAGGGAACCGGATTGGTCACTACTGGGTCACTCCTCCCGAGGATACAAAGAGTCTGGATGAACATTCCGAACCCGCAATAGCCAACACCTCCGTTCATGAAGCATATCCTGGCCATCACATTCAGATTTTTTGCAGTAACAGCCATCCTCACCTGTTGCGATGGGCTTTTACTCCCTCTGATGTTTATGCAAAATATGTATCTGAGGGTCCTGAGCTCATTGAAGGATGGGCTCACTACTGTGAAGAATATATGCTCCAGAAAGGGTTCAGTGCCACTCCTGAACACAGATTTATTAAGGCACTGTGGGGCAGATTCCGTGCTATCCGAATTGTCGCAGATGTGCAGCTCTCAACGGGAAACATGACGTTTGATGAAGCTGTAACCTTCCTGCAGACAGAAGGGGGACTCCCTCTGTATGCCGCGAGAGCAGAGGTCAAGAGGTACACGCTGGGTCCATCATATCCCTTGTCATATCTCCTGGGAAAGCA
Organism: Theionarchaea archaeon; assembly: GCA_018992565.1. Taxonomy (GTDB): domain Archaea; phylum Methanobacteriota_B; class Thermococci; order Methanofastidiosales; family SZ-28-30; genus SZ-28-30. The sequence continues at coordinate 43,897 of JACVGW010000014.1, forward strand.
CATGGTAACCGATTTGAAGGGCAGGGTGCAGCAGATGATGGGGTCCCAGTTTACAGATAAATTCTTCCATGATACCCTTATTTATGAAGGAACCATGCCACTGGCTCTGCTGGAGGAGATATTCACCTATAGATCGAAGAATCTTCTTTAACACGTGGAAAGGTAGACGCCCACGGAAGAGAATGCAAGAGAGCGTACAAAAGAAAAATGAGGAGAACTATAAACTATCATAGACTGCTTTGAACGTGTTGAAGCTTTCTTCTGAATACAGGACAAATATCACCTCAAAGGATCCAGGGTGACGGATGACTTCCTTGAGCATGACCTCGGCACATTGCTTCAGAGGGAAACCACCCACTCCCGTGCCCAGTGCAGGAAAGGCCACACTTGTTACTCCAAGGCTTTCTGCTCTCTTCAGAGTGTTTCTGGTAGCCTTTCGAATCAGCTCTTCGTCTGTTTTCAGGTTCTGGCCCATTACTGCAGCATGAATCACATAGCGGGCAGGTAGTGCACCTGCACCTGTCTCTACAGCGTCTCCCACAGGTATAGGACCCTTCTTCACTGCTTCATCTTCAATTTTCTGCCCTCCTCTTCTCTTCAGGGCCCCAGCAACTCCCGCCCCCATCCACAGGTGGTTATTTGCCGCGTTAACGACAGCATCTACTTCAGTGCTGGATATGTCCCCTTTTACTATTCGTATTTTGTCCTTAGTAGTCATAGAACCCTTTTCCTGTCTTCCTCCCCAGATACCCGGCCTCCACCATTTTTACCAGCAAAGGACAGGGTCGGTACTTACTGTCTTTGTATCCCTCATACAGAACATTCATTACTGCCAGTACTACGTCCAGTCCCACAAGGTCAGCGAGAGCAAGAGGACCCATGGGATGATTCATGCCCAGTTTCATCACCGTATCAATCGCTTCCTTGGATCCAATTCCTTCATACAGGCAGAAAACTGCTTCGTTGATCATAGGACATAATATCCTGTTAGAAATGAATCCTGGGTAATCATTGGCTTCTACAGGGGTCTTTCCCAGTTGCTGAGCCAGCTCCACAGTCTTCCTCATGGTCTCATCAGAGGTGGGCAGTGCCCTGATAATCTCCACCAGCTTCATCAATGGAACAGGATTCATAAAGTGCATACCAATGACTTTGCCCGGCCTCGAGGTTGTAGCTGCCAGTTCTGTGATTGGCAAGCTGGATGTGTTGGTAGCCAGAATACTATTTGGGGAGACAATGGCATCCAGTTCCCTGAATATGTCCTTCTTGAGACTCAGATTCTCAGTAGCAGCTTCAATAACAAATTCTGCGCCTTTAACATCCTGTAAATCTAAGGTACCCTGCAGTCTGGACAGTATGTCCTTCATTTCTGCGTCTGAGATCTTCTCCTTTTCAACGAATTTAGAAAGGCTCTTCTCAATGATTGAGAATCCCCGGTCAATGAACTTCTGTTCAATATCACGCATGACTACATCATGTCCTGCCATGGCACATACCTGGGCAATCCCATTCCCCATGGTGCCTGCACCAATAACAGCAATCTTCATACAATCACCTGCCTCTCTTTTCCCATCACCTTAAAAGGGTTTACTATCTTGTTATCATGTGTCATTGATTTCGTATGGACGAAATGTTCGCAGTCGAGAGGCTGTGAGTGAATCTGTATCAGTATTTCCATGTCTTCACATTCATTATACCAGCACATATTCTACCTTTGTCTTTCCTTTTTTCTCT
>JACVGW010000080.1:0-8210 GCA_018992565.1 Theionarchaea archaeon
TGATCGAAACCAAAACCTTATACCCAACTCGTGATTACGCAGTCTTTCAAGGCACCTTTGACGAGAATGGACAGACAACCTTTGACATTGATCTAACAGGACTGACCATCACTGATGCTATCCTGGTCATTTCCAGTATAGCTGTCCCCACGCAGGAGACCTTCTATGAAACTCACTCAGAAGCGGGGAAAGGCTGGCAAGACACAGGTACCTGGTCAGGGAAGTACTTCCTTGCCAACTACTACAGATGTTACACGACAAATCCTCCAGACTGCTTTGATGGTTCCACCAAGATTGGTCCCTTTGAACACTATCCGGGAACACCAAATTACACAGGGTATACCACCTGGATAGAAGAGAATACTCAATATGTTGAATCGAGTTACACAGCGGTCATCAATGAATATCCTGAAAGGGTGGAATATAATCTTAACAATTCCTCCTGGAATGAAATTACTGACAATCTAGGCTCTGGCACGACTTCAACTACCATCCCAGCATTTTCCTTTGTTCAAGGAGCTAATACTCTGCAAATTAGAGAGTCCAATGCCTTTTCCACCGAATTTGATTGTGCGTTGTATATGGACCAAGGTGCTCTGTCTGAGGAGTACACCACAATGTCCTCATATGATAGCTATGGCAAGATGACTTCCATAACAGACACAACAGGCAGCGTTACTCATTTTGAATACGATGTTGGCTACCATGCATATCTTGTCTCAATTACAGATGCCCTCAATCACACAGTGACTGCCACATACGATTTGGATACAGGGTTACTCTCCTCTTTGACGGATCCACAGGGGAATACCACCACATTTGAATACGACATCCTGGGAAGAGCAACCAAGAAGACCTTTCCTGATTTGACCGAAATTGAGGCTGTGTACAATGATCAGGGCAATAGTGTTATACTGTATGATGAACTGGATCATTTCTCTGTAAGTTATTACGATGGTCTTGGCAGAACAACGACAAATGAGTGGTATCTTGCTCCTTCTGAAGCATTGACAGAAACATATGCTTTCAACTACTTGAACAAGGTGATCCTTCAAACAGATCTTGCCGGAAACTTATATTCCTACGAATATGATTCACTGGGCAGACCTACACGATTAACAAGGCCTGATTCCTTTTTTAGAGAGATGCACTACGATGATATCTCTAATACCATCACTTTCCTTGATGAGAATCTGCATAAGAAGCAGTACCATTATGACCGGGTTGGAGACTTGTTGTGGGTGAGAGAATACACGGATTCTGTGAACTACTACCTGACGCAGTACACCTATGATTCCGCTGGAAATCTGACTTCGTTTACAGATGCCAATGGAAATTCAACATTCTATTCATATGATTCTCTCTTTGGATTGACACAGATTTCCTATCCTGATCTGACAACAGAGATCTTTTCCTATGATACCCTTGGGAATATATCTCAGAAAACAAATGCTTTCGGAACGACAACATTCACCTACAATGAAATCAGTCAATTGATACACATAGTATATCCAGACTCAAATTCAGTTTCATTTGAGTATGATAGTAGAGGCAATTGTATCTTGATGATAGATCAGGAAGGCTATACTTCCCACACGTATGATAACAGAAGTCGAATTCTCTATGAGACGAGAAGCATAGAAGGTTTACCATATACTGTATCGTATGAGTATGATGCAGCTTCTCGAATGATTTCAATGACATATCCAGATCAGAGCGTGGTGACTTACGAATATGATGCTTTGAATCGTCTAATCTCTATGCCGGGGTATGCGCAGTTTTCTTACACATTGAACTCTCTCCTGGACAGCGTTGCATATACAAATGGGGTAACGGCAACTTATCAATACGATCTATGTGGGAGACCTATCTCTATCCACGCTCAGAAAGGTGAATCAGAGCTGCTGCAAATGAGTTATCAGTATGATCCTGTTGGCAACATTTCCCAGTTAACATTTGATAGAATGAAAGATCAGCAGTGGATGCAATCTCAAGAGACCTATCAGTATGATTGGCTTGATAGATTGGTTTCTGTTGAAGGCACTAGTGGCTCAGTGACTTATTCTTATGATCCAGTGGGCAACAGGCTACTACAGAGTGATCTCACCTACATTTACAACACCATGAATGAGTTAATTTCCATTGGTGATGGAACTGCATATAGTTATGACGAATGTGGAAATACTGTGACAAGAATAGACGGAGACACATGGTTGTACTCCTACGACACTCAGAATATGTTGGTTCAGGTAAATAGAAATCAGCAACTAATCGCTGAATACACGTATGATGGAAGCGGGTCCAGAATCAAGAAAAGAGAATGGTCTGAGGATTTGCAGAGCTATCAGACTAAGGTTTATGTCTATTCTGGCGAGAGCGTTATTTATGAGAAAAACACAGATACGGAGCAAGAAGCTGCTTATGTTTACGGAGGATCTGCAAGAATAGCGAAAGATGTTGATGAGATGACTGATTACTACATCACCGATCACATAGGTTCTACGAGATTGATCACTGACGAGTATGGAAATTCAGTTTCAGACACTACCTATCAACCGTTTGGAGAAAGTGAGCTGAAACTAGAACCCTATCTCTTCACTGGGAAAGAACGAGATACGGTTGGTCTGTACTATTATGGTGCCCGTTACTATGATCCAGCAACCGGGCGATTCATTACTAGAGACGGAATGGCAGGAAAGACTCACAAACCACAAAGTCTAAACCGTTACATATACTGCTATAACAACCCTCTGAAGTATATTGATCCAGTCGGACTGTCTGAAGAATTTTTCTTGATGAAAGAAGATGATATCCTCAACAGCCAGCAACCGACATTTCTTTTCGACTGGGAAAACTTTCTCCAGCATCTCTATTCCGTTGAGATGTTTGGATTCAGCCCAAGAAAAATGCTAGAATTCATAATGAGTTATCTTACTAGGCTACTTCAGTCAATTGTGGATTCCTATGGATTGGTGGCATTCGATCAAACTGCTCTAATGATTCTCAGCCTCATGGCCTTCCTCGAAGCATTGGTAAACGTCTTTGGAGATTTCTATGGGATATCAGGTGCTTTTATCTGTATTGAAGGGATGCTCGTTGTGGGAGCTGGAGGGCAAATAGGATTGTGTTTGACATATCATCCTGATCTGGGATGGGCAATGTACTATTATGCAGGATACCTGATGGGATTGATGGAAGCTGGTGGAATCTCCATTATTGCAGGTTTCTGGACGTGGCTTTCTAAAGATAGATTTACATTCGATGATTGGAAAGGATGGTTTTTCAACATTGCTGGAACTGCAGGAGCAGAAATCAGTGGAAATATTGTATATTTCGAAGATTATTACTGGCCGCCGCACATAAGAGGCTTTGGTGTTGGCGCTGGAGGTGGATTTGGTGCAGGTGGTGCTATTGGACGAGCAAAATACTTCAGGGCTGAAGACTGGATGATTCCCTATTTCTTACGGGGAAAAGTCGTTCCAAGGGGATCATAAAGGTTATATACATGGGAAAAGGTGAGGAACATGAAAGCAGGAAGTGCAACAATAGTGATACTCCTCATCATAGCAGGAGGATGCACTCTAAAGGAAAAAGATCCAGTAAGACAGATCATGCTAGACAACGTGGAGCATTGTGTTACTCCAACCGAGAAAGTCCCAATATGCGTGACTCCTAACGGGATTTTCACCAATTCTGATGGATCGCTGTTCGGGGTTGCTGAAGGGAATGTCTTTCTCGTCAACAATGAGGGAGAGATACTCTTGAAGACGAAGAATCTGGGAAGCAGCTATGCTTTTCTCATAGATGGCGGAAAAACTGTGCTTTGTGAATCATATGACAGAAAAGAACCATGGAAGAGCAGCATAGTCATCCTTGATTCAGAAGGGGACATACTCTGGGAAAGAGAAACTGGACTCCTTGGACTTGATGGTTTAGCGGTAACTTCAGATGGGTCATTTATAGCTGCTGGTGCTACAGACAAGGAAAAGAAGGGGCATATCATGCTCTTTGATCGAGATGGGAATACACTGTGGAATCATCAGGTCAACAGCAGAATAGAAACTGTGGCAGTGAGCAAAAATGGATATGTTGTGGCGGGGCCTCGAGATGAGTACATCTATCTTTATGATCGTCGAGGGGAATTACTGTTCACATTTCTTGCCAGGAGCTACTACAGCGCCCAAGATACGGCCATAGCTCCCGACGAGAGTTATTTTCTATTCGGCTCAGAACACAAATATCTCAACTGCTATACACTTCAAGGAGAATGCCTATGGCAGGAAGAAGTGGGATCTCTCTGTAGCATTGGAATATCACGAGATGCCGCGTATATAGCGGTTGGGACAACTGGTGGAAATTTGATCCTTCTTGATAGGAATGGCACGACACTCTGGAACAAGAAGGTAAGCATGACATTTGTCAGTGAGATTACCATTAGTGGTCATGGTGAGTATGTAGGGGCCTGCACTGAGAAAGAGCTCTTTGTTTCATCTTTTGAGGTCTATGCTGAGAGTGGGGAATTGCTCTGGCGATATGAGGATGAGAATCCATTTAAAGCATTGGTTATCAGTGACGATGGCCGCTATGTAGGCGCCAGCAATGGGTTTGCTTTCTTTATCTTCGATAATATCCAGGCTATTGAAGAATACAGCCACAGCTCTTGTGCATCTCACTGCTTTCTTGTCTAGAATCTTGAGAGAGAACACAATCGAGTCTTTCTTGGAGTATTTGGACGGGGGATGTTGGGACTGGGAATTGAGAGATGGCTAAGCCTTGCTTACGCTTTTGATCCTGGGACAGATTTAGAGGGCATTGCTCTCCTGGATTTGGAGGACAATCCCATTAACATAAAGACAGGTATCTTTGACTGGAGCCAATTTTTTGTCTGTTAATCACTCCATTGCCCATATATACCAGAGATTGAACTCAATAATACACGGATTCAAATGATTGATATATTCTATCGCCACAAAGGAAGTCTAAACAAAGCATTGAAATATAATTATTTCTGCCGTCTTTAAGACTTAAGGATAAAATCATATAAGTGGAGCAGCCCATTGATGAAAGTGATTTCATAAGATCTGATCCATGATTTCATCAATAGTCAAATCCTTAGCCTTTTCTCGTAATTCAATGACAGGATCTCCAGTCTTTTCTGCGAATATCTCCAGATACGTTAGGTTGAATATTCCTCTTTTGCCATATGTTCTCTCAGAATCTCCATAGCTTTTTTATCACTCTAGCTCTTCTTGTGCTTGAATTCATCTGATTCTCCTCACATACTCCACAGAATTCATGACCTTAACGTGAAACTAGTCAATGCATGTTTTACTGAGTAAGAGTTCGTCATCACATGTTAAATGGGTTTCGATCTTTCTAATTCATGCGGAAGGCAAGAAAAATAGTAAAAAAAAAGTAGGAATTAATCCAGGGTACTGCATGCGGGGGCAGGGATTCGAACCCCGGAACTCCTACGAGAATGGATCTTGAGTCCATCGCCTTTAACCTGGCTCGGCAACCCCCGCCACCTCATCTTCATGCACTGCCTTTTTATAGGTTTCGGAAGAGAAAGTCATCTCTACTCAGTAACCGCCTTCTCATGCTGGAATAAGCTTCTATTCCTTTCCTTTGAAAGGAAATCTCACGGCTGACTCCTCTCTCGATTCCTTACCAGAGAACCTCACCACAAAGCTTTTATTGACCAGTGATTCCCATGAATTGGCTTGCGGAGGTGTCGGATGACAGTAAATCTAAAAGATGAAAAGCGTAAGCATATACTGGAATTGCTCCTGGAGGATGGCACTCGCTCATACTCTACCATCGCCCAGATCCTAGGTATGCATCACAGCACAGTCAAGAAGTACATAGCTGAGCTTGAAGAATCTGGTATCATTCTAGGGTACAGTGCAGATGTTGCTTTTGAAAGAATAGCTGAAATGTATATCGTCCTTTTCAGGTGCGATCCCTTTACCAAAGAAGATTATGAACTGCTGCGGGAAAGATTGGAAAAAAAGGCAGCAGAAACTGAAGAATTGAAGGTTCTGGATTACTTTTTCACTGTGGGTGAGTTCCAGACTTCAGTGGTCCTCATGACCACCAACGTCTTTTCTCTCCATCGCTATCTCAACTTCCTCATAAGCAGCTACAACTACCTCAGGTCGTACGTCGTGCTCCAGGTATCCAGAACTAATCAGCGAAACCTTCATCCCAACATGGATTGGCAAGGATTGGAAAAATTGGCCGATTTTGAAGGATGTTAGCCCCTTTTGGAGGGGATCTTTCATGATAGTCAACCAAAAAGATGAAAAACAAAAGAAAATACTTGAGGAACTGCTCCAGGAAGGCAGCCAACCGTATACGTCTATTGCAGACAATCTGGGTATGCACCACAGCACAGTCAAGAAGTATATCACAGAGTATGAGGAATCAGGTATCATACTGGGATGCAGCGCAGATGTGGCCTTCGAAAGAATGTCTGAGTTATATATTGTCCTTTTCAGGTGCAATCCTTTTACCAAAAGAGATGCCAAGTTCCTGAAAGAGAGACTCAAGAAAAAGATGATTGATGCAGAAGATCTCAAGGTACTGGATTGCTTCTTCACTGTGGGTGAATTTCAAACCTATATCTTGCTGACAGCAGAAGATGTCCTTACTGTACACCGCTATCTCAATTTCCTCATCAATAGCTATGATTACCTCGCTTCCTATGTAGTACTCCAGGTATCCAGAACAAATGAAAGAAACCTTCATATCAACAAGGATTGGAGGGGGCTGGAAAGACTGGTTGATTTCAAAGAGCTTTGATACTACTTATATTTCTCTTTTACATATTTCTCTACATATTCCTTATATAATGATTGTGCCTTCTTTGCATCATTCGTACCCTTTATGACAGCCCGTCCATCTGGAAAGATGCTGAAAGTCTCTGCGTCACGAGTGAAAAAGAGAATGTGAGGGGTCTTTCTCACAGTACCCCTGGACGAGAGGGAATCTGCCAGGTCATCAAGAGAAAGTGACATCTCATAGGGTGGCGAGAGGTGAACTGCATTTCTCCCGCAGACTACTGCGGCATCTAGTGCACGTCCCTCAAGGTACTCATAGGTATGATCCACACAGCAGGGACAGCTCTTTCTCTGGGAAACCTCGATAGTACGGAAGTCTCTCTCCCACACATCCATCACCAGAAGACGAGAATCAAGCTGCCCACTTACCAGGTATTTTATGGCCTCTGTAGACTGCATGGAGCTCACCACGGTGGGCAGGGTGTTGATAATACCTACTGTATCACAGGTTGGAATACTATCAGGAGGGGGAATCTGCGGGAATAGACAGCGCAGACAGGGTCCTTCAGGCAGGATACTCATGCTCATCCCGTGGACGGCCACACATGCGCCAAAAATCAGGGGCGTCTTATTCTTGTTGCAGGCATCATTGAGCAGAAACCTCACGTCCAGGTTATCAGTTCCGTCCAGGACAAGATCCCTGTTCTTGATGTAGTGCTCCACATTCCTGCAGGTAACATCATCCACAACGCCTGTAATGGAGATGTCTGAATTGACAGCTTTCAGCCTGGCCTCTGTAATTTCTGCCTTGGGTTCTCCCACGTCCGCTTCAGTGAAGAGATGCTGCCTTTGTAGGTTAGAAAGCTCAATAAAATCTCTGTCCACCACCAGGATGTCGCCCACTCCTGCCCGGGTGAGATGTTCTGCAATAGATGAGCCCAATGCACCACATCCTACTACGACAACTGATGAATCCTCAAGTGCTTGTTGCCCTCCCTCTCCTATCTGAGAGAGAAGCACCTGCCGTGCATATCGATCCATAGATGAGATGGCACGGCCAGAAATATAAGAGTTCTGGTTCATGGACAATCTCGAACTTCCCGCTCAGGATATAGAACCTACGAGTAGTGCACGCGTATCATGTCCGTCACCTGTGATATATCCTCCACCGTCTCAAGATCCCACACTAATTCAGCCAGGGTTCGCGCATGAGAAGAACCCAGCCGGGAGCTGACAAGCCCAAGAAACTTCTTTTCCACTTCTGCATCGCTCATCTCGTTGTGGGGGTCTCCTTTTGGACAGGTAACGAGCTCAGTGTACACCTTTCCATCAACTGTCTTAATTTCCACCAGCGCGGGGTTTGCTCGTTCAGTCTTGGATTCAAAGTACTGCCTGTTCAATTCCTCATCAGTGATTATTTCCACTTTC
>JACVGW010000080.1:8310-12168 GCA_018992565.1 Theionarchaea archaeon
TCAACTGTCTTAATTTCCACCAGCGCGGGGTTTGCTCGTTCAGTCTTGGATTCAAAGTACTGCCTGTTCAATTCCTCATCAGTGATTATTTCCACTTTCTGGCACAGGTCCCGCACCTTCTCATTCTCTCTTGTTTCAGGAAGATGCCACTCCACACCTGGAGGAACATCCAGAATGACCATGGCAGCACTATAAGGAAGAGAAAACTCCGCATCCACCATGGAGACCGGCGTGTGATCATCAAGGTTAAAATCGTTGATTACCAGCGAGGTCCGAATAGTAACTGAAGCAATATCATCTGCGTTGAGGGAATGAGTCGTTACAATTGAACGTATTCCATCCAGGGCGGGATGTGTCCACCTGCACGAGGGGTATGGTTTGAAAGAATCTCCCAGAATGTAGTAATCTACTCCCAGGTCCCGCGTGAATGCCTCAAAGTCACATCGATCTGATCCTGCGCAGATCCAGTACCCATGCTCACCAGAAAGTATGTCTCTGGGCCCGTAAAATCCCGACTGACACAGCAGTACGCTGAAGCATCCAGCAAGAGTACACCACCAGTACTTCCCTTTCAGCTGGGAGGCAGGACGTTCCAAGAACTTGTAGATAGCTGGAATAGGGGAGAGATCGCCTGCCATGTTGAGAACCTTTCCCAGATCGCTGGCCCTCAAGGTGAAGAGAGCCCCTGCAGCAGCAGCTGCCCCAAATGTATGGTTAATCTCAATGCTGGGACTGGCAATCTGTTTAAACCGAGCTGGAGAAGGTGCTATAGCCAGTCCAATACGAGACTGAATTTCATATGCACCCACGACAGCTCTGATGACTGCCTTTCCTGAAGCTGCCGTGAATTCTCCGGCTGCCAGAGCTGCGGGGACAATAGTGGCACTCTCATGACCGGTAAGAGTCTGCTCATAATCCAGGAGATCGGCCAGATAACTGTTCCCCATAGCTGCAAAAATCCAGGAGCGTTTTTCTTTTTCACCAATGAGTGTGGCCTGGGATGTACCCTCCAGCGATGTAACCAGGCTGATGAAGGATGCTCCCAGACCAGTCTCATAACCACCCATCATACATCCCAGAGAATCGAGGATGACTCTCTTGGCCTGATGAATCACATCTTCAGGGAGTTCGTCAAACGTCAGGCCCGCCAGAAACTCTCCCAGAGTATCTGATATTGTGTTCGTTAACTCACCTTCTCGTCATGCCTCACTTCAGGACTTTCTTGAACACCCGAAGGTAGTTACCTCCCAGTATCTTTGTAATGTCCTGGTCTGAGTATCCTCTGGTAAGCAGTCCATTGACAAAATTGGGCAATTTGGTGACGTCTTCCAATCCCTGTGTCTTGGGTTTCTCCTCAATATCAGGCCCGACTTCATCTGCACTCCACTGGATATAATCTGCAAAGTCGGCTCCCCATCCTACATGGTCCACCCCTACCAGGTTGACAGCATGGTCTACATGATCGAGAACTCGCTCAACGCTGGGAGCATTCTCATCCACAATAGCAGGATAGAAACATACTCCCATGACGCCGCCATTCTCTGCCAGTACGTGGATCTGTTCATCTGAGATACACCGTTCAAAGTCAAATACAGCCTTGCAATTAGTGTGTGACACAATAACAGGGTCTTTTGCTATGTCCATGACGTCAAAGTAGCTTTTTTCAGCTATGTGGGCAAGGTCTATCACCATTCCCAGGCGGTTCATTTCTTTAACCAGTTCTCCACCAAAGTTGGTCAATCCACCATTAGCCCTGGCTTCTCCTACACCATCGGCCACCTGGTTTCGCTGCTGCCAGGTGAACCCGACGTGCCGTAGTCCAATCTTGTAGAAGAAGTGCAGTCTACTCATGTCAGGGGGCTTCTTGCTGGGCCACACCACATCGGAAGCCACTGGTTCTGCTCCTTCCATTCCCAGGAGGGCAGCATGGCTGCCTTCTTTTTTTGCTTTCACAAAGTCATCAGCAGTGTAGCACAACCTGATCTTTCCCTTTGCCTCCTCAATCTCCAGGAAGAGCGAGTCTGCCAGTCTGATAGCCCGTTTCAGGGCCATGTCAGGCTTGTAGAGTGCTTCCACATAAATAGCAAAGATCTGTCCGTCACATCCTCCCTGGTTCAGCCGCTTGAGATGCCGGGTGGCAATGACTGCTGTTTCTCCCTGGTCTCTTTTAGCTATAACATCATTGAGCATATCAGAGTGGCCATCAATGACGATTGCCTTCTCCAAAATGCTCTGAACGTGATCATGTTGGTTGCTCATAATCTCACCTTCAGCCTGAAAGCCTTTTTTTGTAAGCCGCAAGAAGTTCTTTCGCTCGTTTTCCACTTTCTTCGAGAGTCATGGATTCACAGTAGTAGCCCAGAATCTCATCCATAATCTCCACCGTCTTCTTGGGGAATACTACAGTCCCGTCATCCAGTACCTTTTCAATGCCGTCGCGTCTTTGAGATTCCTCATTGATCTTGACTGCGTCCTCCAGAGTAATATCCTCTGGCAGTTCCACCTGGGCTTTCCCTCCACCAATGCGTACAGGGTATCCGCCAGGGAGGCCCATGGGACCAGGGGCATAGGTCAATTCATGCGTGTCATTAAGGAGATGGAGCGCATCTTTTATGGCAGAGGCTGCCACGATGAAGTGGTCCTGCACTCCCTTTGGCATATACGTGTTGGCTCTCAGAAGAAGATCATCTGTGTCAAGCTGGTCTGTGACATCCTTCCAGTCCACGAACACGCGCAGGTAGTACGGCGTCTCCAGGGTGGAACGATACGAATTTAACACATGACACAGGTAATGGTGTCCTACCAGATACACTGAGACACTCCTCATAGACACCTGAAACACATCTGCAACAATTTTCTGGATTTCCGGCACAAACAAGTCACAATTCCCAATACCCACAGTGGGGGCCAGTCCAGCCTTTCCCAGGATGTGATTAATAGCATCTGGGAAAGAGCAGTTGACCACTGGAGGAGAACACCCTGCCTTCTTCACTGCCTTCATTAAGTTATATGTCAGGGTAATGTGAAGCGGAAGCCACGCTCCGAATCCGGCCTCATCCAGCTTTTTGAAGTCAATATTCTTAGCTGCAACTTCAGGCGCCCACCAGGTCAGGAGCGTCACAGCGGAAATAATCACTCCAGGGTTGACTCTCTCAATGTATGACGCTGTGGCATCAATATCATTGAGATCAACCTTCTCAAACTCAATAGAAGGATAGAATCCCTGGTGAGCCGCTCCCGCCCGCGCGCTGTAGATTTTGCGCAGAGAAGCCTCCTCATTAATATCTGCAGCATAAATGTGAGAAATCTCAGGAGACCGACACAAAAGTTCCAGAGCATGTTCTCCAATATCTCCCAATCCGACAATCATAACAGAATTCATAGTTATCCTCCTACCAGACTTTTGACCTGTGCAGTAACATACTGAATTTCTTCCTCAGTGAGTTCAGGGAAGAGAGGAAGAGAAAGGATCTGTTTGCATTTCATTTCAGCTACGGGGAATGAACCTTCTTTGAGCCCCATGTACGAATATGCTTCCTGCAAGTGAATAGGTACCCTGTACAGGACAGCAGTGTGAATTCCTTTGTCAAGAAGAGCTTTCTCCAAAGCATCCCTGCCTTTCACTTTGATGCAGTAATCCCAGTACACGTGGCGAGCGTATTCTTTCTCCACAGGTACTTCAACAGCTGTTCCGGAAAGCCCTTTGTTGTACTCCATACTGATCTCTCGTTTCCTGTCAGTCCACCTGTCCAGGTACTTGAGTTTCAGCCGCAGTATTGCAGCCTGCAGTTCATCGAGCCTGCTATTGTATCCAATGAGCCGGTGAACATACGTTTGTTTGTACTCTTTCTCAATTCT
>JACVGW010000081.1:0-6161 GCA_018992565.1 Theionarchaea archaeon
GGTTGTTGACAACCCACGCAAAATTCTCGCCGAAGTGCTTGATAGTCACTGCTCCTTCCACATCTGTTTCCAGCATGGTGGTGGTGTGCGTGCTACCAGGTTTTCCACTCTTGGTGTCTTTGGCAACTCTCTTGGTTCCCACACCCATAGTCCAGTAGGATGACCCAACAACAACAAAGTTGTTTATCATGAACCACATCAACAGCTCAGCAAGGGTTGCATTTGCTCCTGTCCTCCGGGTGGTGGCAATAGCTCCTCCCACCTTGTGGTAGAACAGTCCAGGAGGCTTTTCGTCATATGGCCAGCCCAGGTCTTTGACCGGACCATCCACATTACCCAGCTCTCTTCCTTCACTGACTGTTCCTGCTCTTTCCAGGACTGCCTTCAACTTGGCAGTTGCACTTCCCCAGTACACAGGAGACCCTACAATAATACCATCTGCTTCATACATCTTATTCCAGATGGGCATGAAATCGTCCTTTATGCAACATTCTGCGCGGTTAGCTCTGCACCATATGCAGCCTGTACATCCACCCTTGATCTTCTTGTCAGCAAGGGTGATCAGCTCTGTCTCGATACCGTAGTCTGAAATGACGTCCAGTGCGCGTTGAATGAATTGCTCCGTATTTCCTTTGAGTCTTTCACTTCCGGAAATTCCGATTACTTTTGGCATGCGTATCACCGGCTCCACTTCTCACTTCAATTTATAAATATTTCGGTACTATAATATGACAAATCATCTGAATTGTCAATTTAATGAGACTAATTATTATATTATTTCTAAGTAGTCGGTAGAGGTCAATCGGAAGGTGTGGTGGTCTGAGGTACTGTCCTCACTTTGGCAATGTAGATGACCAGGGCAATCAACACCAGTACGATGAAAAACTGAAGCAATTCAGAGTAGGTGTAGTGATCAAGAATCAGTCCCGCTACAGCTGAACCAAAGGCAGCGCCTACAAAAACCATGGTATTAGTGTATCCAACCCAGAACCCCCGCGCCTTGGGTGGAGACATGTCAGCCACAAATGCCATTAAGGGAGGAACGTAGCCGTACAGGGCAGCCCCAGTTGGTATGACCAGACAAAAGAAAAACCGAGAAGGCACCAATAAGAACCCCATGAGCGACAGTGCAAGCATGGTGAACAACGCAGTCAGCACTTTGAATCGCCCAAGATGATCTGATAGCTTCCCACAGGCAGGTACAGAAACGAGTCCTGATACTGCAAGCACTGAGAAGAGGAAGGCAGCTGTATCCGGTTCTAACCCTTTAGATAGGAGAAACTTGGGGAAAAAAGTCAAGAGCCCAAATACAGCAGCTCCCGTAAAAAGAGAGCATATGCCAAGAACAAATATGTGGGAAGACCACACCATCTGATCCCTCATGTGCGTGGGTTCCTTTTTCTCCTCAGTCAATACGTAGAATAAAATCGAAATTGCCATTCCTGCCAGAGAAATCAGGAGAAAACTCATTCTCCACCCCCACCGCTCAGAAATGGGCAGGGCAAGAAGAGGAGCCAGAGCGGTCCCCGCAGGCACTCCCATCATTAAGATCCCCTGGGCTACTCCGCGTTCCTTTTCATTGAACCTCTGGGCTAGAACGGACGTGGCGGGAGTGTAGTAATTCCCGGAGAATCCACCGAATAGAACTCTGAGCAGGAGGACTTGAAGATAAGAATGCGAAAAGGCCACAAGAAGAGAGGTCACTGCTGAGCCTGCCATACCTGCAACCATGACGCGTCTTCTTCCACATTTCTCCCCCAGCAACCCTGAGGGAATCTGGGCCACAGCATATGCCCCCATGTATCCTGTCATGAGCAGTCCTGCCTGGAAGTTGGTAATGACGAACTCTTCTTGAAGAGTGGGGATCAGGGGTGGGATCAGCATTTTTGCCACATAGCTGATCAGTCCACCCACTGTCACCAGGGCCAGGAATCGATATCGTGAAGAACGCATGGGACTCAGCTAGACCGCAAACATGGAAGCCTTTCCCATCTTGCGGTATACTGCCAGGAAGACACCAAAGGCTACCACGATAAAGATAGTGGCAACCGCACACAGAGAGGGGTCTGCAAACTCCGAAAGATACCCCCACATCTTGATGGGCAAAGGAGTCAATCCGGGTACTGCCAAGAAGATAGACACCGTAACGTTCTCGAAGGACCAGATGAACGCAAATAGAGCCCCTGCAATCAGTCCAGATTTTGCCATTGGGAGTGTCACCTTAAAAAAGGTCTTGACAGGGGTAGCACCTAGTGTGATGGCTGCTTCTTCCACAGAATCAGGGATTCCTTCAAAACTGACGATGAGAGAACGCAAGACATAAGGAATCACGATGATCAGGTGCCCGATGACCAGTCCAGCGAAAGTACCGTACAGTCCCAGGGTCTGGAGAGTAATGGCAATCCCTATCCCAAACACGATCATGGGGATGACAATGGGAGATAAGAACAGAGTACGCAAGGTGACTCCCACATCCCGTCCCATAAAGGTAACCCTGTGTTTTGCTAGTGCTTTGGCAGCGGGCAGCGAGACGAGAATGGCAATCCCCATGGAAACCAGGGCTATTACTCCACTCAGGAGGAAGGAGAACATCCAGCTAGAGGAGGTTAAGACTCGCACAAACCATTTCAGGGTAAATCCTTCCGGGGGGAAGGTAACGTACTGAGATGTTGTGAATGAGGTCCCCACGATGATGATCAAGGGGATGAGAATGAAAACGTACATCACGTAAACGTACACCTTGTACAGTCTGTCCAGAATCATTTACTTCAACCTCCGTCTCTTGGTTAGGACAGCTAAGAGCCGTTCCTGGAAATACATCACCAAAACCACAATGAACACCAGGATAAAGGCCATGGCTGCGCCCACCGGCCAGTTGCTGATGAGCAAAATCCTGTTGTAGATAATGGTACCGAATACCTGGAACCCAGGTCCTCCCAGTAAGGCAGGCATCACAAAACTGGACATGGTTATGGCAAAGGTCATCACAGTCCCCGCTATAACCCCGGGAAGGCTTAGTGGAAAGATTACCTTGAAGAAGGTGTACAACTTCCCTGCTCCCAGAACATATGCACTTTCCTCTATGTGAGGGTTGATGCTCTCTACCCCACTGGAGATGGGCAGCACCATAAAGGGGAGCATGACATTGACCATTCCCACAACCACTGCTTTCATGGTGTTCAGCAGTCGTATAGGCTCATCAATTATACCTAGCCACATGAGTGCGTTGTTGATCACCCCATGGTCTGAGAGCATGATGGACCACGCATATCCTCTCACCACGAGAGAGACAAACATGGGCGAGATGACCAGGATGGTCAACACTCCTTTGGCTCGTGAGCTGGCGCGCGCATGATGATAGGCCAGAGGGTATCCGAAGAGCAGGGTGAGACCTGTCGTATAGACACCCATAGCCAGCGTATTGAGAAGCACTTTTTGATAAAATGAATCAGTGAACACGTGAAGATAGTGTTCTGCAGTGAGGGACTCTCCAGGCTGATAGTACCCTCTCCCCACCACGAAACTCGTCAAGAACAGCAGGATGATGGGGGCAATAAAAGCCACTGCATAACATATAAGCAAGGGGCTGAGCAATAGAGGTCCTGTATGTCTAGTAGACAGAGCACCCATTTTTTCTTTTATCGCAAGAACGAACCCTGGCGCCACAGTCACCCTCTCCCTACTGGAACCACTGCACCATAGTCAAAGGAAACATGGACGTCTCCCTCTCTCACATTGCACACGTATTCGCTCTCGCAGTCAGCAGTGACCCTGATGCCTTCTACATCAAGGAGACACCGGGTAGACTCCCCAAGAAAGACCTTGTATAGACATTTCCCGGGCAGGACGTTCAACTGACTCCCTTCTGGCCTGGTCGTAGTCATTCTGATCCTCTGTGTTCTGATCATTACCAGAAGGTGATCTCCCTGTGAGACTTCAGAAGCCTTTCCCGCTGCAAATCCTGTAATGGTATGACCATTCTTGAGAGCCAGCGTGCACATTCCCTGGTTAACCGACTGCACCGTTGTCTCCAGGATATTCGATGTTCCAATGAAATCTGCTGCAAATGCTGTCTTTGGACTGGCGTAAATTTCTTCAGGGGTTCCGAATTGCTCGATTTTTCCCTTGTTCATTAGCATGATCTTATCCGCAATGGCAAATGCTTCAATTTGATCATGGGTAACGTATATTGACGTTATGCCCAGCTTTCTCTGCAGGTTATGAAGTTCCAGCCTTGTGGATTCCCGCAGTTTTGCGTCCAGGTTACTCAAGGGCTCATCAAACAGGAGAACGCGCGGCTGGGTGACCAGCGTTCTTGCCACAGCTACTCTCTGCTGCTCTCCTCCGCTGAGCTGCAGGGGATATCTGTCTTCTTTCCCTACCAGGTTAACTTGAGTCAGGGATTTTCCCAGTCTCTCCTGTATTTCCTGTTGACTCAATCCCTTGATTTTCAGGCCAAACTCAATATTCTGCCTTACTGTCTTATGAGGAAATAATGCATAATCTTGAAATACGAGTCCAATGTCCCTCTTGTGAGCCGGGACATTGTTGACCTGTTCCCCATCAATATACACACTCCCGCTGGTGGGACTTTCCAACCCCGCAATAATCCTGAGAGTAGTGGTCTTTCCGCATCCGCTGGGGCCCAGGAATGCTGTTATCTCCCCTGGGATTGTCTGAAAGGAAATCTCGTCTACAGCAGTATGGTTCCCAAAAACTTTCGTCAAAGACTCTACAGTCAGAGTCGAGCTCTTTCTTCTCTCAGTTGACATGACCATTTCTATCACCTATGTTTAGCGAATTTCAAAAAAGGAAAAAAATAAAAGTAATTTTCTTCATCCTCCAAGAATTTCTCGTTCCCATATCTCCTGAATCTCATCATAGTGCTGTGCCATGTACCAGTAGTATTCCATTCCTATGAGAGAATTGATTTCCTGTTCTCCATCTACTACCATGGCCTGCAGTTCAGGAGTCAGCTGGGTGAGCTTGTTGGGAGACCCGTAGTGAATCAGATCCACAAAGGTCAGTTGAGGACCAGGGCTGACAATATAGTCAATGAGCTTCTCAGCCAATTCCTGGTTAGGAACACCCTTGGGTATGGCAAGAAGTCCAATCCAGGCCACTGCACCTTCCTGTGGAATGACCCATCCTACATCAACACCCGCTTTCTCGAAGGTGTAGGCTCTTCCATCCCAGCACCCTGCCATGTTGATATCTCCCATTTGAAGCATGGTCTGCATCTTGGAATATGATTCAGCCAGCCTAAATCCGCCGGTGCCCTGCAATTCTTTTATCTTTGCGATAATTTCTTCATACTGCTCCGGCGCATAGCCCCAGGTTACTCCTGTGGCAGCATAGAACTGATCGAACCAGGTCTCACTTCCTACATTACCAAATTTCTCGACATTCCAGAGATCTTTCCAGGATGTGGGAGGCTCTGACACTCGCTCTTTCTGGTAGATTAAGCCCCAGGCCGCAAAGTCATAAGGTATTCCATACTGTACTCCGTCGGTACCTTTTCCTGCATCCAGCCCGACCTGATACAGGTTCTCCGCCTGAGGTATGTTGTCCAGGTCCAAAGGTGCCCACAATCCATCAAGGGCTCCTCGAATGAATCGAGGTAATCCAAGATACATGACGTGGACTTCAGGCTCATCTCCCCACAGTTTAATCTTAGAAATCCATTCATTGTCACTGTTCACTGCAACGACTTCCACTTGAATGCCAGTTTCAGCTTCGAATCCTGCAGCGATTTCTTTAACATAGTCCTCGTAGGGGCCTGCAAATGTTCCAAGAACAACCTTCTGTTTTTCGGGGGGCGTTGTTTCAGTGGGTGCCTTTTCTTCTTCCTGTGAAATACATCCACTTACCACAAGAGCTGCCATCGCCAAGCACACGACTAGGGTGATGGAAACTTTTCTCTTTTTTCTCATCATATTTGTTCCTCCGTTCTCATGGTTAGCTACTATCTCTGTGCAATCTTGAAGATATTTATAAGTTTTTCGGTAATGTAATGCTGCAAATTGTCAGAACTGATAATTTTTGCAGCATCGTTATTCCATTATGTCTAGTCTTCGTCAGGCACCATGTTTCTGGTACATCTACGCTGAACCGAATTTCTCTGATTACTGGGACTTTCGCTGAGTGTCGAATTGCCAACA
>JACVGW010000081.1:6261-11698 GCA_018992565.1 Theionarchaea archaeon
CCACGAGAAGTACTGTGATGTGGGTGTACATGGGCACCCGGTGAATGACTGTTTCTATCCGACAGATGCGGTTTGGCGAACTACAGTCCTGACAGATACCTGTTCGTGCACAGGGAAGAGAATAACCCATTCCTGCAGCATGGCGAGGTGCAATGACTGTCTTGAGTCTTTCCATAGCTTCATCGACGTTCTTGACTATCTTGTTCTGTCCTGCAACCACCAAGACGTTGGGTGGACCAAAAATAGTGCCTGCAATGCGGTTTCCTGCACCGTCAATATCTACCAGGCTGCCATCTCCAGTCACAGCATTGATTCCCGTGAGAAAGATGTCTGCCAGGAGACTGGCCACTGCGGTTTCACGACGAAATTTCCCCCTAAAGGGGTTAATAATGCTAGTTCCTCGCGAATGTAGAGCTTCTATCACCCCAATCTGACGCACCGTTGCAGAATCTCCAATACTCACAAGGGAATTCACTGGAATATTGTCCAGAATTGCAGCACGGGCTTCCTCCTTGGTAGAAACGACAAGCGGGCTGAACCCATGCTGCTTCAGAGCATGTGCAGTCTCCTGGAGAGATTGCTCAGTCATAATATCCCTCTGTGTTACCCCCGCAACCTAGATAAGACCTCAATGTAGTTTTCCGCAAAGTCTACAAGGTCTTCTCTGCCTTCCTCATCCTGTTCAAGAGTGTCTTTTGACAGATCGGAGGTAAAGTATTCCTTTCCTTCTTTCTTGAATTTGACGGCATCGGGCACTCTCTTTCCTCCTATGAGCACTGTCCAGTAGGAAGAACTGACCACTGTAAAATTGCAGATCATGAACCACATCAGCAATTCAGCCAGAGCAGCATTGGCCCCTGTCCTCCGGGTTGTAACGATGGCGCCGCCCACCTTTCCCCTGTAGAGGCCTCCTCCTTTTGTTTTCTTGTCTGATTTAATTCCAGAACGTGCTCCAGGCCACTTCTTGTCGTCAACTGGAGTTTCAATGCTGATTCTTCCTTCACTAAGCATTCCTGCCCTTTCCAGGAGCCCTTTCAGCTTGGCAGGTATACTGCCAAAGTACACAGGGGCGCCCAATATGATGCCATCTGCTCTAACCATTTTCTCGAAGATCTCAGGGTAGAAATCGTCTTTTATACTGCACGCCACCGCTGGCATTGCCCTGCAGTATCTACAGGACGTACATCCTCTTATGTCCTTATTGTAAAGCTGCACAAGCTCAGTTTCTATACCATGACCTCCCAGGGTTGATAATACCATATCCAGAGCTTTCTCTGTGTTTCCCCCTTTCCTCTGACTTCCGCATATTCCTAACACGTACAATTCTTTCATGATATCACCTCTTCATGCAGCAAATGCACAGCCACATGTGGATCATCCTCCGCTGTAAGGGAACAGGACAGTGACCACATCTCCTGACTTTAGCACTGTTTTCTCACGGTTCAAGTATAATATACTTGTCTCATTAACAAGGATGTTAAGCACTGAATTCCAGGTTCCCTTTTCATCAAAGAAGTATCGTCTCATCTTGCTCCCGAATTGAGAAGAAAGTTCCCTGAAGAAATCTTCCACAGTCTCTCCTTTCATATCCATGACTGTTCGTGCAGGGAGGTCTACTCCCACCACCGAAAAAGGAAAGTCCAAAGAAATGGAGTTGGACTTACTCATGTGCCAACTCCTTGAGATCTCTTGCCACATCGTTGAGACCGAGTTCCTTCAACTTCTTCTCGGTGGGGATGGCTGTTTCCAGGTCCCATCCTCTCAATGTGTAGTAGTTGTCCTTCATCTTCTCGAAGGTAGCTCTGTCTACTGTCTTGATCTTTGCATTCTGGGATGTAGGAGTGGATTTATCAAAGAACCGCTCGGGAATGGAATCGTCCTTTCTGCGCAGTCCACACCGCACATTGTACGCCTGTTCCAGATTGTAGATTCTCTCTCCCACCAGCTTCAGATCTTCTGCTGAATATTCATGCCCGGTCAGGGCAGAAAACATCTCTGCCATTTCGTTGTGACCAGGGTATTCAAAAGACGTGGAACTGTCCTGGCCTGCACAGAATCCCAGTGAGTCAATTATACCTTTAGACTCCTGGTACCATTTCACAGTGTACTCCTTCCCCTCAGGTGTGGCTGCATCAACAGCTTTAGGATGCCCAAACAGCTTCTGTCCCAGGTTTTCATCCTTGATTGCTGCAAAGTCCCAGAACTCTATCCAGGGAGTCCCCTTGAGGTGGTCTGCCCCTCGTGAGGCCACAGCATGAGCCAGCATCAATCCCCATCCAATACGTGGATCCAGATGTAATCGAGCTCCTTTGATGGTCATAGCATACTTTTCAGCACCTTTCCCTATCTTCTTGGCAGCCAGGTTAGTACCTTCTGCCAGAACATCACCAATACCCTGTCGAAACACGATTTTGTGCAGAATAGCTAAGGTAGCTTCCTCATTTCCGAAGGTCAGTTCGACTCCGTCTGTATCCTTGTCTGTGATGAGACCATTCTCATAACATTCCATAGCAAAGGCAATCACATTTTGGGTCCCTGTGGTATCCAGCCCCCACTTGTTCACCTCATACACCCATGTGGCGAGAAATTCGGGGTTGTAGATACCCAGAGCCTTCACATCACCCGCAGGGGCATACTCTATCTTGCTAGCATGAATGTGTTTGCCATTGACTTTGACTTTGAAACTGTGGCCGCATCCTATAGGACAGTTGAAACACCCTTCCCGATGCGTGTAGATGGTCTGCCTGATGTTCTCCGAATTGAAGGTCTGGAACCCCTCTTCAGGCATATCAGGGATACGGTAGTTCTCTACACCGTCTCCGCCCCGGTGGCGAAGAGATTCAATGTTGGACAATCGACCATACCTCTTGTAGAGGGGTGTCCGGGGTCCGTTGATCATCATCTGCCTGGCTTTCTTGCAGGCTGCTTCAAACCGTTTGGGCTGGGCAGCAGTCAATGAATGGGTGCCTCTCACTGTAATTGCTTTCAGGTTCTTGGAACCCATGAGAGCTCCTGTTCCTGCCCATCCTGCAGCTCTCCAGTAGTCCACCATGACACAGGAGGTCCGCACCAGGTTTTCCCCTGCAGGTCCAATAACCATGGTATGAACTTCCCTGTCTCCAATCTCTTCTTCAATCTCCCTGAAAGCTGTGAGTGTATCCAGTCCCCAGAGGGATGTAGCCTTCCGGAGTTCTACATGACCATCATCTATCCATAGATATACCGGCTGTTCAGACTTGCCCTCAACTATGATGTGATCGTAGCCAGCATATTTCATTTCAGGCGTGAAGAACCCACCGAAGTTGCTGTCACAAAAAGCAAAGGTAAAAGGACCTTTGTGAGTAATGGTTCCCCTGCATGCTGTGGGAACTAAAGTGCCCACAAAAGGACCAGCACCTACAATCATTTTTGCCCGGGGATCCAAAGGGTCTAGGTTAGGAGGGACTTCATCATACAGGATTTTTGTGTTGATCCCTCTTCCACCGATAACAAGGGCTCTCAGTTCCTTGGGAGTTTCCTGCTCAGTGATTTTTCCTTTTGTAAGGTTGATTCTCAGTATCTTACCTGCCCATCCGTGCATCATACCACCTTCTTCCATTCGGTATAGGTTTCTCCTGAAAAATCAGGTCCGGAGTCTTCATCCTGAGACTGCATAATCTTCTGAAGCATCTCAGCTATGTGCCAGTTCTTGTCCCTGTTCTCACGGGCCTCTTCCACAAAAGTAAGTGCATCTTCTTCGCACGCTTCCACGCACTGTGGGGTACCATCACAGAGGTTACATTTGAAAGAATGGCCCATGTCCTGGTAAACATCGATTGCTCCAAAGGGACAGGCCAGAACGCACTGCCTGCATCCAATACACTTGTTCTCATGGACTATCACGGCATGAGTTTCTGGATCTTCAGCCAGAGCCCCAGTGGGACAGGCTGCCTTACAGGGGGCATCTCTGCACTGCTGACAGATCAGGGGTAAATTGACGCCCCTGATCCTGTCTGAAATAATATGAATCCGAGCCCTGGATGGATTGCATTCACCCAGGTTATGGAAAGAACAGGCAATTTCACAGCTTCGACATCCTGTGCATCGCGAAGGGTTCACTTTGATTATTTTCATAGTCCGTCTCCTCTTCAGGCCGTGCTCTGACTACATGGTGCGAGAGGTTTCTATGGTCTCTTCAATACAGATGTCTCTCTTTGCAAGTTCCTGAGCAAACAAGGGGAACAACTCAGGAGTAATGGCAAGTTCAGGGAAGAGCACGCCCTTTTCAGTAATTTCCTTCCTGGCAATCATCTGAGCCACAATGGAGGCAGGGTATCCGGTTGTCCGCGCGACTGAAGTCACTTTTTGCTTTTCATCGTACCAGTCAATGACATCGTATGTGAGCTGAGTTTTCATCCCATCTTTCTCTCCAATTACTGTCACCCTGATGACAGTGACATCTTTCTCATCTCTTCCAAGTTCCATTATAGGGGACAGCAGAGAGCTCAAGAGTTTTCTGGGTGCCACTTTCTGGTCTCCAACAGCAATAGGTTCTCCGCTCAAAAGATTGCACTCTATGAATGTCTTGATCTTGTCATAGTGACCCGGCCAACGGGGACACTTGCATTCCATTTCTTTGACTCCCTTAATGGTGTAGGGCATGGAAGCCAGCGTGGGGGTTACAGCACATTCCAGGGGGCCAATGCCTGGAAAATCCACTGTCTCTGCCTCAGAGAGTGTCTTGAGTTCGACTCTCTTTCCGTTTCTTATTGCAAGAGAGGGTTCGATATATTCCATCCACAAGCTTTCCAGCCTGAACAGAATCTTGTGCTGAAGAGGCGGGAAAGGCTGTTGCGGAATTCCACCTGCAATGATGTGTACCTCATCTGCTCGATCCAGCTGGCTCACTCCATATCCTGTCAGGACATTGGTAATGCCAGGATCCATACCACATGCAGGAACCACACACACACCGGCTTTCCGTGCCTTATCATCAAGCTCTAGCTGGGGGGGCTCAAAAGCAAGATCTACAACATCTTTGCCTGCTTCTATACAGGTTTCAATACTGGGAACACTGAACTCATGAGGCAGAGAGTTGATCACGACATCGAATCCTTCTTTCTTCATGTACGTGATAAGACCATCGCGATTCCGAACATCTACTGTCTCCAATCGCAGTTTGTCACTCTTGGCTTCTTTCTTGAGGGCTTCCATCTTGTCTTTGACAATATCTCCCACTACCAGCTCTTTTACATCTTTACTTCTGACCAAATCCTTGGCAATGGCTGGACCCATGAGGCCAGCCCCGCCAAGCAACAATATTTTCATGTTAATCGCCTCAGGCTTCACTTACCGTGGAGGTTGTTGACAACCCACGCAAAATTCTCGCCGAAGTGCTTGATAGTCACTGCTCCTTCCACATCTGTTTCCAGCATGGTGGTGGTGTGCGTGCTACCAG
>JACVGW010000082.1 GCA_018992565.1 Theionarchaea archaeon
ACCCTTGGCAATTGTCATGCATGGACATTTCCCAGATTCTCCAGAACGGGGAAACTTCCAATATTGAGTTCAAATCCACGCTTACAAGTGAGCATCTGGAAAAAGACAGAATTGAACGACTCGTGGCCCAGATGAGATATCGCCTGGATTCTGGAAAAGGAACTGCCTTCTACATTCTGGGAGTGTACGATGACGGCACTCCCTGCGAGGCTACTGAAAAGCAATTGCAGCAGACATTGGACATTATCCGCACCGCAGCCAGAGAAGCAGATGCTCGAGTAACAAGGGTGGAGACTTTCAATGAAAGAGGTCACCTCCTGAGAGTCACCATCCAGCAGGAGGGAAAAGACAGGAAAAAACACTTAATCGTGGGCACCATCGGTCACGTTGACCACGGAAAGTCAACGTTACTGGGCAGTCTGACCACAGGGTACCCCGATGACGGGAGAGGAAAAACCCGCATGTTCTCAGACTTCCTCCCACATGAAATTGAGCGCGGACTCTCTGCTGAACTCTCTCACCTCATCTATGGGTTCAGTCAGAACGGTGAGGTCCTGCATATGAGAAACCCCCTGGACAAGAAGGAAATGGCCCAGCTCATTGACCAGTGCTACAAGTTCATATCCTTTGTTGACTGTCCCGGCCATGCTCCCTGGCTGAAGACTACTATCAGAGGAGTCCTGGGACAGAAAATAGACTACGCCCTCTTAACAGTGGCAGCCGAAGATGGCGTCACCCCCATAACCAAGGAGCATCTGGGGATTGCCTTCGGAATGAAATACTCTGTCCTGGTGGCTATTACCATGGTTGACAAGGTATCAGAAGAGAAAGTGAAAGCAGTGGAAGAGGAGTTGTTCCGCCTGGTGCGGAGTGTCGGTCACATACCCTACAGGATCAAAGAGAAAGAGGATGTTACCCTGGTAGCAGATAAGGTCTCAGATGGAATTCTGGTGCCTATCTTGAGAACGTCTGCTGTCACTATGAAGGGGTTGGACCTCTTGAGTCATCTCTTATTCAAGCTGCCGTCTACAGCTACAGAAGAAGAATTCAGGAGACCCTTCCTGCTGTATATTGACAAAGTGTTTTCAGTGAGAGGAGTGGGAACAGTCATCACGGGCACTGTCAACGAGGGTCTGGTCAAGAAAGGGCAGGACCTGTTCCTGGGCCCTGTGAAAGGTGAGTTCAAGAAGGCACGGGCGCTTTCAATTATGGAGCATCACTATCTCATGAATCAGGCGACAGTTGGGGACCTGATAGGAATTGCAATTAAAGGAGTGAAGTTCGATGACATAAAGAGAGGCATGGTGGCCACTGATGCCACTTCTCTGAGATGTGCCAGAGAATTCGAGGCAGAGGTGATTATACTCAACCACCCCACTCGAATAAAGGAGGGATATGAACCTATCATTCATTTAAAGACTATCTCTGAGAGTGCAAAGTTTTTGGAGATCTATGACAAAGAGTTTCTATGTACAGGGGACATGGCAAGCGTACGGGTAAGGTTCAAGTATGATTCACACTTCATTAGAGAAGGAGACCAGTTTCTTTTCAGAGAAAGCAGGTCCAAAGGACTGGGCGGGATAACCCGGATCTGTGACTAGTGGGTTTGAGCATGAACAAAGGTATGGTACTGGCAGGGACTGCAGGGGTCCTGTGGGGGACTATTCCCCTGGCTGTGAAGCAGGTGTATGCCACTGGATCTGCAACTGCTCTGGAAATGAGTTTTTTCAGATTTGTCATTGCTGCAGTACTTGTTGGTGGATTGGCCAGGACAAAAAAGCAGCCAATCCTTCTGAGGAACAAATGGTCTGTACTCATGGGATTCTGGGGAGTCTTCTGGATGTCGTTCATCAGTTTCTATGGTATCAACTACACATCTGCTGTTAATGCTACCATTCTGTTTAATTCCAATCCGTTACTGGTGGCGGTGTTGGTTATGGGGTTACGGTGGGAAACGGTGACTGCAAGGACACTGGCGGGAGTAGTCCTGGGCATTGCAGGTGTGGTGGTAGTTTCAGGGCTGAGAGCTGATATACACCTCCTTGGAGACCTCCTGGTGTTGATAGGTGCCTTCGGCTGGGCAGTGTACACAGTCCTGGGATATAAGCTGAAAGAGCATTCCAGTCTCACGGTGACATCAAGCAGTCTTTTCTGGGGTCTTCCCTTCTTCATGACATTCTTCAGAGAAGTACCAGCTATTTCGAATGTTGGTTGGCTGTGGATCCTGTATATTGGGCTGATACCTACTGCTTTTGCCTTTGCTTGCTACATCAAAGCTGTAGACCTGATAGGATCAACTCATGCAGCTGTATTTCAATACCTGGCTCCTGTGGTGGCAGTGATTGTATCAGTTGCCTGTGGACTGGAAGAAGTGACACTCCTGCAGGTGGCAGGTGTTGTGATGATAATTGGGGGAATAGAGCTGGTGAGGAGCCAGTGAACAGAAGGCTGATCCTATAATTTTCAGTGTGATATACTCATAAGAAGGGTCTCAAACGCTCAAGAGGGCTGCCACTCATCCACAACTACTTCTATAGGTGAATTAAGGTTCTCCTGAGGCGTTCTGTGAATCTTGAAGACTTTGACTGTTCCAAAATCAGCTACTTCTTCAAAATAGTGCAATCCACTTCCATTGAAGAAGAATAACCGTACCATCATGGTGTCCATGGCATCAGCGGGTATCAGTATAGCCAGTGCATCTGAATTGAACCACACGACACCCGGTGACCCACTCTCCCTAATCAGGAAGTATATTGTCCCGTCTGCAGTATACACTGTCCCCTGAGTTGGTATCAGAGACTGTCCCTCCACAATGAAGCTATGGTACTCCCCCTGACTCTCAAATATCATGATATTCGCCACCATCGTCGCATACAGGTGCTCCGTGACCTGAGGTCTCAGAACAGTCCCTACTGGAGTCCCTCCATAGAGGTAGGTAGTCTCACCTTGTCCTGTGACATAGTCCCATGTTCCAAGATAGGAAATAACATCAAACACCATGGCTGTCCTGGAATCAAGGAGCAAATAAGCATCCTGTCCCTCGACAGCAAAAGGAGTCATTTCCACGTCCAACAATTCGGCTCCCGTATCTCCTGGAGGATATGACCTCACCTGTCTTGCCACATCACTACTATCAAACCCGAATACCTCCTGTACTGCAATCTCCTCGGTGGTAGTATTCAGCATCATCCCGAATTTGAGCAGCCTCCAGTAGATGTCATAGTGCCCGCCATTCATCACGGACTTTCGTTCTGCAATAGACTCTATCCAGTATCCATTTTCCCAGTCTGATATCACCACACTCTCAGGGGAAGTATTCTCCCTAATCCACAGGAGTGCGTCCCACCAGTCATCACTCATTTCAGTTGCCGCCACACCTGCATCTCGGACTGTGAGGCACATGGGGATCATCATGACTATTACCAAGCACACGGCCACCAGCTTTCTTCCTGGAGATCCCTTTACAAGGAAGTCCCAGATTCCCGACAGCGCCACACCGGAGCCAATGAGTACTGGTACCATCAGGATCAGAAGAAACCGTACACCTGAAAGAGATACCAGAATCCCGCCTGCAAAATAAAGACTCAAGAAAACAACTCTATTAAGCGAATGCTCCCGTTTCAGTAAGACATACAATCCAACAGGGGCCAGAACTAATGTAACAGTGAAGTTCTCAAGAAGATACTCCAGGGTAACTGGTTGCCTCTGGGAAATGAATGGTCCAATGTTCGGGAGGAGTGTACCTCTCGTTTCTGAAACAGCTTGAGACAGGTTGAGACTGCCCGGCACCCTAGACAGAAATCCTTCACGATACAATATGATCAGAAGAATACAGAGAACTCCGAGGACTACGACATGTTGTCGACTTTGGAATCTGTCCCTGAAGAGCAGCGTGAGAGAAGCAATGATAAGGACAAGGCCTTCCACAAAGAAGTGAGAATAGAAACTGTGAGGTACAAGAAAGGAGAGAAGTAATACACTGACAGGGATCAGGTTGACTGGCTCTTTCTTGAGGAACTTGATGAATACCATCACGAAGGAGGCTCCTGCCAGCAGGAGCAGCATATACCAGTACCCTACCCAGGTCAATTCAAATAGGAACAGGGAAAATCCAGCAAGAGCAGCATAGGTGAACTTCCAGGGATCTGAAAAGGCCTTCACCCAGAAATATGTTGCTAGAAGAGAGAAGACTAGGATGAATCCATCAGTATCTGCAAATCCCATCAGAGTCCTCGTAACTGAATATGCAGTCAGCCCGAATACGAGAGCACAGAAAAGACCGCCCTTGGTATCGGAGAACTCTTTCCCCACGAGGAAAGCCAGAATAATGAATAGGACTACCGGAATTACCATGGAATAGCTGCACCATGACAAGAGGTCAGAATGGACAGTCCACCCAAAAAGACGAAATGAATAAGCGAGAAAGTAGGGAAAAAAGGGGGGATGTTTGTTACCGGGTTGGCCTGTTGGCCAAGAAGCATAATAGTCCCATTCCGGTCTGTGTCCTTCTTCCACAATATTCTCTGCCATTCGATAATAGTAATAAGGATCATAGCGGAGGAGACGATTATCACCATCCAGTACATAATCCGCCCTTACCGCAAGGGAAACTCCTATAATGACAATAAGCAAGATAATCGCTTTTCGGTTAAGATGCAAGGTAACACCTGTGTTGATGGGCTGATGTGACTATTTAAAGATTACGGGTGATGACTCATTAAGACTTTTATCACGTATCATGAAAAAACAGCTATAATGTTAGGCGCACGTGACTACATAAGGGAAAACACATTCTGCAGCTCTCGTGATTATAGTGTCTTTCAAGTTTGGTTACTCCTTCTATTTCATGTCGAATCTTCTTCATGATAGGGAGAGGTTTCCCCGCATCAATGATCACAATCCGTGTGGGTAACACGAGAGCAGTGGTATTTCCTCCGCCAATGTATGCAAAGACGTGTTCTGAAACTCTGTGGGTTGTCATTTTTCCCACAATTCATCGTAATGTCTGGGCAGTGTGTTCACATCTGTGGGAGGTTCCATGCTCTTCACTTTCTGAATCACGTATAAGTCCTTCTATCCATGTTCGGATTTCAAAATTCGGTGAAGATGCTACATATTTAGAGATCCAAATCATCCATTCACTCAATGATACTGTAACGCAGAGGGAGATTCAACTCTAACTGATAGCAATATCTCTCTTCTCGAAGTAGATCACAGCTACCACGAGTATCACTGCAGTTATGAAGAACAGGATTACTACGTCTGAAGCTTCAACGGTGTGATGCACCAGGATTTCTCCAGGGTCGTAGTAATGGATTATGGATATCTTTCCTATTGCAGCGTATTTCTCTGAAACAAATGAGATGACTTCCACAATATACATACCAAAGATGACTCCTATTGCCACTACATTTGCTCTTCTCGTTTCATCGAAGATGACAGAGAACAACATCCCAATGGCACAGACTGCACACAGATAGAAAACAGATAGAACATGAGTGTAAAACAAATAGGTCACATCTATGGTCTCGTTTATGTACTTCAAGCATCCAAGAATGACAATAGGTATTACAACATTCATCAGAATTATCGCTGGTACTAGTCCAAAAAACTTCTCAAGGACAATTCTTGCCCTGGAAACAGGGTTTGAGAGGAGCATATCTATAGTCTTGCTTTCTATTTCTTTTGAGATCAAGGAGGAGGAAATGAATGCAAAGTAGATACCGAGAGTAAGCACCCATCCCCACTGGTAGAACTCCATATTCAAATAGCCTCCCACCATTGACAATTCAATCCCTGATCTCCCGAAAGTAGTCAATGCAACCTCAGGAAGATTATCCATCCACATATCAATAGATCCTTTCATACCAGGGTATATTGATAGTACCATGACAACAAGACCAATGAAGACGAGAAGTAATATCAAGGTCCCTTTCCAGCTGTTTTTTACGTCATGAATTGCTATTTTCATACGATCACCTGTAATAATGTAAGAATATTTCCTCGAGGCTGAGTTCGCCTATTTCTATGTCTTTGATAGTGAATTTCGCCAGTTTTTTGATGACATCATCCATGTCTTTTGTGACAACGAAGGTCGTCCATCCATTCTCCGATTTGGTTTCTATTCCCCTGAGTGTGAGTTTTTCTGCAGTTTTCACCTTCACGACTTTTCCCTTTTTACTCTTCAAAGAATCTACATTTTCCAGAGTTATCAAATTCCCATCTCTTATTATACCCACCCTGTCTGAGATTTTTTCTACTTCAGTCAGTATGTGAGATGAGATGAACATGGTCTTGCCTTCTTTCTTTTCTTCTCTCAAGAAATCGTAGAATTTCCCCTGAAGCAAAGGGTCAAGCCCAGCCGTTGGTTCATCCATTATTATCAGTTCAGGATTGTGCATGAAAGCCTGCACGATGCTCAATTTCTGTTTCATTCCTCGCGAATATCCCTTGACCTTTCTATTCAGTGGGAGTTCAAATATCTCCAGCAGCCTTTCAAGTCTTTTTTCATCGAAATTTCTCCTCAATTTACCGAAGTATTTCAGTAAATCTTTAGCAGTCAGATCTCCATAGAGGGCGAACTCTCCGGGAATGTATCCTGTCTTCTCCTTTATCTTCACAATTTCCTTCTCAACATTCTCTCCAAAAATGAAAGCCTTTCCCCTCGTGGGTTTTAGAAATCCAAGAAGCGTTCTTATGGTTGTAGTTTTTCCTGCACCATTCGGACCTAAGAATCCAAAAATTTCGCCTTTTTCAATGGAAAAACTCAAATTTTCTACTCCTCTGATTTTCCCGTAGTATTTTGTCAGATCTCGTGTCTCTATTATCATGAAGATCACCAGTGTTTTCGATGAGACTTGAACTGCATCAATTTAAAGATATCCCCTGGCACTGATGCAATAGATTTATAAGGTTTAACTGAGAAAAGACTTCCGACCTATCTTCCTTTGTCGAATGCCCATATTTGAATCCAATAAGTGATGCATTATGGACCAGGATGATCAATTTTGGATCGAGCGATCCTATGAGAATTGCAGCGGATGTAGAAGATGTGAGATTTCCTGTTCACTCTACCACGAAGGGAAAATCTGGCCTGAAGCTTCAAGAATCAGAATTTTCATGCTTGTTCCGGGAATAGAAATACCCCATTTGTGCTTCCAATGTGAGGATTATCCCTGCGTTGAAGCCTGTCCAGAAGGAGCCCTTTCTGTGATCGTTGAAACTGGAGCAGTCAAGGTAGATGTAGAAACGTGTACAGCATGCGGGTTATGCATAACAGCCTGCCCAGGGAATGTTCCACACCTCCATCCAGATGGTAGCTCCATTGTCATATGCGACTTATGTGATGGGGAACCACAATGCGTCAAAGCATGCCTGGAAGGTAAATGGAACGCTTTAACCCTTCTGCCAAGAGAAAAAGGCATTTCCCATAAAATGCTGGCTGCAACGCCCAAAGAACTCACGAGAAAAGTTGCCAACTACATGCTTGGAGAAAAAACCACAAAGGAGGTTTTAGAATGAGGGGTTACGCTGGAAAATTCCTGGAAATAGATCTCTCCAGCGGAGCTATTGAGGAAAAAAAGGTTCCAGACAGCACTCTCAAAGACTATATTGGTGGAAGAGGGTTGGCTACAAAGATATTATGGGATACACTAGGGAGTAAATGGGAAAGCGTAGATCCACTCAGCTCAGAAAACATGCTTCTTGTGTTCACAGGTCCACTGACAGGATACTTTCCTGGAACAAAGATCTGTGTTTCTGGAAAGTCACCTCAAAGCAATGGTGTCATAGGCTCGACGGTAGCAGGCGAATTCGGAATCGACTTGAAATGCGCAGGGTATGACGGGTTGATCATACAGGGAAAAGCAGAGCAGCCGTGCTACATTTTCATATGCGATGACCACGTCGAAATTAAGGAAGCTTCACCTATCTGGGGTAAGAAAGCCAGAGAAACTGTACGGTTTCTTGTTAAAGAATCACTCAGAGAAATTAAAGATATCAAACCAGGGTATGGAGAAGTAATTGAGCCCTCATTTCTGTATATCGGACCGTCTGGAGAAACCAAGACGAGAATAGCCGCTGTCACTTCTAAATATGCGCATGCTGCAGGTTACGGCGGATATGGAGGAGTCATGGGAGCAAAGAACTTGAAGGCACTTGTTGTAAAAGGGTTTGGTCCAGTACCAGACGTATATGACAAAGAAAAGACTTTAAATCTTGTCCAGGGATTTTTGATAAAGAATTTTGAACGTGAACGATTTAGACGCTGGGGAACAGGGGCAGGAGGCTACAATTTTGGAGCTGAAACAAGTTCAGAACCCATCAGAAACTGGCAAGAGGAATGGCACCAAGAGCAAAGCTATAAGGGAGAAGAATTCGACAAGTACTGGGTAAAAAGAAATTGGGGAGACTTCGGCTGCCCAACAACGTGCCTCAAGGTTTCTGTGCTGAAAAGTGGAAAGTATGAGGGAGCACTATGCGATAATCCAGATTATGAACTTGAATCCTACTTGGGAACAAATCTCGGGATATTTACTCCGGAAAAGAATATATACCTTTCTTATGTAAGTAATGAGCTGGGTTCGTGCGGAATCCAGAGTGGAGCAGTTCTCGGATTCGCAGCAGAACTGTACCAAAGGGGAATACTCACACGAGAGGATCTCGATGGAATAGCGCTTGAGTGGGGGGATGTTGAAGCCTTCGCAGCCCTAGCTGAGAGAATAGCCACGAGACAGGGAATTGGTGACATCTTAAGTGAGGGGATCTATCGGGCTGCTGTGAAGATTGGTGAAATGAAAGGTCTTGATGTGCTTAAATATGCTGTTCACGAAAAGGGTGTAGCTATTGGGGCACACGGCGTTAGAAGTGGAAGAGACTATGTAACAACGAACCCAATTGCGTATGCATGTTCAGTTCAGGCAGGAGACCACACGTCAGGGGCTGATCTCCCGATTGGCCACAGGCATAGCGAGTTGTTCTCAATCATGGGAGACTCAGCTGTCTATTGCTTTTTTGCTGCAATGGCACTTGACAATAGAGACATATTCGACTTCTACGAAGCAGTAACAGGATGGGAACTGACAGAAGAGGAATGGTATCAAGAAAAAGCTCTGAGAATTCTACAGCTGCAGAGGGCTATGCTCCTCCTGGGTGGACCTGACATCACATGGAAACCCAACCGCGATGATGAGCTTCCGCCACGGTTCTGGGAGCCATTACCCTCAGGACCTGACAAGGGAAAATCCCTGGACAGAACTGCATTTGAGAAGTCAAAGCTTGAATATTTTGATGCTGCTGGCTGGAATAAGAATGGTGTGCCAAAACCAGAAACACTACACAATCTTGGTCTCAAAGACGTCGAAGTGAAGCTCAGAGAAGCCTCTTTAATCTCGTGATATGATCAAATATTTGATGATAATCATTGATAAATTCTTTAGGGAGTCGTACAAGCAATTACAGGCAAAAGATCCCGATATGCTCTTTATCAACAGAACTGGCTCATTGATTTCATGGTCACCAATCAACCCATTCATGACCAGGAGGATGCTGAGAATCAGGGGGCAGTCATCAGTCATCTGAAAAGATCCATAATAATCCATCCTGAATAGCAAAACTCACAATGCTGCCGTGATTCAATCCGTAATACTCCTTAAAGATAACCCTGAAATCTGTGTAATCCCTCTTTCCTAGAATCTCTGCCATGTGCCTGTTGCTCAATATGAACCGTTCTTCTTCCTGCCCACCCACTGCCATGTACAGTGAAGCAGGTACAACTCTGCTCCGCTGATATAACGCCATCTCCTCAGCAAATAATACATCATTTACTTTGGTAAAATCACCACTGACGGCGATAAAATTCGTGAAAGGATTGTCTGGCTTACCACACTGGAAAAAGGCATGTAACGTAAAGAATGCACCATCTGAGTGACCTATTAGTGTTCTTCCTGTTACATCTGTGTTATAATTCTCATCTATGAACGGAATGAGTTCATTTTTTAAAAATGCATAAAAATCGTTGTAATCCCGGAGGAAGTCCCTCCCCCGATTATTCTCTCTTGGGTATCCAATTCCCACGACAATGGATTCAGGTATCAACCCTTGGTAACTCAAGGTGCGTACAATCCCTTTGACACCAGCATCAGGCATTCTCCAGTGTGATCCATCAAAATACCAGTCTCCATCCAATAAATATAGGGTATGATACTGGTCAGAACTCTCTGGATCATAGTTGCTGGGGAGTCCGACATAGATTGTGAAATTATCTTGAACAGCGTGTGAGTAAAAGATACCTGGTGCATTCTGGGCTTTTTCAGGGTTCATCCCAGGAGCAGGAGTCAACGTTGGGGTAGCAGGTGCTGGAGACTCCGGAGTTGGAGGAGGAGCACTCACACAACCCAAAACCAAAACGACCAAAAAGATGCATCTTACAGATGAAAGGTTCATACTCTCTATTGATCAGGTCTCACTTAAATGTGATCTGCGTAGTGCATGTGCTAACAGAAGCACTACACCCAGTGCGAGTCCGTACACGATTGCTCTGTCTAAT
The DNA here is from genome assembly GCA_018992565.1 of Theionarchaea archaeon. Taxonomy (GTDB): domain Archaea; phylum Methanobacteriota_B; class Thermococci; order Methanofastidiosales; family SZ-28-30; genus SZ-28-30. Next base: position 10,547 of record JACVGW010000082.1, read on the forward strand.
GGTTGTGACCATTCTTCCAACAGGAGTGGAATATAGTTCAGAGTCCCATGGAGTGCGCCAACCAGAAAAAGAGATCCTGTCATGTGGTACAGTAACCCTACGAGAAGGAACAGAATGATGCCAGTCAATATTTCAAGCGGTGACAGTGGATGAAACAATAGATGGAGGAGGACGAAGGAAACAGCAACTGCCGGAATCCCAATTATTGCACCGTAACTCTCCACGAACCTCGTTTGTAGATACCCTCTGAATGCGATTTCTTGCCAGAAACTATTCAACATGGCTCCAGTTGTTCCTGCCAAGACTGCAACTGGGACAATACTTGGCATCATGGGCATTTCAACGGCCCCTCGTGCAATACCCAGCCCCCAGGACAAGAGTTCCAGAAAACCGCCAAGTATTACGCCTCCACCGAAAAAGACGAATAAATTGAGGTTCCATGACAAGCCGATGTTAGCCCAGCTGAAATCTCTTCCGTCTACCTTGGTTGTAAGCACATATATTAACCCTATTACTGCTACTAGGTCCATGATGCCTGAGATTATCTGCGAGTCAGTGGTATCATTGAGGAGACCAATCATCATCAAGATTATGCGATTCAAGACAATGACTGCTAACACGGAGAAGACCAGTATGAAAAGAATCCAGTATGTTCTGACATTTCCCGTTTCATCTCGAAGTAGTCGACCAAACATCGTGATTCTTCTTCACAATTTCTTATTAATATGTTTTTCTACATCAACGGTTTTGGGACAAAATGCTTTCTCAGTCTTTTGAAATCATGACAGTCAGATTGGATTATTCCGCAGACGTATTCCTACTCAATTCCAATACACTATGAAACCGTCTGCTTTCCCTATGGTTCAAATCTTTCCATTTGTGTAGACTCCAAATAGGATATTTGAATAGTAAATTGCACAACACAGCATCATACACCTGATGTAGGCTGGGTGGTAGCATCCTGAAATATCATGCAAGAAAACCTTTAAAAGTGATGATGCCAAGAAGGGTCGGGCTCCGATAGTGTAGACCGGTCAATCATACGGGCCTCTCGAGCCTGTGACCCGGGTTCAAATCCCGGTCGGAGCATGT
>JACVGW010000152.1 GCA_018992565.1 Theionarchaea archaeon
ATGGCAGCGGACATGTACTTCGGGTGCTTGGATGGCACCTTTGATGCAGATGGTGACCATATTTACGGTGAGCCCAACGATGGTGTAGACTGGCTGGAAGAGGTCTTCATTGGAAGAGCACCAGTAGAGACCGTGGCAGAAGCAGAGATATTCGTTGACAAGGTCATTGCCTACGAGCTGGCTGATAAACCAAAGGTCTGCCAGTTCCATGCAGCTATCATTGCGGCCGGTAACAATCCAGATTCCCGACAGATACCCTGGGACTGCGAACAATGGGTACCTGAGGAGTACACCATAAAAGAGCTCTTTGAACAGGAGGATCCTATTACAAAAGCAATCTGGAGAACTGCCTGGGATGGCTCCTATGATGGGGAACCTCATACACCACCATTAACTTTCCAGCATGCTGGTCATGGGAATGCTACCTGCTATGGCATTTCTTCCAGTGTAACCTGGTGTAATGGGGATGTATCCTCGTTGACCAATACCTTCTGGCCTATCCATATGTCTGTAGCCTGCCTGAGCGGGCAGTTTGAGGTCAATGACTGTCTGGCGGAAACGTATGTCAAGGATGACTGCGGAGCTATTGCATGCATGCTCAATGACAACTATGGGTGGTACTCCACAATGGACGCATCCAAATATTCTGGTGAGTTTCTGGAGACCATGTTCAGAGGGCTGTTCAGCGATGGAAAACAGCATCTGGGAGAACTTCTCAACCAGGCCAAGAGTTACTGGGTGTCAGCAGCGCAGAGCAACTCCACATACCGGTGGTGCTACTACGAGATTAACCTACTGGGAGATCCGGAAACACCCTGTCTGACCAAGAGAAGACTCTTGCCACCCCCCACGGTGACGATTACCAACCCCCCTGATGGGTCAATTGTATCGAGGACAGTGAAGGTGACTGTGGGACTCATGATGGGAAGCAGTGAAGCTCGCCCACGCATTGATACTGTGGAATTCTACATTGACAACGCACTGGTATACACTGATGAGGAAATGCCCTTTGCATATGAATGGGACACGACCCAGTATGCAGATGGAGAACACGTCATCACAGTGAAAGGATACTATTGTGGTGTGTTCAGAGATGATGACAGTGTCACAGTCAGGGTTGATAATACCACGAGACCATACGTGGAAATCACCAACCCAGTAGATGGATCTACTGTATCAGGAGTAGTCCTGGTTATCACCGAAACTGCAGCCGTAGATACCGTGAAGTTCTATATCAATGGTGTTCTGGTGTACGTCTGCCAGGGAGAACCCTTTGAATTCAAGTGGGACACTACAGCATATCCTGATGGGCTGTACGAGATCCGAGCTGAAGGATACCAGGGGAACCTCTTAGTGGCAAAAGACACTATTACCGTCTCTGTCAGAAATTAGCACTCTGTTCAAGGTTTTATTTTCCTCTTTTTTTCTTTGTAGGATTGATTTCCGGGATTAGTCTCTGGGAGAACCAGGTCTCTTCTCACAGGCAAATCTCAGATCACCTCGTAGGACTCGCCTTCATGTAGAATGACGACCTTGACCCCTGAATTGGCTTCAACGTGCTGTTTGAACACTTCAGGGTCTGTGTCCCAGCGGTGCATAGACAGCACCACTTCGGGATTAATTATGATAGCAGCCTGTGCTGCCTCGGAGTTATCCATAGTGTATTTATTCCCCGTGGGAAGCAGAGCTACATTCACGTTTCCGAGATTTCGCATTTCGGGAATGAAATCAGTGTCTCCAGCATGATAGATCGTTTCTCCTGCAATGGTGATGAGGTAGCCATTCCCATATCCTTTGGGGTGCCAGGGTGTTCCTGGAGCTCTGAACCGTGTTACATTGTATGCCTCTGCAGCTCTTACCATGATGCCATCAATGTCTTTCTCCTCTCCTAGGTTCAGTACCTCAACCTCCCCCTTGATTTTCTTTGCACAGTGAGAAGGAGCAATCACCACTGTGGCTTCAGTTCTCACTTTCTCAATAGTGGCAGGCTGACAGTGATCACCGTGGGCGTGAGTCACCAGAATGAGATCCGCTTTCTCGAAGAGTCCACCGATCTTCTTCTCGTACTTCTTGTAGTAGACCAGATCAATATAGACGATTTTCTGGGCTGTCTTGATCTGAAACCCTGATTGACCCATCCATGTTAGTCGTACACTCATTTCTATCCCTCATCTTTTTACCTTTTAAATATTCCCTTTGCTTTGGGAAGTCAGAGGATAGTTCATTCTTCTTTGAGACCTTTATCTCTCTTTCAAGAACGTATCCAGCCACTCATAGGCAAGAGCCCGCGCATACTGTGGAAAAGAATGATCATTGCCATGCATAAACCATGAGAACTGACGTTCCTCTCTATACAACTTATACACCCTATACAGTTGAATTCCCACATCTGCCAGGAATTCCTGGTTACCATATGCCCGGTCATAGTATGAAGATATATTCAGGAATGCCCGTGGTGCGATCAGGGCAGCAACTTCATGAATATCAAAGGGAGGTTCCAGGCCTTCGAGGAAGTACTTTCTCAGAGCAGGGATATAGATATATCCTTCTTCCAATGACCA
>JACVGW010000153.1 GCA_018992565.1 Theionarchaea archaeon
CAGGGTGACGTAGAACTTCGGTTTCCCACTGTGACTTTCAGTGAGCGTATTATGTTCCCCCAGGAGAGTGTTGAGTTCTTTTACAGCCCAGGTCATACGAGAGACTCAGCCTCCTGTTTTGATCATGTGGATCATACACTATTTGTTGGAGACAACCTTGAATCTCCCATTCCGTACCTGTTTTACTCTGGATTGGACACATATGTGCACACACTGGAAATGTATCAACACTCGAGGGCTTCTCAATTTGTTCCAGGACACGGCGAACCATGTGATTACACTCTGCTGCAGGAAAACCAGGAGTATATCAGAGCTTTTATGGAGAAGGCTGCTGGAAAATATGAAGAAGGACCATATGCACCCATCCACAAGATGAATGTGGAAGTACAGGAAGAAATGAAAAAGAATAACCTCATTGATCCTGTAATATGAAAGAGATACCTGAATATTCTGGGAAAACTGATAAACGTTGTCGCCCAAAGGGAATACCAGAACAAAATAATCCATAAGCGGAGGAATACCCATGAGTATTTTGATGAGTGAAGTTGCTCCCCTCATGAAAGGAGCACGAAAGATTGTGAAAGCGTGTGCACGGATAACTCCCGAAGAGAGAGTGCTGGTTATCACGGACACAGGGAGAGACCTGGCAGTAGCATATGCACTTATGGAAGCTGCTATGGAAGTTGGGAGTGAGGTCACGGTTGCCACGATGAAAGAACGAGATGTCCCTGGAGAAGAACCCCCTCCACAAGTGCGTGAAGCTATGCTGGGATCTGACGTTATCCTTCAGGCTACATCAACGATAATGGCCTTCACACAGGCAAAAGCTGATGCCTGTAAGAAGGGTGCACGGTTTGCTGCAATGACTGGAATGATGCCTGAAATTCTCACATCGCCCGCCCTGACAGATACCGATTTTGAAAAAGAACAGGTGACTATTGAGAAAATGAGTAAGCTGGTCAATTCTGCGAAAAAAGCGAGGATAACGACTTCTGGAGGTACAGATCTTGTCATGAGCCTGGAAGGAAGAACTGCAGACGCATGTACCTCCATTCTCGATGTTCCGGGATGTTCATCAGGAATGCCTGATCTTGAGGTGTACATTGCACCTGTTGAAGATTCTGTTAATGGTGTAGCGATCATTGATGCAACTATCTCTTCTTCTGGACTGGTTACATCTCCTGTAAAACTGACCATCAAGAATGGCATTGTACAGAAGATAGAAGGTGGAAAAGACGCAGAAGCCCTCCGGGACATACTTGAAAGACAGAAGAATCCCCATGTGTACCAGATAGCAGAACTGGGAATTGGACTGAACCCCAATGCACATCTACGAGGTGCCATCATTGAGGATGAAGGAGTCCTGGGGACTGTTCACATTGCCGTGGGTGATAACACTCTGTTTGGAGGAACGAACAAAGCCCCCATCCATATTGATATGGTAATGAAAGACCCAACATTGGAACTGGACGGAACCGTCGTGCTCAAAGGTAGGAAGCTATCCTTCTGACCGTTCTTCCAGGGAGAGATCTAAAGAGAGTGACTAAGGAAGCAGGGACGTTCAGGAAAGGCCATGAATGTGCCACGTTGTAAGTAAGTGTATCTGGATCAGGAGAGTCTATGGTAATCTGATCTAATCAGGATGACTATCTTGTGAGCTCTTCCATCAGGGAGTTCGATTTTCATCTCCAGATTTTCTGATACGGAAATTCTGACATGATGGCTTAATCCCCTCTGTAGTCAGCGATGATCTTTCTAATCATGCGTTCCTCCTCTGCGAACTCCTTTTCTAATGCTTCCCAGAATCTCCCAGCTTTCTTGAGATTCTCATCGGCAAACCTCTTCCCTGCGTCCGTGCACAATTGTCTTGGAGGGACGATTCTTTCTTTGGGGAATTCTACCATCTCCCTAACACCCATGTGTGCTTCTCCCATAAAGTGATGAAATGCCCTGGCAACACCAATATGACCCGCCGAGCAGCTGAAATCCACATCGTAACAGATTTTCGCCTCCAATGTCTCAGGCTCTTCCACCCCTCTGGGGCCGTTCGTCCTCACACAGTGCACCACAGCTTCAATTTCCTTCTCTGTGAATCCTGCGTCCCGCAGATAGAAAGGTGCAACTTCTGCTCCTTTCAGGTAGTGTTCTCCCCCATTGCGAGGATATAGTCGTCCAATATCGTGGAGCAGGATGCCCGCTATTACGATTTTCATATTTGCCTCTTCCTCTTCTCCCAGCATGATGGCTTTACCCAGGTCTCTCTGTGCGTGGGTCCAGTTGTGATGAACAGGATTTTTGGTCTGATATTCCTGCTTCACATGCTCATACAACGATTTCAATTCTGGAAATTTCGAGAAGTACTCGACAAGGTTCATGCGTATACCTCCTTTCAAACCAGTCACACCAACTCTACTCATCTAGAGTGACTTACTGGTTCTTGTGACATGTTTTGGAATGGTATTCTTTCAAATATCCTTTCTTCTTGGCCTTTTACGTTTAAAATAGTGTTGCCAGAATATTTCGGGGAAATCAATAACCG
>JACVGW010000083.1:0-8409 GCA_018992565.1 Theionarchaea archaeon
AAGAATTCCAGTTCATCAGGAGGAAAGTCATATGCATTGAGGAAATTTACTGTGAGGAACTCATCCAGAGAGAAGAGAACGTCGAGGTGGCTGGAAAGCGTGGACATTATGTGTTTTATCCTATCAGTGGCCTCCCTTACAGCAGATATCTTGGCTGCAGTTGAAGGGATTCCCTGGTAGTATTCAAGAATGCACCGTTCCACTGCCCTGTTGATGCCAGGAGCACTTCCAGGTCTTGCATGGTACCCCGCTTCTGGAGTTCCCACCACAACACAGACTACAGGGAGTCCAATTCCCAGAGAGAAATCCTTGACATATACTTCAAACCCCGCTTCCTGGATCTGGTGAAGCATCTCACGAACTGATGGTGATAAGAAATTCCATGGGATTGAAGGAACCACCATCCGATTTCTTAGAACAGTCCTTGCTGCATATCTTTCGAAGAGCTCGCACAATGCTTGGACAAGTGCTTCTTCTCGCGTATTCCCTGCAGCCGTACCTGTAGTCAGGAATGGTGTGTATACCAGAGAGCGGGCGAGATATACAACAGTCCCATTCATGAGATCGTGGAATTCATACATTCCATCAAGAGAGGGTTGAGGCACTATGCGGTCATGCATTTCTCTGGCGAGAGCAGCATTAAAGGTATTCCACTGGGTTCTCTCATTCTCGGGGATCACATCAGGTGTCATTTCCAGATGCGGCAGAGCTGGAGAATAATTCCTCCACAAGTATAGTGCCTGCAGGCGTTCCATGAACTCCGCGAATCCACTGGCAAGGGCCAGCGGTATTGTCATACCCTTTCCATTCTGACCGACGCTCCCATGCACCAGTGATACCCTGCAAAACCAGGTAGATCCGAATTCATTGGGTTGGAGACTGACTACTATATCTGGGAAGAAGTACGGCCTGAGAACATCCTGAATCGTGCGAAGGGTTTCTTCAGGAGATCCACTCTTGTAGCTCAGGTATGCCTTTGGGGAGCGGTGGAGCACAAAATCAGAGCATCGTGGACGAGGGGCGATTCCTGAGTCCTGTCCCTCAGGTGTACATGTGTCATTGGAACGCCTTCTCATAGTGGCTTCTTGAGAACTTTCCATAAAAATCTTTGGTGTCTTTCCCACAAAAAAGGTCTCTCTCTGCAAAAAGAGGTACAGACGTCTTGTTATCCTTTTCCTGGGGGACCGGAGGTTCTTATTCCCCTTTCCGGAAGACTACCAGAAATCAGTCTTTTCCTGAGGCCAGACTACCTAACGTGCCCTTAAGCCGGAAGTACTCTTCTGCCAGCAGGGAATAAATTCCGAAGTCAACGAATTCCTCATTCTTCAAGACTTCCTGTCTCAGCACGCCTTCTTGTGTGAACCCCATTTTCTTGGAAAACTCTTGAGCTCTCATATTGTCCACTGATATTCTGCAGTACACTTTATTGAGGCCTAATTTCTCAAAAGCAGTCTCTAGCACTAGCGCAGTTGCTTCTACAGCGTATCCTTTCCCCCAGAATGACGTCTCACCTAATAACCCTGAAAATTCTGCCCTCTTGTTGCGGAAGTCTATGTGGTGTAGTACGCCGTTGCCAATATGCTCACCCTCGAGAGTCTCAACAGCAAACCCCCGGGCAAAATCACTTTTCAAAAGGTGTTCCAGTGAACTTATTTCTTTATGAATGTCAACGGTCTCCGATACTGGGAGGTACTCAGTAACAGTTGTATCTTTCAACCATTCAAGAGACTTGGCAAAATGACGTCTCTCTATAGGTACAAGTCTAACCAGGGATCCTTGGTGCATATACTGCGCGAGAAGGTTACACACAAAAGCGTTTCTACTATCCTTCAGGTTCACCATGTGATTCACTGCACGTCGGAGTGTTTTGCAGGTATCCAGTGATGACAATGGGCTTTTATGAAGACAGATTTATCCCTTTTCACAAAGGACCCAGGACTCTACAGAACTCTTGCCAGAATAGTCCCTTTTTCTTCATATATGCATACGATTCTCTCACGTTCCAGGATCTTCAGGTAATCATAACACTCTGCCAGAGCCAGGAGCACCTCTGATGCAGGTATATTGCCAAAAACCACTTTGGTTACCTCTGCCAAGGACTGTGGTGTTTCTTGGAGAGAATCCAGGACAGTAAGACGTCTCTGCTCATGTTCTTTCAGAATGGTGTGTATTCTTGCGATATGATCTTTAATGACTGCTCCATGTCCGGGAAAGACTGTGTCCACGCGTATCTGAGAAAGAGTGCGCAGCGACTGCTGATATGCTTTGAGTCCACATGTTTCATCAAAGACTGCATGGATGCTGGGATTGGTGGAGATCGTGGGCAGCAAGGTATCTCCTGCATACAGGACATCTCCCATGACAAAACAGCAGCTCCCTCCTGTGTGACCCGGTGTGTGGATCACCTGCATTGCACCCTGTTCAGTCATGACTTTCTCCTTTAATGGTTCAGCAGGACAGCGTTCCCCATATGTCCTGAGTTCGTGATAGTATTCCTTGAAATGGAGGACCAGCTTTTCAGATAGTCCGCTTTTTTTCAGGAAATCTGCATACGTCTGTGATTTCTTGTCCAGTTCATTCTCATAATCTGTAACTGTTAGAAGATCATTTTTGTGAACGAATACTGTGCAATCAGTCTTCTCCTTCAAGTAGTACGCCAATCCGTGGTGATCAACGTGTCCATGGGTGATAACAACATTGACTATTGAATCCAGGTTGAGCCCGTCCAAGACCTTCAGAGCTTCTGGGGTTCTGGGTCCTGTGTCTATTAGTGTGTCTCCCACCAGGTACAGGTTGACATCTCCCACAGCGAACGGTGTAGGTACCTTTATCATTGGCAGAATTTGTCCATCTCGTTCTTAAATATAGCGTCCTCCTCTCTGAAGAGAGTTGTACAATCCTTGAGATTCTGCAGGCATAGAATTTGCTCCTCCAACTCTCTCAGTCTGGATAGCTGTTCAGAATATAATCTCTACGATGGAAAAATCAGAAGGCATTAAGGAATCAACCACGTTCTCTGAAGTCTTTATCAGCTGTAAAAGTAGAAAGCAAGAGAGAATCAGAGTCATCTATATTCTCTTCTCTTTTGCTTTCAATTCATCTTCTATCCGGGTTCTAGCCAGCAAGTAAAGCTCGTGCATCTATAATCACCTCACGCTTAAGTACATAAAGATAGTATATAAACTTTACGGTCATGTACTTAAAATGTGTCGAAACATACTTGCAATACATTACAAAGCGATAATGTTCAAATCAATGTGGCCTAGAAATACATAAAAATGTACTTCAAGATTTCAGACAGGCTGCTGCCGCTTACAGACCTGTCATGAAATCATGATATGAAAGAAAAGAAGGAACAAGAAAGAGAAACCTAGAGAGGGAATATTTTCTTGTAATCAATTTTTGTTCTCTTACCCTGTTCATCAATACGTTCGATTATGAAAGGCAGTTCGCCTTTGCCTGTCGACCGGAGAGCTCTTGCTGCAAGGCTCAGTACTTCAAGGGGGTTGACAGAGGCTTCAGGTGGCAGGACTCCCTTTGCAGGTATCTTTCCCTGCGCCATGAGTGCCGCGCCAATGGCGGCGGGTATTCCAGTCCCTTCTCCCATACCCTGGCCACGAGAACCCAGAGCAAAAATGTACTTCTCTTTCTTACCATCTTGTTCTCCCCCCACCACTATTTTCAAGCTTCCCATTGGTTCCGTGAAGCCTGCCTTTTTCAGCAGCTGTTCTCTCTGGGACAGAATGAAAGCAACTGCGAAGTCCAGTGGAACAACGCGCTGCCCATTGACAGATATGGGTTCTTCTGCAGTGATGCCCAGTCTGACCACTCCTTTGATCAGCTCTGCGTATCCTGGAGGCAGAACCAGCCCCAGGTTGGTGACGCGCTGCACACCTGTGATGTGCTGGGGCAAGGTTATAGTCTCCGGATGGGGATATGCATATACCTGATACGTACCCACACCTGGGAATTCACACAATTCCTCCAAGGCCCTGCCGCTTTCTTCAAATAGCCTCACATACTGAAGGGAGCCGTTGAGAAATACGGGGATCTCCATGTTCATAGAGTGTATTCTGTGTTTCACAACTGCAGCTCCTTCTGTTTCTTCACCCCCATGGGCATGGTATATATCTACTGATTTAACGTCAAGGAAATTCTCGCAGAACTTGACCAGCACGTTGGCCAATCCAGGTGAACTTCCCATACCGATCAGTGCAGAGACATTGTGTTGAATAGCTTTCTGATGGAGTTTCAGTTGCTCCATCGTTGCATCCAGGTCATCACATACATCCACATAGTTGACTCCTTCCTCGATAGCTGCTGTGAGAATGGGTGGTCCGTATTTGTAAAAGGGGCCTATACAGTTGAGTACAACATCTGAATCTTTCATTACCTCCCGCAATTGTCCAGGATCCTCAGCGTTGCATTTGACGCAGAGCGTCTCACACGAACAGGTATCAGCTACATTTTCTGCATAGTGTACGTTAATGTCTCCAACGGTAATAGTATCAAATACTCCTAGAGCATCAAGTGTTTTTATGGCAGTGGTGCCTACTGTACCACAGCCTAGAACAGCTACCTGCATAATATCACCAGTCCTCTTTGATATGTTGAGATATAAGCTTTTTGCGCCGCAGCAAAAGTATGTTAGTCGCTTCCAGAGGGTTCTTTCTGAATATGCTGTCTGGTGGACACTCCTGAGCCCTGATTTCCTTGGTTTGAGTTTTCAAAGTGTCATACGCGTGCTGTACAGATACTTGGATCCAGTGCAAGAAGAGTCCGGTCTCATTAGCATTCAAAGTGCAAGCCCATGAGAGGCGAAAACCTCACGAGGAAATCTGGATTCATAGAATAATCCTGCAGTTCCCGCTTATTCTTTATTTTTTGTCACGTACTGGCGTTTAGGACAAAATTGGGACACTATCAATGCTGGTTACAAAATCACTTCCAGGTAGATTCTACATGTGTATCTGAAAGGGCAGACATAATTCTCAAATAGAATGCAGCTATAAAGTAATCAAAGAGGTGATATAGGAGTACTGGTGACCGAACAGGTAATAATGAAAAATATGATACGTGCAGAGAGGAGTTGATGGCTATTTGCTTGTACTAGGAAGAAAAGAACAATGTTATAAGGAAATAGCCGAGGAAGTAGAATCTTCTAATAAAATAGTAGAGAGGAGGTGTTGATATGGCTAACATCAGTAGAATTGACGTGCGAATTGCAACTGGAAATAGAAGCGGTGCAGGCACAAATGGACACATTTTCATTGGGGCATGCGGTCGAGAGTTCGTCATAGACTCATCTGACGATGACTTTGAACGAGGTGCTGACCGGACATACACATTGGGCGCGGGGGGAAATGTCAGTCACAAAGAGTTCAATGACCCGCGAAACCCCCAACTCAACACGGGGCACCTGACTAGATTCCCGGTATACCTGCGTTTCGAACCAGCTGGCGATCATGCAGACTGGAATCTAGAACAAGTCGACATCACAGTAAATCCTGGGGAGAATCAGGTGAAGTATACTACTCTCGCAAGTGGCCCAAATCTCTGGCTAGGCCAAAACTATGGCAAAATGATCTATCTCAAGGGGACGTGACGATGGATCGATGAGCGTCCAATACAGGAAGATTCTCTTTCTTTTTTTTGTATTATCTTCTGAATTCAGCTCTTTTTCTTTTTCAGCATTTTCAGAACCCTCTCAACATGCTGCAATGCTTCAGGGTGATTATGGACATGTCCGGCTCTTGATTGCACAACGATTCCGTGAGATTCGCAGTACTAGAAGTCCTCCAAGAACCAACACTGCCAGAAGAAGAGAGCCTGAGCATACTCCATCCTTGTCAATATACACCCCAAAGATATCATTGTTGTCATTTCTGAAATCCTGAAACACCACAGTCTTCTCAAAAATTGCGGGAAATCCCTGTTCATCAGGATCGGTCATCACAGGGAATTCTTTCCGGGTGTTGAGGTCAAGTCCGTAGATATCGGTATTACCATTTCTCAGGTCCATCCATATTACCGTATCCCCGTAGATTGAGGGGATGCCCTGATCAGATGAATCCTGCGTAATGGGGAATTCCTGGCCAGTTTCCAGGTTGAACCCATAGATGTCAGCACTTTCATTTCGTCGGTCCGTCCATACCACGTAGTCTCCAAAGATTTTGGCCAGTCTCTGATCAGAAGGATCATCAGTAATCTGGAATTCTTCGTGAGTGGTCATATCCAGCGCGTAGATATCATAGTTCCCATTCCTATTGTCCTCCCAGACGACAATATCTTTGTAGATGCTGGGGTAGTGCTGCTCACCGGGGTCAGTACACACAGGGAACTGCTCTTCAGTTGTCAGGTTGATCCCGAAAATGTCATAGTTCCCATTCCTATCATCTTCGAAAACGACTATGTTCTCATAGATTTGGGGAACCCACTGCTCGCTCTCATCAATCACCACAACAAACTCATGCTCAGTCAGCAGATCGTAGCCATAAAGATCGTAATCTCCATTTCTGTCATCCATGAACACGATGATGTGGCCAAAAATTGCAGGAAACCCTTGATCGCCCATGTTCGTGCATATGGGAAATTCTTCTCTGGTGGAAAGGTTGTATGCATAGATGTCGTGATTTCCATTTCTGTCATCTTCCCACACCACAATGTCTTCATAGATTGCAGGAACCCACTGGTCGCCCTGGCTGACAGCAACTGTGAATTCTTCGGTGGAGCTAGCGCACAGGACAAGAAGCAGAGAGATGATGAATGTTCCAGCGAGTATTTTGACTGAGTTCATACGTTCCACTTTCTTACAGACTACAAAGAGCATATAAGGGTTCCGTTTCAGAAGATGAACTGGTGTCTGAAAAGAATCCTGGCAAAAGGGATTATGGTAATGACAGCCTGGATTTTACGGTTCATCCGAGAGAGAGTTCACAAACCTCTCTATGGCGGAATTGAATGCCTCTGGCTGTTCCAGCATTGCCATGTGGCCACAATTCTCAATTGTTTCAAGACGTGAACCCCTGATGTTGTCTGCCAGGTATTGTGAGTATTTTGCCGGAGTTAGTATATCCTGCTGACCAGCAATTACCAGGGTAGGGATAGATATTCTGTGGATTTCCCCCATAACGTTGAATGTGTCACATGCCAGAAAGTCATTGTAGGTTACATGAGGTGGTGTGGAGAGCATCTCCTTTCGGGAATGGGTCATGATCTGTTCTGTTTTGTTGTGTACAGCACTTTCCAGAATGAGATCGACAGTCTGCTCGTAGTGGTCAACAACATTCTCAAGGATTGCAGGTACAACGCGCAGTTTTGCCCCAGTCCCGGCCAGAATGCAGGCAGTTGCAGGGTATTTCAGAACATAACTCAGCGTGATTGCACCACCCATTGAGTGACCAATGAGGACACTATCTCCATGCGACTTTATAGACTTCCGCACATCTTCGACGTAACCAGAAATTGTCTCTCTACCGTCTCCAGGGGTTCCACCATGCCCGGGGAGGTCTATGAGCAGTATCTCGTGATCAGAGAAGTGTCTTTTCTGGAAGGTCCAGACTTTGCTGCTGCTTCCAGCACCATGGACAAAGACAAGGTTCATGATGGTTCTTACCAGGGGGCTATTTAGAGGTTTGTCTTCAAGGTATAGCAATACTGTATATTCCGGATTTATTTCTCTTAAGGAGGCCGGGAAGAATGGCTACTATCCAGTTCCGTAAGGGCTGCAGCCAGCTGTAACTCTGAACTCATATATGTATTGGTCTCTATAGTATTAATCAAGAATCATAGTGCACCCACGAATCACAAAATCAGTATCCTGCTGCAACCTGTGAGATAATTCTGTTTTCAGCCTTCCTCAAATGCTCCACTGTGGTAGCCTTGCTGATGCCCAGTTTCTCGGAGAGTTCTTCTGCCGTGATCTCCCTGGGAACATTATAATATCCATTTTTGTGGGCAGCCAACATAACCTCCTTCTGCCTTTCAGTGAGACAGGACAGAACGTTGTGCCCAGAAAAGGTAGCCTTGTGAAAGGAGAGACTTCTGATGATCTTCATTGACCTGAATACTTGCAGTATCTTCCTTAGAGTCTTACTGTCTGAGATTATGGTGAAGACGATTTTCTCCTCTGACGTAATGAAAGGAAAATCAAAAAGTATGTTCTCCGCCAATAAGGACTTCCAGGGCTGCATTTCCCTCACTCTTGCGAATGCTCCTTTATCTTTTATCTTTGCCAAGCATGTGTATAAGGTGTCCTTCTGTTCCAGGATATCCAGAACATAGAAATCAGCAGGGATCTTCAAATCTTCCAGCGTTTTCCCCTCTTTCATCTTGATGTCTAAAATTGCCACTTTAATCCCCTTTTCAATATCCAGCTTCAGCAATGCCTTCCCTTCTATGTATTCAACA
>JACVGW010000083.1:8509-11193 GCA_018992565.1 Theionarchaea archaeon
AACAGGACAGTGATTCCATGATAATTGAAGCTGAAACCCTCACCTACAGCTACGATGATAATCTGGCTGTAGATCACATTTCTTTCTCCGTAGACAAGGGAGAAGTCCTTGGATTTTTGGGTCCCAATGGTGCAGGGAAAACCACCACTACCAAAATGCTTACTGGTCAGCTCATCCCCCAGGAGGGATGGGCAAGAATTATGGGAATTGATATTTCTCAGGATCCAAAGAAGGTCCATGAACGGATTGGGGTATGTTTTGAAGAAAAGAACCTGTACCCTCGGTTAACAGTCAGAGAAAACCTGGATTTCTTTGCAGGCCTTTTTGGCATCAGTCCTGACCTGGATGGATTGATGAAACGTGTGGACCTCACAAAATGGGCTGATGATAGGGCAGAAACATTATCTAAAGGGTTACAGCAGCGGGTCATGTTTGCCCGGTCTTTGATCAATGACCCAGATATTCTTTTCCTGGATGAACCAACTTCTGGTCTAGATCCCATTTCTGCTGATGCTATCAGGCAGATCATTGTGACAGAGAAAAAGAAAGGGAAGACCATCTTTTTGACAACTCACAACATGATGGAAGCAGACAAACTCTCAGATAGAGTGGCGTTTATTAATGAAGGAAAGATTGTAGCGTTGGATACGCCTGAGAATCTGAAATTGAAACTGGGGAAGCGAACCCTCAGAGTGAAGACACGGACCAAGAAGGGATTTGAAGAAGAGACTCTCCCATTGGACGATCCCAAGACACCTGAAAGGACCAAGAACCTCCTGGAGACAAAAGAGGTGGCTACCATCCACACCCAGGAAGCAACCCTGGAAGAAGTGTTTATTAAATTAACAGGGAGGAAGTTGGAACAATGAACCCTCAATGTGTCAAGGCTATTATGAAAAAGGATACCATTGCAGCTATAAGAAACAGCCTGGTCCTCATGGGGTTAATCTCCGGTATTATGTTTGCTGCTGTATACTACGTCTTACCTGCCAGTGTTGAAGAGACCTTTGACCTGGCAGTATATGGGGAGTCGCAGGTGTTCTCTCAACTTGGAGGAGAGGAGGGGATTGCCTTTCATTTCTTTGAATCATCGGAAGATGTCGAAAAAGCAGTAGAGGAAGGTGACTATGTAGCAGGGCTGGTGCTCCCCAAGGATTTTGATACGTTACTTGCAACAGGTGAGAAGCCGGAGGTTGTGCTCTACTTTGATTCAGAGCAGCCAGAAAACGTGAGGACTTCCATCGCCTATTTTATCGAACTGGCTGTGGAGTATGCAGCTTTGCAGAAACCGTTGCCTCAAATGGAAGGAGAAATCCTGGGAGAGGATATGGCGGGGAAGCAGATCCCCCTGAGAGAACAGTCTATACCCCTCTATCTGGTCATGGCCCTCGTGATGGAGATGTGGACAATATCCACCCTGATAGTTGAAGAAAGTGCTGCAGGAACACTGAGAGCAGTTCTGGTTACCCCTGCTTCTCCTTCGGACGTGATCCTGTCCAAAGGAGTGGTGGGCATAGGATATTCTCTCCTTGTTGCTGTGGCCATCCTGGTCCTGACAAAGACCTTTAGAGGAGATATTCCTGTTCTATTCTTGGGTGTCCTCCTGGGCGCTCTTCTTTCAGTGACATTGGGGCTGTTTCTGGGAAGCCTCACGAATGATATTACAGGTTCCTATATTTATGTTGGCGTACCACTTCTGATACTGATATTGCCTGGGCTGGTCATTTTGTTACCAGGTGCTTCACTTTCTGTGATAAAGGCAATACCGACATACTACCTGGTGGATGCGGTAAACCAGATTCTCAATCATGGCGCTGGGCTGTCTGACGTGTGGAGAGATTTTGCCATTGTGGGTATGTGTGATATTGGGCTTTTCTTCCTGGGAGTGATTTCCCTCAGGAGGCGATATTCATGAATATCCGTCGGATGTTCCAGATGACAAAAAAGGATATTAAGCTCGTTACCAGGGGGACCTTCTTTTTGTTCATGATTATTATGCCCATTCTCATGTCCGTTGCACTCAATGCAGCGTTGGGCAGTGTAGGCACATCTGCTCCTGCTGTTGCAGTGTATGGAGAAAGTGAGTTGATACCTCTGCTTGAGCAGGAACCTTCAATCCACGTGGTTACAGCTCAATCTGAACAGGAGCTGAGGAATAAGGTTCTTGAAGGCGAGTATGATGCAGGGGTGGTATTTGAGGGTGGGACATCTCCTTTGGTTTTGGTTTCCGGCAAGAGTCTCTTGAATGATCGGTTGACTGTCGGAGCCACACTCGTGAAGGTCTACCAGGAACAAATGGGAGCCGAAGAGGTGATCTCCTTTGAAACCAGGACTGTGGGTGGAGAGGAGTATCCATTGAAGGTGCGAATCATGCCCTTCATGCTGATTATTGCTGTCATGGTGGGTGGATTGATTATTTCCTCCTCTCTAGTTGAAGAACGAGAGCTGAAGACCCTGAATGCCGTTTTGGTGACTCCTATCACGCCCCTAGAAGTTATTGTGGCCAAGACATTGTTTGGGCTGTTTCTGGGATTTGTTTTGAGCGCCATTATCCTGGCTCTGAATAGTACTCTCACTGGTGGGCTGTACCTGGTGGTGCTGTTCTTGATTCTGGGAACACTCTTTACCGTGGGACTGGGGTTAATTGGAGGAGTCATCATGAAGAATATCACTGATCTGATAAC
>JACVGW010000084.1 GCA_018992565.1 Theionarchaea archaeon
ACGGTATCGTCCATGACAATTGAAGACTCCACCTCAGTGTTCTTGATGACAACATTGTTTCCAATTGATGTGAAAGGTCCAATATACGTATTGGGGCCAATAACACAGTCTTCTCCAATGATGAGGGGCCCTCGTAGCACAGTGCCCTCTTTCACTTGAGTTCTGGGGCCAACCTGGATTCTCCCCCTTACTTCCGCTGTATCATCAATTTGACCCTGAATATCCCTCTTGATACCATCCAAAACCAGGTGGTTTGCTTCAAGTATGTCATCAGGTTTTCCTGTATCCTTCCACCAATCGCCTGTAATTGACGCATTGACGGGATACCCTTTATCCAGCAACCACTGGATGGCATCAGTAATCTCCAGTTCATTTCGCCAGGAAGGAGTTATACTCCTGACAGCTTCAAAAATGGTCTTTCTAAACGCATAGATGCCCACGAGAGCCAGATCTGAAGGTGGCTCCTTGGGTTTCTCAATTAATCTAATGATCCCTCCACTATCATCCAGCTGGGCAACCCCGAACAAGTGGGGATTCTTCACATGGGTCAACAAAATGCTAGCCTCACACTGAGAATTCTGAAAATCTTTCACAAACGCAGTAATTCCTTCCTTAAGGAGGTTATCCCCCAGGTACATAACAAAAGGTTCTTCACCAATGAAATCCTTAGCAATTAAGACAGCGTGAGCCAGTCCTTTAGGATATTCCTGTTCAATGTATGTAATGGAGGCTCCCCATCTCTCCCCTGTTCCAATGGTTGCCATGACCTGGTCTTTATTGGGACCGTAGATAACACCGATATCAGTGATGCCTGCTTCCACCAGGTCTTCAATAGCATAGAATACGATGGGCTTATTTGCTATGGGTATCAGCTGCTTCTGGCTGGTATAAGTAATGGGACGGAGACGGGTTCCAAATCCACCGGTCAGCACTAATCCTTTCATTGGGACACCTTTTTCATTTCCTGTAACCCTTCCTTCACAGATAGCAAAGGTGTATCTATGATTGCTTTTATCTTTTGTGTTGAGAGGGATGAATCTCTTGGCCGTGGTGCCTTCTGGGCCAGGTCTTCACTTCTTACAGGAGTCATGAAAGAGTCATCCAGCCCAAAAATATTGGCTATTTCACGTGCAAAGTCATATCTCGTAATTCGTTCTGTGCCAGTGACGTGATAGAGCCCCATCACATCCTTTTTACAGAGGTCAAGTAGTACCTCAGCAAAGTTGTCAGCCAGGGTAGGACAGGTATACTGGTCAGTGACGATCCTGATGTGCTTTTCACTCTGTAATTGGCTGAGAACCCAGGTGACAAAATTCAGGTGGTGATGCCATCCGTACAAGACGCTGGTTCTCACTATAAGAGAATCATCCATTTCTTGAACGATTCTTTCTCCCTCCAATTTTGTCATCCCGTAGTAATTGATGGGATTGGGAGTATCTTCTTCAGTGTACATCTTGCCTGTGCCGTCAAACACGAAATCTGTGGATATATAAACCAATTTTGCATGAAGGCTTGCGCAGGCTGTCACTACATTTTCCGTTCCCGTGACATTTGTCAGCCAGGCTTTGTCTTTCTGAGTTTCACATAGATCCACATTGGTGAAAGCTGCACAGTGAATGACCATGTCTGGAGCCACCTCCTGGATGTAGTGGATGATTTCAGGTGTAGTTATGTCTATTCTCCGGTCAGGATATGTCTGAAACCTGGATTTGGCCAGAATTTTGCTTCCCAGGAGGCCTGTATGTCCAGTAATCATCAACTTCATTGCAGGAACTTATGAAAATGAACTTAAAGGCTTTGCGCAGAAAGGGCAACTCTCTCGCGTGTCTGGTCTGTCCAGATAACGATGGATTACGCTCGAACGAATATCCTCCCATCCCCCTTCTTGATCACAAACGATGTACCAATGATTCCTGTAGTTACATCAGTATATTCTTGATCAAACCTCACTGTAACATCAGCATAAGGGCAGCTCACCACAATCCCCTTTTCGAATTCTCGCCAGTAAGCATTGTCCCTCAAGTAATAGGAATCAAGTGGAGGCCCCAAATCCACATCATACTCGGGGAACCACCATGCCTGGCCATGGTCTCTGGGACCAAAATCGTAGGTGAAGTATGTATTATCATTGAGCAGACTCAAGGTGAGCCCCAGTCTCATTTTCGAAAGATCTTTCATTCCGGTATCACTGGTGTCCACAGCATACACGATGATATACGGGCTCTGGGCAGCTTCCAGGCCTGTCTCATAGTCGGCGCCCCACTCCCCCAGGAAATTTTCCATAACATACCCATCAAAGTACTGCGCATAGGGGTCTATGGACTCGAAGTCTTTGCCCGCATTGACGATAATGAGCTTGATGTGGGCATCTGCCATCTCTCTAACATCCTGGAGCAGAGTCTTGGTGGTTGAAACCCATTCTTCATCACTGATAGCGTCGGGACACCACGACACATCCAGGAGCATATCAATGATGATCCCGTCATGCTGAGGCTGGTCCAGAATTGCCTTGTAAGCTGCAAGAACGAGAGCTCGCCATCCGGGGTTACGGGGATCCATTGCATAAATCTCCTGATGACCCCACTGTTCTGATGCCCACCCGAAAGCACACTTCTCATTGTCTGCTTTCAGATACATGTCTTCAGTCACGTTGTGGGGAGTCTCTGCACTGGCTATTGTCTCCAGGAAAGTCATCCATTCTGGATTATCATACACCCAGTTGAGAGTGATTCCCGCCAGTATTACAACAGAAGGAGCGTTCTCCTTGAGAGCAGTCGCTTCTTCTGGTGTAACCCATCCTGTCATGACGAGAGTATATGGATGGCCCGACCTGATGAGTTCATCTTTCTTGGAAAGCCAGCTGGCAATGCGAGGAGTACCAGATTCCACGCTCAGAGAAGGCTGTGGCACTTCAGACTGGTTAAGGCAGCACGAAAGAAGTAGTATGACCATAACCAGGGGGGCTGGTTTCATAGGTATTTCTGCTTCTCCAGCTTAATAAAGCTTCTGATCCGCTCTTTATATGTAGAACGTGTCTCTCCATGAGACCGGCTTCATGTCGATGTTCATGATTATCCCTCCGCAACAGACTAGCCAGTCATCAAGCAGAATCAGAGGCTTCGGGAGAATAGAAGAGAAACGGGAGAAATCATTGCTGTAGGGACTATCCCGTATTCTCTTCTATTCAGAAACTGCCCATCCGGGCAGAGGGAGGTTGAAGTCCACCCAACCCCTGTGGGTTAGCAGGATGTCTACCTCATCTCCTCCTATTCATCACTCTTCTTAAGCTTTTTGCTAAAATAATACGCCAAATATCCAAGAAATAGAGAAATAACGAACTTTCATGGCAAACATTTTTATGCAAGTTATCAAATGTGAAATGAGGTGGAAATAATGAACAAAATACTAGTCTTTCTCTTGATAGCTGGACTTGTGCTGGCAGGAACCGTTTCTGCTGTACAAGAAATCAGTGAACAGGCAAGTACTGAACCTCCTGCCTTCTCGGGAGAATCCCCCACAACCCTGAGCGATGATGGATCTACAAGTAATCAAGGAACCTCTGGAGGAGGTGGCTCTGGTTCAGCTCCAATACCTGGCTAGATATCCTTTGACCAGTGGCACTCAAAAATCGCATGTCTTTCACTCTTGACAATTCCTTTTTTCTTCATTTTTTCCAGGAGACAGTGTAGTTTCATTTGAGATACATCCCATATGATGCCATCTTCCCTCATGGAAGATCTCTCCACGTATGCGTGCACAAGGAGGTAGTCCTCCACTTTTACAAAAAATGTAGAAGTAGGTAGCTGGGAAAATACTTCAATGACCAAGTCCTCATACTCGGTCTCAATCAGGAACAAATATGGATCATACTCAGACATTCCCTTTGGAAAAAACCTGACAGCCACCAGACAGCTGTGGGGCAGGAGAGTGAAGAACTCGTCGATCTTGTGCGAAGAGATTTCATGTTCCTTCATGATGGGGGTATAGGCTTTCCGACCGTCATATTTCAACTCTCTGTACAGGATCTCGAAATCAGGGTCCCACCACTCCAGCACCTCGTTCCAGCGACTTCTCACCAATGTCCGTGGTTCATACTCTCTCAGAGAACATGTATCGATGCGTTCTCTCATCAACTCAGTTGATTCGTCCCAGGAACCCGTCAGAGAATATGCCACGTGGTAATCAGATCGGGGCCCTTCAGCCAATATTTCTCCCTTGATGTCCATTTCCTTCTTTGCGATAACCCACAGATTACCAAATCCTCCAAGAACAGCATGATGTACCACATTCGTATCGTCTTTGTATTTTTTATATACTTCAAATGGATCATCACAGTGCACGAGATACATGTATTCTCTGAAGTTCCTGTAGGAATGTTTTCTCAGTTGAGGAGCAGTCACAATCCCTGATTCCAGAACGTCACGTATCCTCTTACTTGCAGTATGTCTGTCAATCCTCAAGGAGCTGGCGACATCCTTGATATTGACACGGAAGTTCTGGTAGAACTCGTTGTAGATTGTCCAATTATCCTGTAATGTTCTATAGCCAAGGTGTTTCACAGAATCTCTCCTGTACTTACATTATTATGGAATATATAAATCTTTCTCCTCTTTTTCTTCAAAAAATTTCACATAGTTCATTATAATGGTAAAAAAGTTTCAAATAGAATTTTTGCGTCTTATATATTCCATTATTGTGCATATTTTTCTGTTAACGGAGGAACTCCGGATGGGTATCTATGATGGTGCGACAGCATCCCGGTTCCAAGAACATTTCAGAATGTCACTCATCCATTATGCGATGAAAGCCTGAACCTGCAAAAGAGATTTATACTCCCAACCAGTAGAATGCTGCAACTCAAAGGTGTAAGAATGAGATCGATTTCTTTGACTCCCCTGGAGATTAAAGCCCTTGTGGAAGAGGTATCACTCCAGAATCTCAGGAAAGATCCTCTGACCAACCCGTATGAATCCTTGAGAGTGAAGGATAGGGATATTTTCTTCGTCCTGCATACCACAGGGAAGATGGTTTTTCAAGAATCCAAGGGGATGGATGATTTGCTGAATACTATTCTCATTAAAGAGTCCAAGGTCCTCATTGGCACTGATGAAGCAGGAAAAGGAGAGTGGTACGGCCCTCTGGTAGTAGCGGGAGTGGGGTTGACTCCTGATGAAACCCTTGAACTGAGAAAGCTGGGTGTTGGTGACAGCAAGGGACTATCATCTTTCAGAATATATGAAATCGGCCAGGTGCTGAGGTTCTCGCACATTGAACGAGAGGTTAGAATTCTCCCGCCTGCAACTTACAACAAAGTGTATGAGCAGTTCAAGAAAGAGGGGAAAACACTAAATGATATCTTGTCCTGGGCCCATACAGAGGTAATCCGTGATATACTTGGAAGGATGAAGCCAGATGCAGCCAGAGTGGTTATCGACAAGTTTGATGTAGGAGAAAAATCCATTGGAGACCGATTGAGCACTTTGGAGAGATTCAACGTCACCATCATTGAGAAAACACAGGCCGAATCGGAGGTTGCAGTGGCAGCAGCCAGCGTTCTGGCCAAGTACATTTTTGATGAACAGGTGCGGACGCTCAACGAGAAGTTTGGCCTTGATCTGAGGACTATGAGTCCTGAAGAAATCCCAGAGAGAGTCTTGCCTTCAGTGGCTAAGCTCCACTTTCGCAATGTGCGGAAACCTGGCTGATGCAGTGATTCATCCAAAGACAGTAAGTTTCATGTATTACGCACTTCCCAGATTCAAGAGCGGTAGAGGGCTTTCCTCACATTAGGGCCGAAGAGTGACTGCGGAAAGGGAAAAGACAAAAAGTAAAAAAGAGATCGTTCTGCCCTGATGCAGCTGAACTAGAATGCCATGAAAATGGGGTCGCCACCACCAGTGGATGCCACACAGGTAGTGTCCCTGTAGTCCTCAACTCGGGGTTCCATTTTTCTCACCTCTGTAGATCTTATACCTTTACTTGCACTTTCCTAGATATAAGCGTATCGAAGTAATACGATTGATCTAATACTCACATGAAGAATAACACATTTCATATAGGAATTATGACTATAAAAAATGTGAACTCCATATCTTCCAGATTTCCAAAGAACGGAGACGTACTGATGCACTCTTTAGTAGAGAATATCTGCAATATTGACCAAAAACAACGAAAATAGAAGTAAGATGTACTGCACAGCACCATCAGGATCTTCAAACGAACTCTTTGAGAGTCCTATGATATAGTATTAAAGAATAAAAGAGAAATAGACTTAGGAAAGTTGAGAAACAGACTATGCTTCTAACATGAGTCCGCCAGTGGATGCAACACAGGTAGCATCCAAATAGTCTTCAACTCGGGGTTCCATCTTTTTCACCTCCGTAGATCTTATACCTTTTCTTGCACTTTCCTAGATATAAACTTACCGGCAGAGTGTGATCGATCACATAGTTACTTGAAAAACAACACATTTTTCATAGATAACCTTGCCTTGGAAAATGTGAACCAACATGTCTTCCAAATTCCAGAGGATTGAGGATTCATACTAACGCGGTTATTGGCAAAGCACATCTGAATATCAGCCAGAGATAGAAAAGCAGGATAGACTACACAGCATCGCCAGGATCTTCATGAGACTCATTGAAAACTCTATGAAGATAATCATTAAAGAATAAAAAAGAAGTAGATACAGAAAATCTGAGAAACAACTTACGCTTCTCTCATGACTCCACCAGTGGATGCAACACAGGTAGCGTCCAGATAATCCTCAACTCGGGGTTCCATTTTTCTCACCTCCTTTACTGTAGCACATTTTTATTTGGATTGCTTCTTATAAGCTTTTTGGGAAATTGCGATCTTTCCAATGCCTGCTAAGAAAAGCATGAAACGATACATCAATCAAGACATGGGGTGTTAATTCGACTCACCTTACTTGAGGTGCAAAAACTTCTGGCATCATGAGCCCGCGGCTGCTACCCCCACCAAGAGTCACTATCGTATGAATAAAAAAAGAGAAAAACGAAGAAACAAGTTACTTATGCCATCAGGACTGCGACGCCAGCTGTGGATGCAACACAGGTAGCATCCAAATAGTCTTCAACTCGGGGTTCCATCTTTTTCACCTCCTCTTACTTCCTTCCCTTCCATTTGATCCTGGATATATAAGTTTTTTGTAGGATTGCAGTGTTCTTGGTTTTCTCCTCATGAGTACATCCAGGTCTATTGACTGGTATGGGCCATCAGAATGTGAGAGACGAAAGTGTTTCTTGATATCACCTGAATTTCAACATGTGGGTGAAGACCAATCTGGAGGTGAGAGCACACCTGATTCCATCCAGGTGTGGAAAAAGGGAAAAAAATCCTAAATCTGTTCGTACTATGAGGTTTCTTAAAGGTTGGCATTTCCATTAGGTTCTTCCATGTACTATGAATCGAAAATAAGGTCTTTCAGATTTAAGGGAGAACTTCTGAAATCCAGACTATTCATGTTTATTTTACGATTGTAGATACGAATAAAATAGGGCATCCCACACGCACTAAAACCTGGAATAACGAATTACAACTTCACATTTTTCTCATGTCGAGACATACCTTCCACACTCCTGGAGCATAGGAACCTGCATTTCTCGTATTCAGAATCTCATAGCCCGGGATATTGGCCAACCTGCTCTTGGTGGAAGCCCACGTGCAGTAGTGCAGATACCCACCTGCTTTGACAAAATCTGCACTCGAACAAAACAATTATGATTGCAGGGCTGAGGTACAACCACTCTGTCAGCTTTTCCTCCCTGATACTCATAACTATCCCCCAACACTGGAGTGATACTTCCCCTTATCCTGTTCACTTCGATATTCTCCGTCGGGAAGGAGAATACCTTCTCATTTTTCTCCACTGTCACTACATTCACATTCTTCTCCATTGCCAAAACCAGAGGTATGATGCCCACTCCTGCAAATAAGACCATAATCTTCACTTTCTCCGTTACTAAAAACTTCATTCGCTGACGTTCTGTTTTCTCCCTTTCTAAAAAAACAGGTTTCTCCAGCATCCAAGCGAACCTGTATCCCATATTCAGTGTGTACCGTTTCTGTCCTGCTGCCAACTAGAATTCTCAAGCTCTACTGACGAAACTCCCCACAGCGCCCCAGTCTTCGTACCACCACACTCACACGGGAATCTCTCTGGCAGACAGTCTCAGCGATCTCGTGTTCCCTGTGTTCCAGTTCTGCTGGTACATATACAACCGCGATATCTCCAATACAGGTGCACCTCATCTCTTCACGATTTCTTCAAAGAATATTTTCAGCCCCGCTTCTGCCTTCTCCTTCTTATCTGCCACCAGAACAACCATGTCGTTGTCCCCACATGCGAATTCCTTTTCTATCTGGTGTCTCTCTCCTACAGATATGCCAAAAGAAGGCAGTTCGTCAGTTGTAATGAATCCTTTGACCCCTGTTTTTTTCTCCATCGTCCTGGCAATGTCTTCAGCAAACGCGGGGTCTTTGGTCAGGACATTCTTGGAATTTTCTACTTTCTCTGCTAAGACCACTCCTCCTCTGGAGATTATTCCCTTTATAAGGCCAGATTTGGTCTCTGAAAACAAATCGGTTATATCTTTCATGAATTCAGTGATTCTTTGCTATATTTAAGGTTTATCCCGGTCGATCCAGTGCAGCCCATGAAGACCTGGTCATATCATTGATAGACAGTGGAGCCAACCTGTGTACTGATGACGTAGAGAATCTCGCAGGCTCCAATACCGTTGTCCGTCAAGGAGGTACTCGTCTTGATATATAATGAACCGTCATAATAGATGTCCACCAGAAGCCCCTCTAAAATCACCTTCTGTCCCTTTCTGACATTGTAGAGTGCAGTCAGGACATTTTGGTTGGCAGGAATCAAATGGATATTGACGAAAGACGTCAGCACTAGAGGATCATCTACAGGGCTATGTGCCTCATACGTGCATATACATACTCTGTTGGTCTGGTTAAAGGTGGCATACTCGAGATAACGATCTTGGGAAAGCTCTCCCCATACAACACAGAAATCGAGAGGTGCTATATCAGAGTCTTCATCAGTGTAGTGTACAGTAGATACCACCAGGACATGGGCTTCATAGGTGGCAACGGGAACGAGGGACACCTCCCGCTCTTTCGTGTGGAGTATGATGGGGGTTCCCTGGTACTGGACCTGAATGGGTTCTCGAGACGTGTCAATCTGCCCTCCTCTATCTGACTGAGGGTTCATGGCGACATTGACGCACCCTATTACCAGCAAGAGGAGAAGGACAACCCATGGCCTGGGAAAGAAACTCATATGCGATACCTCACGAGCACGGATATAAATACTTTGTCTGGGAGTGGCTGGCAGGAGATGGAAGCAGTTACGCAGAGGAGAAGCTGCAGGATGTGAACGTGAGAGACGTGAAAAAAAAGGGGGGAAAACCTTATATATTGTGTGCCGGAACTAAGTGGCAGCGGTTGTAGTGTAGTGGCTATCACTCGAGCCTGCCACGCTCGCGACCCGGGTTCGAATCCCGGCAACCGCATGGATTTATAGAGGGACCTGGAGGAGTAGTTACAGTTCTTGAAGATGTCTTCTTGGTTGTTGTTGTCAGTATTTCAAGAGGTCAATTCCACATACCTCGCAATACTGCGGGGCGTAATTTTCTTAACTTCTCTCCCACTCTTTCCTCTATGGAACACAGGCTCTATCCAGCTTTACAAGAAGGGTATGGTATATATGTCACTCCTGACGGAGGGTATTTCTTTGAATATGATGTCTGCAGCAAAGCCAAGAAGCTGATTTCCCAGAGAGAGACCGTGAATGTGGAAGCATGTTCCATTCTAGAACTCTGTTCTGGTCAAAACACTGTGGATGACATTGTTGCTATTTTAGAGAAGAAATACGAGGATATTCCCGAGGATTTTCCCGTGCAGGTGAGATCATTCCTTGATGGACTGGTCAGCAAAGGTTATATCCAGTATGTTACTACTCCGGGGGTTCAATCTACCATTAAAGGATGTACTGACTTCTTTGTCCCCACCAGCATTCTCCTGGAGGCAACGCATGAGTGCAATTTACATTGCGAACATTGTTTGCTGTGTGCAGGCCAGCCCCTCCCTGATGAACTGTCTGTAGAGCAGTACATTCCCATACTGAAATCTCTGGTAGAGATGGGAGTACGAAAAATAAACCTCTCAGGGGGAGAATTCCTGCTCAAGGAAGGATGGGAAACCCTTTTCCACTTCTGTGTCAGTAGATGCGTTACCAATGTACTCACCAATGCAACCCTGGTGACTGATGAAATTGCAGATATGCTTACAGCATGTGATCAGGTGCATGTCAGCCTCTATGGGAGCGCCGGGGCCACCCACGATGAAGTAACAGGACACAAAGGATCTTTTTACCAGACCATACGTGGTATCACCCAGCTCACTGAACGAGGGAGTTATGTTGGTGCTTCAATTTCCATCATCCCTTCAAATTACAGTGAATTCGAGTCAATGATACAGCTATGTACCTCCCTGGGATGTAGTATTGCCAGAGTGGGCATCGTGCTGCCCATGGGGAGAGCTCGGCTGAAACAGTGGACCCTCACCGGGTCTCAGAAGAGGGTAATTGAAACCAGCATGGAAAAGCTTCAGTGCGATATTGAAGTCACGTGGGAAGAAGAACAGCTTGAACATGGAGGAACATGCGGAGCTGGTGTGTCTACCTGGGTCATAGCTCCTGACGGTACAGTATATCCTTGTGGCGTTCTGAGGATACCCCTTGGGAACGTGATGACTGATACAGTAGAAGAAATCTGCAGGTCACCTGGTGTGGCTTTCATGCACCAGTTGATTGCCCCTTGTGAAGAGATGTGCGGTGACTGCCCCTATCTGTTCATCTGTCGGGGATGTCATGCTCGGGCTTTCATGTTTTGTTCGCAGGTGGACACATGTCCATGGACAGAGCAATTTGAGACTGCACCTCATCCTTTCCATGAGTTCATTCAGGACGCATCAAAGACTTCCTAGGGTTCTAAAAAGAAAAAAAATAGAGGAAATAGTCAATTGGAATCGAGGTCGGGTCACGGGTTGGGTCTGTCAGGACATTCGATAAACCTGGGCATGCACTCAGTGGGGCGGTATAACCCAGATCCGACCAGTGGTTTTTCCCATTTCAT
>JACVGW010000154.1 GCA_018992565.1 Theionarchaea archaeon
TTCTTGATACAGCAGATGCAAAGCGATCATCTGGCCAGGGCAGCAATCCTGACGTTGATGAAGACTTTAACGATCTGTACAGGGCGGATATTGGTACTTTTCCTGTGGAAATGGTTGAGAACGACATCATATGTGATGAAGCCAGAAAGGAACTCCAGGTGCACACTGTCCACGTCTTGTCTCAGGTATGTTAGGTATTTATGCACCGAAGACCTACGATACCAGTGATTAAATGGAGCTCACGAATAAGGTGTGTATGATCACAGGCGCCAATTCGGGAATTGGCAAACAAGCAGCTCTACAGCTTGCCCAACTGGGAATGACTGTTGTCATGGTTTGCAGAAATAAGTCCAGGGGGCAGGCTGCTCTGACAGAGATTAGAAAAAAAAGTGGCAGCGAACATGTTGATTTGTTACTGGCAGACCTTTCTTCACAGAAGTCTATACGAGAGCTTGTGAAGGATTTCACCTGTGCGTATGATAATCTTCACAGCTTGATCAATAATGCTGCGAATTTTGATTATTCTCTCAAAACCCCTGTTCTTACTGAAGATGGAATAGAAATCATTTTCGCTACCAACCATCTGGGACCTTTCCTATTGACGAATCTACTCCTCAACGTCCTGAAAGAAAGTGCGCCCTCTCGCATTCTCAATATTGCATCTAAGGGACTCATAACTCATCCGTGGCTGACTATTGAATTCGATAACTTGAATGGCCAGAAGAAATTTAGCTATTCCCACGCATATTACCACTCTAAATTGGCTCAGATCATGGTTACCTATGAACTGGCCCGCAGGTTAGAAGGAACTGGTGTTACGGTGAACTGCATACGAGTTCCAAATGTGAAAATAGACCTGAACCGTGCACGAGATCTGCCCTGGTATATGCGTCATACATACAGGATAAAAAGGTCTTTTGGAATAACACCTGAGGAAATGGCAAAAACATACGTTCACCTCGTGACGGCACCCGAAATGGAGGGTGTAACAGGTAGATATTTTGATGAACGTGGAAACGAGGTGAAGTCTTCAGAGAAATCCTATGATAAGAACGTGTGGAAGAACCTGTGGGACGTCAGTGCGGAGCTTACGCATCTGAGTACTGAAGAAAAAAGAAATTGATCTGCAAGATCGCTCTCATAGTTCAGGTCGTCAGATCACAGTAATTACCTTCTGGGGGTGAGACAACAGTTCTGCCTTTTCTCTGACCACAATATCATCCTCAAGCCCCATGTTAACCTCACCTGTAATTGAGGGTTCAATTGTGAAAACATTCCCCTCTTTAATCTCTTTGACAGCACTCTTTTCATATCTCTCCCACAGAGGACCCAGTATGCACCCACCATCATGAACCTCTCTTCCTATCTGATGTCCCAACCCATGATTGTACTCAGGATATCCATTCTCTGTAATGATCCTCCGGGCCACGGCATCAATCTCATATCCCTTCTTACCGGGCTTGATGGCCTTCATACTCTCTTCCTGCGCTCTCCGGATAGTCTCGAAAGCACGTACCATCGTCTGTGGGGGTTCACCTCCAAAAAAGAATACTCTCTGCAGGTCGGAGCAGTATCCTTCATATTTCACACCAAAATCTATGTGTATGCTCTCATTTCTTCTTAGCTTCTTGTCGGATGGCATTCTGTGACCCAGTTCAGTGCCCAGTCCAAAGCTGACTGCAGGATCACTCCACGCTAATTCACATCCGTTTCTCCTGGTCAGATCTACCATTTCCTGCATCAATTCCTTTTCTGTTATCTTTTCATGTATTATGTCAGGCAATTCATCAAAAATCTCCTCAGTCACCCGCACCGCTTCTCTGATCCTCTCCAGTTCTTCTTTTGTCTTGACGGATCTCACCTCCTCCAGAAATACTTCGGAGGACAGGATTTCCCCCTTGTACTGTATTTCTTTGAGGACCTCTGAGAACTTCAAGAATAATCCGTATGTCAATGAATCCACTGTATGATCATGCTGAGAAAAATTCATGTATATCCTAGAAGGATTCACTTCCCTCAGAATTTCTGGAAGTACATCTCGTATTCCTTTGGTATACGTGTGCACTTCCATGTCCTGCACTCTGGCCTTGTCATAGGACGCTACAACAGCTATTTTCCTTTCTCTTGTAAGAATGAAGGCAGATTCCCCAATAAATCCCTGTCCAAGCAGGAGCTCTATGGCTCTGTCTCGCTGTTCTCTTTCCAGTATTATCCAGCACTCAATATTCCTTTCTCTAAGAATAGAACGCGCTTGCTCAACCTTAGATTTCATACGGTGATTCAGCACCCTCAAGATAAAAAGATTACTTCACCATGAGAGCACATATTCTCGCGTTCAATAGTGATCAGAATCAATACGTTTCCACACCAGAAACCTCTTGGTAGCGGGGTGTGGATTTGAACCACAGACCTGCGGGTTATGAGCCCGCCGGGCACTCCTAGCTGCCCCACCCCGCTTTGACTCCTGTTCAATTCTTTCCTTATAAACTTTACGAAGAGCAAGA
>JACVGW010000015.1:0-18504 GCA_018992565.1 Theionarchaea archaeon
CTGGATGGTTTATCTCCTGGACCGGGGATTTTCATACAGTGTCATTGGGCTGGCCCTGGCAGTGAATGGAGGTCTAATGGCTGTGCTGGAAGTCCCCACGGGTGCACTGGCAGATGCTATCAGTCGCAAGTTTTCCATAATATCAGGACTGGTGGGATATGGCCTGGTGCTGCTTGCTATTCCTTCTATTACTGGTCCATCTACTCTGGTTCTCGTATTTGCATTATGGGCGCTCCCTATGACACTTCTATCAGGGGCAGGAGAAGCCTGGGTGGTAGACAATTTGAAAGCTGAAAACCGTGAGGATTTGATCAAGGAGTTCTTTGCCAAGGATATTTCTATACAAAACATGGGCACGATTTTTGCGGGATTGATAGCAGGAGTGGTGGTTCGATTTCTCGGCATGGACGCACTGTGGTACCTGCAGGGTTTCATCGTGTTCATATCCATTTCAGTACTGGCACTGCAGAAAGAGCACTTCGAAAGGAAGAAAGTGCGGGTTGTAGAGAGTATCATTGAGACCTGCAACAATATTCGCGATGGAGCCAGGTTCACCATGAGGGAGAGAAACGTGTTCTTTATCATGGCTGCAGTCTTTTTCGTATCCGTGAGCAGTCAGATCATGACAGTCTGCTCCAAACCTTTCCTGGAAATCATGGGTGTTGCCAGGGAGTATTTTGGATATCTATCGGCAGTGGGTGCTGCACTCTGTGTGGTAATGCCTTTTCTCGCGAAGTATGCAGCGGAACTTCTCAAGAGAGAACAGTACTACCTTTCACTGCATGCTCTTGGATCTGGGCTGGTATTGGTCCTGGTGCTCCTGGTAAGAACGCCCGGGATGGCAGGGATCATTTTTGTATTCATGATTCTTCGTTACACCACATATGACCCGGTTCTTGAACCCTTCTTTCAGGGGTTCCTTCCACCAAAGCTGCGGGCTACCGTGGCTTCCCTGCGGAATATGGTATTATCAATGGCTGTCCTTCTGGGCGATTGCCTGATTTCTGCATTCGCAGATATGGCAGGTCCTCAGCTGATGCTTGCTGCAGGTGGGCTCTTCTTTCTCCCTTCAGTCCTCCTATTCTGGATGGTGAAGGGCTCTCCACCCGCGTCATCTCAGTCAGGGTGAATGGTTGTTTTCCTACAGGACGTGAGGAAACTGCCTGTGGAATGATGTGCTCTTGGGTGATCAATCCACTGTGAACAGTATGCAAAAATTAAGATTGAAAAACGGCTGCAGGCAAAGAAACAAGAATAGAAAAGTTAAAAAAACAAAACCAAGCTCTTCTCATCCTAATAGGGACTGGGGCAGGCCATCTTAACGTCGGAGTCTGTCACTGCTGTGAATGCATCTCCCAGTTCCTTGTCACTAGATCTGTCTACTTCCATTGTATCACCTTTCCAATTTCTCTTTACCACTATAAAAACCTATCGTTCGCGCGTATGCCATACAGTGGGGGTCAGCGCCTGACATGTCACAGCCATGTCAACTAGAGCCTGCACCCTGCTGACGAGTCAATGGTGTCTGCCACAATTGTGAATGCTTCTCTCATTTCTGGTGAAAGAAGTATATCGATCTCTTCCATAATATCACCTCTGCACTTCTTTGATTTCTGAATTTAAAAATCTTTCTATTTGATGATACCATACAGACAGATACCTGGTTAGAACTACTATCAAAAAACACAAATATCACGATAAAACTTCATACGGAAGAATCAACTAGTCCCTTGGAATGACATCCGTATTGGATGACCCGCAAAAACCATTCCATCTATTCTTGATGAGACAGAGATGGTAAAGGGAAAAAACAAAAGGGGATACAGATTTTGAAGTGTCTGAGACACTGACTTCTGCAGACCCTATGTGCAAGTGGGTGGACACTTGATTGGTGGACTAATAGAATCTGACAGAATTGCCAAGGCATCTTTCATCTCCGGTGAAAGAAGCATATCGATCTCTTCCACAACATCACCTCTACTCCCCTTTCTTTTTAGAGTTTAAAAATGTTGGTGCTCATGACTCCTTCAAATGTCAACAATAGTGAATATGATATGGCCCAGTATCTTTTGCCCCTTCCAAAATGAGATACTTGTGCCACCATTTGCAGAATTCGCACATGGGATCAATTGCAGTCATATCTCCATACGAGAAATGTGCTGTGGCAGCACATCCCGCCCCACATATGTTCCTCCAGTTACATGTCCTGCATTCAGGGATTGTATCTACTCGTGTGCAGACTTTTTTCCTGATTTCGAGAAATCTCGTTCCTTCCCGGATGGACTGTATATCCTCTTCTGTGACATTTCCAATAATTGCATCTGCCCCATCAAAGAGCTGACAGGGATAGACATTTCCAGCTGAATCAATCCTCAATTCTTGTCCCATATTGCAGATACGAACTTTTAATCCCACTGCAGGTGCTGCTTTGTCCTCGATTTCTATGACCTCCAGGGTTCCTTTCAGGTCTTTTCTCGCTCTGTAGACTTTCTTCTGGAACTGGATTGCTTCTTCAAGACTCAGACCCAGAGTATTCCATATCGGGACTGCCCTCCCCTGATGGTACACTTTTGAGAAAATGACTTCATTGATACCCTTACCAAGACAGAAGTCAATCATTGTATCCACTTCTTCAACATTCAGTCTGCTTGCTGTAAAGGAAATGCGCATATTCTTCTTCAATCCCTGATCTAGAAGATTATCAATGCCCTGTATTGTCCTCTTGAATGCACCCTTTCCCCGTATGCTGTCATGGACTTCTTCCTGCGTGCTATCCAGGGAGATCTGCAGAGTCATATCCTGCTGACGATACCCGGCCAGAAGAGCTGCTGTATCCTCATCAATGAGTGTGCCGTTGGTAGCTATTGTCGTCTTGAGGTTGTTCTCCAGGGAATACTCCAGGAGCTCATCCCATCCCTTCCTCATCAGTGGTTCTCCGCCGCTGATGTAGATGGACCATCCTTTGACTGCCACCAGATAGTCAATGCACTCTTTGATTTTTTCCAGAGATATCTCTTCCCTGCAGGCCCGGCCTGCATTCACATCACAGTGGATACAATGCAGGTTGCAGCGCGACGTGATCTCGAAGTACAGATTCGTCAAGGGAGGTAGTGATGGAACATTCACAGACAACCCCTCAAAATGAGGCGAATCAAAAGCAATGATAAGACTCTTTCTCAGGTAGCGAACAATGGTGAGAAAAGTATCAAAAGAAACCTCTGACTTCACCTGCTCATAAATGTGCTCCAAGGTACACCTACCATTGCACAGCTGAAGAATTCTATATCCCATCTCATCCAACATGCACCACGATGGAATATGAGGGTTGAGGATGAAATTCATGCCATTCTCCTTGAACAGCAGCGCACCCTCAATTTGGCACGGTTTTTTGCCTATATCCACTCTTACACCTTCTAGCACGTGAATGCTAGTGGTACGACACTGGAAATCGCGTCGAACGCAGATTTCATAAGGACTATGTCTTCGTCCATTTTTCTCACCTCTTTCCCCAGTGTCACGCTGCCATATATAAAGCTTTCTCTTCCAATCTTCCTGACATGTTAATGCGGCAAGAATGACACCAAAAGAAACAAAAGGTTTCTCACTCAAATCTGGACTGCATCTGAAGTCATTGAGAAGAATTCCTGCAGTCAGAGCCCCGGAGAAGGGTTCAGGGTGACTATTGAGGTCTGTACATACATTCAGGGCGGGGCAGTTTCCATGACTGCAAACCGGATTATCACCAGCACGTGAGTTCCATACCCATAGGGATCTTTGAAAAACATATAATGGGACCCATCACTGTCTTCTGGATTCCCCACCTCCAGATGAGGATGTACACCTGACTCAGAAATCTCCCGAATCAGAGTGTTAGTCTCTGAGGTTCCAATTAAAATCAGGTTGAGCTGCTTCTTATCCTCTTCTGTAACCTCTTCGTCGAACTTAACAATATCCACGATGCGTATGTCAGCAAGTTCGCCACTGGAAAATCCCACTTTTGTGGCAATAGATGAGGCAAACACAATGTCCAGAGAAGGGCAGTTTTCCCCAACCACTATGACAAAAGCGGGGGTACCTTCTGCGTTCAGGAAAAAGGGAAGTCGCGCGAAGTTCACCATGGAAACACCATGGATTTCTTCTCCAAGGAGCTTATAAACCTACTCCTTTCTATGAGCGATCTTCAGGAATAATTGGTAGTGGACGAAGATGCGAAATCCTTTTAAAGAAAAAAGAAGAGATAGTGTTGGTGAGGGATGACGAACAATCTGTCTTTCCGAACGGTGAAGAACTCACGACGAACCGACCTCACTCATTTATTGTTTTGGATTACAGGCTGATTGCATGAGTACGGGTTATTTGATAGGCAACTGGAGCCGATTCTACATAGTAGATGAGAATAATCGTTCTGTGGCAAAGACAGAGTTTTCAGGCTCGGAGCAGGAATGCACAGAGAAGGTCCGCAACCTGCGGAGAGGTGTTCCACCCCCGGAGATCATCACTCTGATAGAGGAAGCAGGACCTCTGGTAGAAACACTGGTCGTTGAAGATGATGCACTGGCTAGAACCCTCCAGCAGACTACTGGGTGTACTGTTACTGTGCCTGCGTCCCCTAACGACATGTTTCGCAGGCTCAGGCTCATGTTCTTCAAGAAAGGAATTCACAGCAGGCATCCTCTGGCTGTCTCCACAGCACGTGAAGACAAGAAGGAAGCAGACACACATCCAGACATGCGCATCCTGCGCCTGGTGGACATGCTCACTATGTATGACGAATCATACCAGTTCTACAACAATTTCAAGGAAACCTGGTATGAGAATAGGTTTTCAGATAAAGAATCCCCCGTAATTCAACCAGACCTCCAGCAGGAAGAGTCAATCGTCAGGAATACGGATGGACTTCTTGAAGTGGTGTCTGTCCTGCGCAAGAGAACGCGAAAAGCACTGGCTCTTGTGCTGAGAGAATATTCACCAACCCTCTACAACGTAGCTGGACTGGAAATTGCTGCCAGGCTCATTGCTGAAGCTGGCTCTCTGGAGAGGTTGGCGACAATGTCTGCCGGGACTATTCAGATTCTGGGTGCCAGGAAGGCCTTCTTTAGAGCAAAGCATTCAGGATCACCTTTTCCCAAGTTTGGGATCATTTTCTCCCATCCCTATATTCAGGCACTACCCTCTCATCACAGAGGTAAGATGGCCAGACTCCTGAGCTGCCAGATTGCCATTGCTGCCCGGGCAGACGTTTACACACACAGAGATATCTCAAGACAGTTGCGATTGAAGCTCAAGAAGAGATTTTACCAGCTGAGGGGAATACTATGACGCAAGTTTCACACACCACGAACCCCCGTGTTTTCTACATGCTCCAGGGGAGGAAGAAAGTCCTGCTGACACAGGATGCGTCCCCCGAATATTCTGTGTACGGAGAACAAAAAGTAGAGGCTGATTCACATATCTTCCGAACCTGGGATCCGTACAGGAGCAAACTTGCTTCATCCATCCTGGAAGGCCTCCCCTCTATACCCATCAGGGAAGAAGATACTGTCTTATACCTGGGAGCTGCCAACGGCACCACTGCCTCTCATATTTCCGACATTGTAGGGAGTTCTGGAGTAGTTTACTGTGTTGAATTCAGCCCTGTTCCCTTTGGGGATTTAATCCGCCTGGCAGAGCACAGGACAAATATCTTTCCCATTCTGGCAGATGCACGTGATCCTGTGCAGTACTCCTTCATGGTGGGGGGAGTGGATGTCCTCTACTGTGACCTGGCACAACCGTCTCAATGTGAGATTGTCCTTTCCAATGCAGCCCGCTTCTTGCGGTCAGGAGGGCACCTCCTGCAGGCCATCAAAGCATCTTCTATCGATAGCTCGCTTCCCCCTTCACAGGTATATGAAACAGCAGTATCTGAACTCTCAAGAGGGTTTGCCATTCGTTCAACAATTCCCCTTGACAGATATCAGAAAAAGCATATCATGGTATGGGGCGTATACGCACCATAACGTGGGCACAGATGTAATATCGTACTACAGAAGTCGTGGACACGTGTCCCAGCACCTTATTCTGTACAATAAATGCCTTCCTGAATTTCTTCCTCCGCCCTCTCAACGATAATTCTCTGAGAAGCAGTGAATGACCGCATGGGCTGGGGCCAGTCATAAACAGTGTGCAGTTTCTCTCTGAAGTCAAAGGTAAGATTAACCTTTCCTCTGAGCTCTGGATATGCCCTGAAAACCTGGTCAGTCATGGTCTTCTGGATCTCAGCCACACGACCAGGATACATCCCGGGAGGATAGTTCAGGTATAGTGTGACAGTAATCTCACTGCGCTCCCTGTTGACATCAATCCTCACAGGTTTGTAGCAGTAGGGCTCCCTCATCCAGATATCTGGAATATCATCCACAATATCCAGGAAGGTCTTGAAAGACACGCAGGTATCATGAATGAAGGCCAGCTCTTCTGATCTTCCCTGAAGCTCAAATGCAAATCCTTCTGAACACTGTTTTATCTCCACAATATCCTCCGTATTGTAGCGCAGAAGAAGCTGCATCTGCCTGTAGGGGTAGACGGTGGTCACCAGGAGATACCCGGAACCTGTTGTCAGAGGTTCATAGGTCTCAGTATCCACCACTTCAGGAATGACTGTGGGATTGAAATGGAAGTAATTGCAGCAGGGAAGCCTGGCTGCCACCGCCGCAGTCTCCGTATTTGCATAACAGTCTATGTACTTCCCGTTGAAAACCTGTTCCACCAGCCTGATCCAGTAAGGAGATATATAGTCTCCTGTTCCAAATATGTATTTCACCGATACAGTGTCAAGACCCCTCCTCACTAGCTCCAGGGTCAGGGCTTTGAGGTTCTCCTGCGATGTGAAAGAGATAATTGAGGGAGAAGAATCCACTCCCGGAATCGCGTGCGTATGAGTAAGATCACTGATAATGTTCTCTAAATTCCTAGTGTGGACATTCGCATCAAGGAAATGGTCCAGCCAGAAGACTTCAGTAGGTACTTTGAGAGGCAGCCCGTGATCTGTGTTGTGGACCAGGATCCCCAGAAACCGAGATTTCCTTTCTGGAGGGTTGCCATACATGGCTGCAAGCTCTTCTCGTGCATAGTAGACAGGGATTGCATTTCCCGTGGTCCCTCCTGTCCAGGTAACATGTTCAGGAACCAGTGTATGGGCAATAAATCCCTCAGGATTCCGCTTCAGGTGGTCTTTGGTGGTGATGGGAAGGGTTGGCAGATCTTTCAACTCAAAGGTTTCAATGTCAACTTTTTCAAGGATTCTCTCATAGAACAGCAGGTTTTCCTTCATGTAACCAAGTGTTGCCCTGAGAGGTTCCAGTTCTTCCTCCTGATTCATGGTATTCCCTGCTACTTCTTTTTCACATTCACAGGTCCCACTTCACTCATCATGATGCGGGGAATCTCTTCTTCCAACTCTTTTTCCTTTTCATCTGACTTTTCTTCCACTGAAACACCTCCTCTCGTATACCCTCCTGGCCCATCACCTGTCTTATAGCAGCACATCCTCAATGGAGGCTGCCAGATACAGGATAGCTTCAAGAATCTCCTTATAGCTCATCCAATCAGTCTCCAAGGAAGGTCTTCCTGATAGCGACTCAGAATTCTCCCACCACCTTCCCAGAGGACGCACTCCCAGCTGGTCTCCTTCCTTCCACACGGGAGAGTCAGGATAACAGGTTAAGGCTGTAACATTGACCATCTCCAGTTCCATTTTCCGCACAAAGTCAATCGTATCATCAATTTCCTTCAAGGTCTGTTTGGGCAGTCCGACAATAAGCCCTGTCCTGATGGTCATGCCAGCGTCGCGGGTCAGCCGTAAGGCAGTCTCGATGTCTTCCAATTTTATGTGTTTTCTGCATGCATCGAGAACCTTCTGAGACGCACATTCCACTCCGTAGAACATGGAATAGCAGCCTGCTTCACGCATCTTTGAAATGAGCTCAGGGGTTACGTAGTCAGGTCTGGTAATACATGTCCACTCCACATCAATACCTCTCTCCAGTATCTCATCGCAGATTTGAAAAGCCCGATCCATGTCATAGGTGAAGAATTCATCATGGAATCCAATGAATTTTCTCCCCTGAGATCGTGCCATTTCCATTTCATCTACAGTGCTCTGTGCTGACCTGCCTCTCCATGTATTACAATACATGTGCGAATTGTGACAGAAAATGCATTTATATCTGCATCCCCTGGAGGAAATTATCCAGTAAACATCTCCTGGATATCCTGTCTTCTTCATGTATTCCAAGAGCTTGAGCGTAGCAATTCGCTCCTTTGCATATCCTACCGGGGGTATGAGGTCATACGCAGGGAGCGGTAGTTCATCCAGGCAGTCAGGGAACTCTCGCGGATTGTGGATGACAGATCCATTCGCCCGAAAAGAGACGTTTGGTATGCCCTGAAGATCACCAAGAGATACCAGCTGTCGTACCAGTTGAATCGCACAAAACTCGGGCTCAACGTGGATGACTGCGTCAATAGGCCATGTGGACAGCATGATTTCCGATGCCAGGTCGTCCCATGTTCCTTCCACTGCGACTCTCATGTGGGGATGTACCTCTTTGAGAGCCTGTATGAGCCGATGTGTGAAGTTGTAGTTGGTATAGTAACCGTAGACTATTGCCACATCATATTGATCTTTGCTCACGGCAACCCGGCAGGAATCAATAACAGACTCGGGGGGCCGCAGGGGGAAGGGAGCATTAATACTGGAACGCGGATCTGTGGCCATCTCTTCTGCGGACACGTATCCATTCAAATCGATTGCATCAAAAGGAATGCCAGCCTGGCGCAGCAGTGATGCTACGTACATGAACGGAAAGGGTGGACACTTGGGTCGAGTTGGCGTGTGGAGCAGAAGCACCTTCATGATTTCACCTCCTGTGTTCTTGATGGAAAGACTGGGTCCATTCTCTCAAATGTGAGTGAGTATCTGCAGGGGCCTCCACAGACAGTCACATATTTACATGACTCGCACGTCCGTGTGCACGGCTCCTGCGTATAGGTAAGAAGGCTTTGATATATATTTTTTTCGGAACACTGCTCAAGGTTGGAGAGAATGTAGGGAGGGCTTCTCAAGCAGGTACATGGAGTAATATCAAAGGTGGGCAGAACCACAATCTTGAACCTTCCTCCAATGCAGCCAAAAAACCGATTTTGTTCTGTTGTATCTGGTTTCTTATGTTCAAAGAAACATTCCGGGAAGCAGAAAACATCTTCGACAAAGATGGGGGTCTTGTACTGGTTTTGCAGAGAAGAAATCTCTGATGAAAGCGCATAGTAATCTGGTCTGCTCAATCTGAGTTCAGATGGGGCATTCCCTGTTATTCTTACATTATGATATTCTACACCTGACACACCAATGCGACATACTCTTTCCATAATATCTGTCACCTGGTGCTTGTTATGCTGGGTCAACGTGCACAGTGTGGTAGTGTCGACACCGTGGGATACCAGAAGATGCAGTGCGTCAATGACCTTTCTCAAAGACTCGGGCGAGGCATTAATCCCTTCAAAAAGTTCATCTGCAGCGTCCAGGCTGACAGATGCATCAATCCCCAAGTCTGCCAGAAGTCGAGCGTGCTCTTCTGTGAGGAGAGTCGCATTGGTAACCAGGTCAAGATCCCACGAATACTGACTCATATACTCCAGAAGATGCGTGATGTCACTCCGTATTAAAGGCTCCCCACCGCTTATGAAAATCTTCTTGAAGTGCATACGGTGCAGCTTGTCCACAGCATCAGCCAGTTGATCAAAAGTAGGATGTCCTGCAGGTGAGACTGCATAGCAGTATTCACATCGGAGGTTGCATCGTGAGGTAACCTCAAACCACACCTTAAATGGTAGGAGTATGTCTGCATGTTCTGTTTGAAGTTCTTCTCCCTGGTACGTACAGGGGAGGACAAACTGATTTCTGTAGATGTGACCCTCTTCAGTCTCGAACCACCAGCATCCATAGTCTTTGACTTTGCGGATTCTCGGCATCATATCTCTCAAAGCTGGTGATAAATCACAACCTTAAAAACTTGTTGGTTGATAGGGTTGAGAACCAACCAGGGCTGAGACTTTCCTACATCTCCTCTTCTAGCAGTGAGTGAGGACGCTTCTCTCACATAGAATCAAGTTCGAGATAGCTTTTTAAGCCATTCCGTTCAGAGGAAAGAGGTGATCTGTTGAAAGTGGTACTCTGTAATCCGCCCCAGCCCGTGTCGTTTTTTCCAAAGATCCCCCCCTTGGGGATTGCCTACCTGGGTGGCTTGCTTCGAGAAAACGGGCACGATGTGGTGTTGTACGATCTTAACATACGCCTTGGCAGTCCTATCACTCACCAGGACATCACAGACGTTGTAAAGGACATTGCAGATGATGAACCTGATATCCTGGGTGTGTCCTGCTGGGCCATGTGCATGCCCTTTGTTTCAGAATTTGTTCAGCAGTATAAACTGGAAAATGATGGGCTGGTTTTACTGGGGGGGCCGTATCCGTCGCTGGCTCCTGTTGAGACTGTCCGTGGAATTCCTGCTGACTGCTGCGTGGTGGGGGAAGGTGAACTTCCCTTGCTGGATATTGCCAGAGCTCCCCAGAACCTGGAATCTACTGAAAATGTCTGGATTCACAAAGAAGGTACTCTCATACAGAATCCGCGCCGTTCTGACTTCTATCCTCTGGATGAGCTTCCCTACCCTGCACTGGACCTGCTCCCTCCTATCGAAGCATACCAGAACATGCAGGATGACTACTGGTACATGGAAGCGCCCACATATGAGTTCCCCATCATGGGGAGCAGGGGCTGCCCTTACAGGTGTGCTTTCTGCTCCACCCGGAAGATATGGACATCCCACAGGCGAAGAGACCCGGAGAGCATCGTAAAAGAAATCAAGCAGCTTGCCAGAGAGTATGGAGATATTTTCATTGATTTCCAGGATGATATGTTCACTCTCAGCAAGGCCTGGGTTTCATCCATTTGCAGGAACCTGCGCTCTGAAGGCATAACTGCAGCATGGAGCTGCTGCACCAGAGTGGATTGTGTGGATGATGACATCCTCTCCACAATGAAAGCTGCAGGATGCACCAACATTGACCTGGGAATCGAATCAATCAATGATCACGTCCTTGAGTATATCCGCAAAGGGTACACTGCAGCAGATGTCAGGAGAGGGCTTTCTGCCATTACCGACCACGGGATCCAGGCCGAGACGACGTATATTGTGAACCTCCCTGTTGAAACGAAGGAGGATATTATGAGGACTATAGATTTTGGAGAAGAAAGCCTGAAAGAGGGAGTATCTGAAGTGACGTTTTATTTACTGACACCATACCCGGGAATTGACCTTCTAGAAGAGCACACAATTGAGTTAATGCCATCTCCTTACAGGGACAACCTGCTCAAGTACGTAGCAGGATTTTCCAGGAATCCTGAGCGTTATGATGATCCCTTCTGGCTCCCTGAAGCTTTTACTATTGTCAATCCGTCCTTGACTCAAGATGACTTCTGGGAAGTGTTCGAAAGAATACATGCTATTAACGCAACATTTCCACCATATCCATTGTCTTTCTACAAGGGTGAGAGAAAATGACCCTGAAAACGGTTCTCTGTAATCCGGCACAACCTGTGTACTACGTCCCCCATATACCTCCTCTGGGAATGTCATACCTTGCAGGCTACCTCAGAGAGCATGAGCAGGAGGTCACTCTGCTGGATTTCGAGCATGAAGCAACTTCCATGGGGAAGAGGACTATGAACCGGCTGGTGGACATGGCCTGCAACCTGGAGCCTGACATCATTGGATTTACTGCCTGGGCGGATTGTATGCCCTTCATTTCCGAATTCTTAACACGATTCAGGCAGCGTGCTCCTGACTGCATCACAGTGCTGGGAGGACCTCTCCCCAGTGTGGCTCCTGCAGAGACACTGGAGCTTATGCCTGCAGTAGACTACGTGGTGGTGGGAGAAGGTGAACATGTTCTTCTCCAGTTAATACAGCAATTAGAACAAGGGAAAGCCCCCGATAGTGAAGGAGTGTGCTACAAGAAGGGAGGGTCACTCTTCTACAGGCCACAGACGTCCCATGTGGACATTGAGACACTTCCCTTTCCTGCTTATGACTTGCTTCCACCTGTGAGAGATTACACCAGAGAAGGGGAGCCTACAGTGCTGACCATGGCTGCAAGCCGTGGCTGCATATATAACTGCACCTTCTGCTCATCCAAGATGATGTGGGGTCTATACCGGTGCAGAAGCGTCAACAATGTCATTGATGAAGTGGCCTTCCATGTAAGAGAATATGGTGATATCTTCATTGATTTTCTTGATGACATCTTCACAGCCTATCCTCAGTGGGTGAAGACCTTCTGCCGCAGGCTACAGGAACGTAACCTGGATCTCAAGTGGAGCTGCATAACACGTGTTGATAGAGTGAACAGAGAGCTCCTGAAGAACCTGAAAGAGGCAGGATGCAGAATCATCTTCTATGGAGTGGATTCCGGGACACAGAGAATTCTGAACCAGATTAATAAAGGATATAAGGTGGAGGATGTCCTACGTGCCATAGAAACGAGCCTGGAATTTGGATTTTCCATTGAAAACACCTTTATAATAAACTTCCCAACAGAAACAAAACAGGAGATGATGGAGACATTGAAGCTGGCCAGAACCCTCCTGGATATGGGGGTAGAAGAAGCAGTCGTTTTCATATTGACGCCGCATCCTAATCTCAGCATCCTGGATTCTTCCAAGGAGTACTTGCCGACACCTTACAGGAACGGATTCTTAGAGTATATCAGCTATGTGACAGATACACCCCAGCAGTATGATTCTCCGTACTTCTTTCCCGAAGCATACACTCCCCGTAATCCTTCTGTAACAGAAGAAGAATTCCAGGAGCTCTTTGAAATATGTACAGAGATTAACAAGGAATCTGGATTCCCTCTGACCTTGATGATACGGGAGAATTCTACCATTCCTTGATAAGGCGGGCCACCCGCTCCAATCCATCCCATGGTGACAGGTTCCTTCCCACTGCAATGTGGTAGTTCCGAACTCTTTCATCTGTGAGAAGGGTATGAACCTGGTCTCCTATGGGGTCTCCCAGTATGGCAAGCTCTGCAGCTCCGATGCGATGCAGATGCCGGGCATTCCTGTAGTGCTCAGTGTTCTTATCCAGAGGTGGAACTACCAGAAGACGTGGAATGCCTATCATGGAGGCTTCAAACATAATATTCCCTCCATGACAGATGACAGCCCGTGAAGTCTTCAGGACATCAACCAGGCTCTCTACAAACCCCAGGACTTTTATTCTGTGGCTGTACTGTGGCC
Source organism: Theionarchaea archaeon (assembly GCA_018992565.1). Classification (GTDB taxonomy): domain Archaea; phylum Methanobacteriota_B; class Thermococci; order Methanofastidiosales; family SZ-28-30; genus SZ-28-30. The sequence goes on from JACVGW010000015.1 coordinate 13,343, forward strand.
ACTTGCTGATTTCTCTGGTGAGCTGCATGACATCATTGGGAGATGAAAGCCCTCCTACATGCAGGAGAAGGTTCATATCCTGCTGGTACTCCATGATCTCATTGAGAGACTGCAGCACGGAGAAATGCAGCTTGAGCCCGTAAAACCCGCTGCTGTACGTTATGAGAAGGTCATGACCTGGCAGACTGCCCCTCTCTGGTGGTATGAGAGGACCAGTGCACAGTGTCTTATTCGTGTGGTTTAGAAGCTCAGGATCTACCTCGAAGAATGGGGGGACAGGGAGAACGATCTTATCTGCACACATCAATGATTCAACGCAGTTATTGTGATTGTCCGCATACGCACCTTTAATGGGATATGGTTGTGTGATGAGAATACTGGAGAGTCCCACCATCCTGCTTATAATGGGGCCAAAAAAGGCAAGATCAGATACCACAACATGGGGTCTTTTCTGTGAGAGGACAGCGTGAATATGAGAGAGTGACTGCCGTTCCAGTTGATAAAAGTAGGGCTCTGTTTCTACATGCTGGGTTTTTCTGAAATCCTGATAGAGGGGCTTCAGAGTTTCTGGTACAAAGTGAAGAAAAGTAACAGATTCTCTTTTCTGGATTTCTTTCATCAGCCTGAAGTCTCTCACAATATTACCGAAGCACTTATTACCTGTAATGAATGCTATCATTTTATCCTCCTGAAAAGCAGAATTTCATAAAGGTGCAACCCTCGCAGTGGCAGCTGGGAGAGCAGCCTGTCAATCATACGAAATACTGGAGACGTATGCTTCTGATACACACGTATATCGAAAACGCAGGTACCTTTCCTCTCTGTCAGTAGAAATCCTTCTTTTCGAAACTGGTTAATAAGTGTAGCTACTGGTTCAAATCCTGCTGCATCAAAATAGGAAAACTCGCGAAGATGTGTATACGGGCTGATATATCTCTTTTTTCCTGTAAGCAGCCGATAGATGTTGTAGCAGGGAACACTGATGAGGATATGTCCTTTGTCTGTGCAGATGCGGGCAAGCTCAGAGACAGCTCTTTCCATTGCTGGAAGATGTTCAAGGACGTCAGTACAGACAACGAGGTCGAAAGTATGGTTAAGAAATGGTAGTTCTGTAGCTTCTGCCTGAACATACAGAGCCTGACACCGTGATTGAGAGCGATGAAGGCGGGTCAGGGACACATCTGCGCCCACCTTCTGCAGGCCCGCAGATTCCAGGTGCCACAAGAGTACACCATCTCCGCATCCCACATCAATGATATTCCCTTCTACACTAATACGTTCAAGTACAGAGAGAATGCATGCTAGTCGCCTGCACTCCCAGTAGAGGTTCAGCATGTCCCAGTGATATTCAGTTTCAGCTTCCATCTCATTGAGTGCAATCAAGAACTCTTTTTGATGCTCTCTGCTTCCTTGAAACACTGTTCAAACCTCCCTGAGACCATGGATCTGTACCCGGATTCAATAATCTGTTGAACCTGGATGCCGTCACTCACGGCAACTGATGGGATGCTCTCACCTTTGATGCACTTTACAAAATGTCTATCCTCAATCTCAAAGAGGGTTTCCCAGGGAGTGGTAATTTCACTGGGCATAATGACCCGTTTCTCCTTCTTGGAATAAATCCTCAGTGGAAGCTGTGATATGAGGTCTATCTCAACTGTTCCATGTTCAAAGAACAGCTTTGTCCACTCTGCAAAGGAAGGCATGTCTTCCTGTACCCAGTTCAGGTGGAGGTTAAGAGTGTGATCGGGAAATTTCATAATAAGGTCTGCCCAGTCTTCAACATCACAGAGTTCTGTGCGGGATGTCTTGAAGAACTCATCTTGGACCTGCTTTTCCGGGATACGTGTTCCACCATTCATGAATACACTGTGGGGTAGAGAATCTGAAAGCTCCAGCAGCAAATTCACCATGTGACATCCAATATCCAGCAGGCACCCACCTCCTGCAGTTTCTTTCTTGAGATACCATGAAGCCCTGGGCGCATACTGGGTCTTGTAGGATATTCCACCCGCAAGGAGACCAAGGGGATGATTCTCAAGATACTTTGCAGCAAACTGCACTGCAGGGTGAAAGTGCTTCATGAATCCCATGAGGAACATACTGCTGCGGGTAGCTTTCTCAATGGAGTATGCTTCTTCCAGCGTTCGGGCCAGTGGCTTCTCGCAGAGGATAGCTGTACCTGACTCTGCAAGCGTCTGCACGGCTGGAAGGTGTAACCATACGGGAAGAGCAACAATTGCTCCGTCCACATGGGAGCGTGCCAGCTCTTCAACTGAATCATGCGTTTCCTTGATGTTGAATCTCTGAGATACAAAGGCTCTCTTCACGGGATCTTTCTCTGCCAGTATAATATCGATGCCGGGCATCTTTCTCAAAGCAACAATGTGAGTGATTCCAATGGTGCCTGCACCTAGAATGCCAATCCTCATTTCTACTCAACTCCATGTGTGTTTACAGGTTCTCCATTTAAATTTATCGAGGCTGCAATTCATGGGGGCAGGAGAAGGATTTCATGTTAGAATCCAATAGGGTTTTATACTCCTCTCTCACAGAGCACCCATGGATTTGTGGTTCATACATCCCACTTTCTTGCCCAACGTGGGCGGTGTGGACATTGCCGTGTACGCACTGGGAAAAGAACTGGTGGCCAGAGGGTGGTCTGTTGGAGTCCTCAGCAGGACAGAACTTGGAATTCCCACCCACTACGAAACTCATGGTATCCATGTGGAGAGGCGGGACTCTTTTCCACTGTATCATTCCAGCATGCTGCCCCTGTTCACCAACGACATGAAAAAGACTGTAGAATCCTGCGATATCCTGCAGTATGAAAATCCCAATATCTGGTCACTGGCTGCACTTCAGGTGAGGGCACCTGTAACCTTGCTGCGATATTTTGACTTTAATCCTGCTGAGGTAGCTTCTCTGGTTCTCACGAGCGGAGCGTTTGATGCCATTATCTGCCCCACGAACCACGCCAGAAAAGAACTGGAAGCTCTTGGTGTCACAGACAGAATTGAGGTCATATCAACGGGAGTTGACACAACCCTATTCACACCTGAAGGGGGCAGTAGCCTGCGGGAGAAGCTCAACTGCCCTGAAAAGAAGATCATTTTACTGCCTGCCCGGATTGACCCTCACAAGGAAATAGACTCCCTTCTTGAAGCAGTCGCCTTGCTGTCACATGAGGTTGTCCTGTACATTACGGGAGGAGGAGAATCCTGGCAGGGACTGTCCCAGACATTGCTCAAAAAATACGTTAAGAAAGCTTCTGAGCTCAATATCTCTCACAAGGTCATCTTTGGCGATGGGCATTCCTGGGAAGAGATGCCCTCCATATACCGGGGAGCAGACGTGGTTGTTCTGACCTCATCATATGAATCGCTGGGGTTGGCACTCATGGAAGCTATGGCCTGTAGAAAACCCGTGGTTGGATCGAACATTCCTGCCATTGCAGAATACATTACATCTGGCACAAATGGGATACTCATAGAGCCTCGAAATCCTGAGAGTATAGCAGAAGGGATCGATCTCCTCCTGTCTGACCCCGATAAGGCACGCCGGATTGCAGCTGAAGGCGCTCGTACGATAACCCAGCTCTACTCACTGGAAAAGACTGTCAGAGACTATGTGGCCCTGGTGGATACTGTGACGTAGGCCTCCACATTCTGGTCTACCTCCTCTGTTGAGGCAACGCCTACCACCGCAAAATCTGCCTTCACCTCACAAAAGGCATATTCAACCCCCTTCAGGGGTTCCACAACACCACCGGCCAGTATTTTCTTAGCTATCAAGGGTTTCTGAGATGCCTTCAAAAGCTTCAGAGACTCATCTTTTTTTCCCATCATGAATCCTGCAGGGTTGGCAGCTGCCACCAAAAAGTCCAGTTCAGTGGTCTCAAGATACGAAAAGGACAGGGCAGGGTTATGGGTCGCAGCTCCCACTGTATCAAATTCCCTGGAAACCTGGTCAAGGTAAGCATCAAACAGCATGGGGGTTTTCTGGATAAGTGGATCAGTAATCTCGGCCACAATTACAGCTGCAGACGCAGGGACATTGCTGAATTTTCTAATATCCTCTTTAAAATTCCGGTATCCCTCAATGGAATACCCCAGCATTCCAAGGACTGCAATCTCGCCCACCTCTTTCTGTGCAGATGCCACAGCCTGGAGCACATGTTCATCTGCTGTGGTCATGAGTGCATTTATTCCATACTGGTAAGCATGGACAATGATGTCTTTAATCGGTTCAGGACGAGTAAACTTCTTCTTGTATTCCTGAGCACGTGCTCTACCTCTGTATGACCAGCCAATAAACGGGTTGCAACCCAGAATAATGCAGGAATACTCGGTACCCTTCAGGCTTTTTGTGGATATCTTCATAGGTTCACCTTAGAAATGAAATCGCATCCTGAAGAAATTCTTCTGTTCTTTCTGTTTCCTCATATTCTGCTGTCAACACAGAGTCCCAGGGATGAGACAGTACTTTTCTGAAGTCCACCTCACCATGAGATACAGGTGCCTCTTCTTCAGATGCTACGTTCTTGAGGTGCAGATTCACTGTTCTGGGAACAAGGTCCTCGAGTTCGTAAGGACTGCACTGAGCAGCAGAGAAGTTCACCGGGTCCACAGTCAATGAGATAGAAGGATCAGTATGGGTACTCAAGAATGAGACTGTCTCTTCCACTGTGGCCAGCAACGTAGCTGGAGCATTCTCTATGGCGAGGTGCACCTGGAACTGACAAGCTACCGGGAGAATCTCACTCAGGGATTTCTCAAAAGCAGTGGCCATGTCATTTCTTAGGAATGAGGGCACCATACCACTCTGGCACACGACAAATTCACCTTTCGTCCTGCTGCACAATTCAATGCACGAAGTCACCTTCTGAACTGCGTGCATCCTGTGGTCCTCTCTGAGATCGCACAAATTCTCGTAGATTCCGAACCCAGAAACCTTTCCCTGATACGGAGAGAGTACATCCTGAGCCATGGATATTTGTGAAAGATCCACATGGGGCGGATATGCCATTACCTCTATAGAATCAAATCCAATGTCCAGTATAGCATCACATGCTGCTGCTAGGTCCCGGCTTTTATACACTGAACTCACGGCTGCTATCTTCACAATGACGCAACACAGGAGAATCATTTAAATCTTTTCAT
>JACVGW010000015.1:18604-41151 GCA_018992565.1 Theionarchaea archaeon
TCGACAGCCACGTATTCAGTGGTTGAGAAATAACCCACACTCTTTTATGTTTCAATGTAATGGAAAGATGTGCTCACAAAGAGAGAAAAGGAATTGCTGGAAGGTGTAGAGCTATCCTTCATGTTCACCATTGACGCAGAGAGAGACCATTGCCCGCATGGGAAAACATATCACGGGATGACAATGCTGCCTCACGCTCTTGACTTCTGTACTGATCATGAAATCACTGCAACTGTATTCTGTACAGGAGATATTGCAAGGAAATTCCCTGATATCCTGAAAGAGGTAGCCAAGAACCATGAAGTGGGCTGTCACATGGACCACCACGAACCCCTGGTACCAAACGAATACGACAACAGAGTAATATCTCAACAGCATGCAGAAAGAGCACTGCGTGCAGCCACTGAAGCACTGCGTGCGGTAGCAAATCCTCTGTGTTTCAGAGCCCCCTATCTGGCATTCGATGACAGGTTTATACCTTCACTGATTCACCATGGGTACCATGTGAGTTCCAGTGTCCCTGCCAGCCACTCTCGAGGGTTAGCAGTCATGGGAGAAATCACTGAGGTATGTGTCTCTGCTTCTTTATCTTTGAACCCTCTGCTGGAGTATCATGTATTCTCTCTTGAGAATTTAATGCTGAGAGGTGATTCCCTCTTGAGGGGGCTTTTCGATCTGCTCATTCTGAAGTACTGCACTGTCCCCATGCTGCCTGTGGTATTCTTGTGCCACTCCTGGGAACTCACCACATCTGCACTCTGTGCAATACGTGCTATGCTGGATACATTCCCTGACACTATGAGGTTTGACACAGTATCTGGATTCAGCCGGAACCTACATGAGAGCCTCAAGGCACGTCTTTAGTCCCTCTTCAAGACTGTGCCTGGGAAAAGTACCACATAATGAGACGATCTTTGAAATATCTGCCTGTCTGTGTATGATTTCATACTCCTGGGGCCTTCTTCTGTCCAGTTCCACAAAGGCAATTTCACACTCTTTGATTGAAAGCGAAGAAATGAGTTCAGCCAGCTTTTTCAACGAGGTGTTCTCACCTGACCCCACATTATAAATGTTGAATCCCCTGTTGCGGTTCATAGCCTCAAGAGTCAGGAAAACAGCATCGTCAATATAGCTGAAATCTCTGGTCTGAGCGCCAGATCCATACACTGGAAGGACCTCACCCTTGAGTGTATGCCGCAGAAATTGAGGGATGACAAAATTGTCATTCTGATGTGGCCCATACACATTGAAATAGCGGAACACGCAGGTGTCAATCCCATAGAGCGTTGCATACTCCTCGCAGTATCTCTCAGCTGCAACTTTGGCCACAGCATATGTTGACCTGGGAACCAGAGGGTCATCCTCGCGGGAGGGAAGCCGTAACGGCTCTCCGTACACTTCTGAGGATGAGGCAAACACAAATGTTTTGACTTCACCCCGTACGCTTTCAGAAAGGAGAAGAGAGATTCCCTTCAATGTTGAATCCAGAACGTCAATTCCATGAGAAGCTGCCCGTATGACACCTACTTTTGCAGCAAAATGAAGGACAGTATCTGTATCTTTCACAGACTGTCTGACGTCTTCTGCATTCGTGATATCTCCTTCTATTAGATGGAAATTCTCGCATGATACTATCTTCTCAAGTCGCTCTAGATTTCCGGAACTGAAATTGTCCAGAACCGAAACATCTGCTCCTTCCTCAACCAGGCGAGTGCATAAGTGAGAACCAAGAAAGCCAGCACCTCCTGTGACCAAAACTCTGGAACCCGCAATCATATGACAACTCCCAACATAAGATTTATAAACTTACAGGATGAGAAGGTTCTACATGCAGAGGTGAAATACATGAACGACGAAAAACAACCTTTTGAGAAGCCCGATATCCGGGAAATCGAAGTGTTGATGGTGTCGTATGAGTCCTGATCTGCATATACCCACCTTCAACGTAGGCACCAATCCCCTTATTGGGTACAGTTATGTTCCGGAGAAGAGAGTCACTCTTTCTGATGCGGAAAAGAAAGGAATTTTGGATGCATGTGAAGCCGCAGGTGTTCATGGAGCAGTCCTCCAGACAGAACCTGAGCTGGTGGCCTTGTTCCAATCCTATGATTTTGCAATCACCGGCGTAGTGGGAGCCAACATCAGGCCCACCAAGGAGTTCATGACGGGTGTCACAGTTAAAGGAATCCTCAAAGAAATCCAGGAGGAACTCAATGTATTGCAGCAGTTTTCTGATTTGAGAGTGTGTTTACATGGGATTATCACTGATGCTCTCATAAGGTCACAGAACCAACATGTGTTGTCTGATGTTTTGACCTCACTCAGGACCGCAGGCATACCAGCAGGAACAGCTACTCACTTCCCGGGTGACACTGTCGGGACACTGCAGGATGCAGGAGCAGACTTTTGTGTGTGTGGGTTCAACCCCTTGGGATTCATGATGAAGCCTTCTCTGGAGATCACCTTGAAGGCCCTTGAAGGAGTGCATATACCTGTCATTGCCAAAAAAGTGATGGCCGGTGGATGGCTCACCCTGGATAGAGTCGTCCCGTTTCTCACAGAGCACAAGAAGCTGATAGACTCCTGCGTCATCGGGGTCTCCAGTCCTGAGGAGGTTGAGAGGACCTTTGGCGCTGTGAGGACTGTCTTCTGCTGATTTCTGGGTGAGGGTTCAGTCTGTATATGTGGCATAGAGCTCATTGAGAGGAGAGAGCACCCGAGGCCACGCGAACTTCTGGACATTCTTGAGCCCTTCAGTCCTGTAGTCATCATATCCGCGCGCCAGCACCTGAAAGGCATCACATGCACCTTCAAGGTCGTCCAGGCGAAAGAGGACCCCTCCCTTAAGCTGGTGCATGAGCTCTGCTGTTCCTGGATTGTCTGAAGCCAGGACAGGTGTCCCGCACGCTACAGATTCAAGAGTAGTCATGCCGAAGGCCTCTGTAGTTGAAGGAGACACCGTGAATGAAGCTGTCCTGTACAGGCGGGCCAGGTCTTCACCATACACGTTCCCCCAGAAGATGGTGGAATCTTTGATGTTCAGGTCCCTCACCAGCTGTTCTGCTGGGCGTCTTTCAGGACCATCTCCTACCAGCCAGAGTGCATACTCATGCTGCTTTCTGATTTCAGAATACAGCCTTAGCAGAAAAGGAATGTTCTTCTCTCTGCTGAATCTTCCCACAAAAAGAATTGCACTCTCTTTTTCATCGTTGTTGCCTCTGTTTCTTTGTGGATGGAAAGTATCCAGGTCCACCCCATTGCTTATCACATGTATGGGGGGGTTCTTCCCTTCTGCTGCAGAAGAGAAGTCAAGAAGACTCTCTTTGACACTCTCTGATACACAGACGATCTCATTACTGTCATATATGAGCTGGGTTATCAAATCCTGGTGAGCCGCAAAAAACGCCTCTTCTGCATGATCAGGATGCTGTAAATTCATGTGAAAACTTGAAATGAGGGGTTTCTTTGTTAGCTGGGAAAGCATCAATCCCAGGAGGCCCAGATATACATTGCACTGCACATCAATGACAGCCACTTCTTTCATATCAACAGCATCCAGGACAGCTCTGAGAAACTGACCCCTGTTGCTGTAGTCCAGGTATAAAACATTGGGTTCGAAATCCTTGGACGGATGTTTGCTGTGAGGAGGCAACAAAGGGGAAACTACTGAAAACTCGTGATCCATGTACTTGAGTATGTTTTGACTTCGTGTCTCAATCCCTCCTACAAATGGGTGGCACTGTGACAGTAAGAGCACGTTCATGAGAACCCCCTAGGGGATGGTAATCCCTCTCTTTATGAAGAATGGATCACACAGTATATCAAGCCATAACCGTGCCTGCTGCTTAATGGAAAAGCCATCTGTTTCGCAAACAGGGGCAAAAAAGTGGTATGTGGAGAACTGCTTGTTGACAACGGTAATTCCATAGGCTTCTGGGTTCTCGTAGATGTCTGAGCCGGGATATGGATTCAGATTATGGATGATGACTCGATCAAAATTCAGGCGTTTGATGAACTCTAATGTCTGCCTGGCAGTATCTTCCGTTTCTGAAGGAAGTCCAATGATAAAAGACCCGATAGCCTTGATGCCCACCTTCTTACAGGCTTGTACTACATGCTCAACCTGGTGGAGGTCAATTCCCTTGCCAACTCTATCCAGGATAGATTGAACACCGCTCTCCACCCCAAGGCACACAGCATAGCAGCCCGCCTTCTTCATCTTCTTCAGAAGGGGCTCAGACAGCCTGTCCACCCGCGATTCGCAAATCCACCTCATTCCGGTCTGGTCCTCTATGAGGAGATCCGAAATCTGTTCTGTGCGCTTCATGTCAAAAGTGAAAAGTTCATCCACAATCTGTAATTCTTCAACTCCATACTGGTACCGCAGCATTTTCATTTCTTCAAAGACATTCGCTGCACTCCTTCCCCTCCACTTCCGTCTGAAAAATGTGTTCATTGAACAGAATGCACAGTTGTAAGGACAGCCGCGACTTGTAGACATGACTGCTGCATTTTTGGGAATTGACTGCTGCATGAGTTCTCTCGTGGGAAATAAGTCGTAGGCAGGAAACGGCAGTGTATCCAGATCATCAATGAGTGGTCTATCCGGATTTCTGACAACTGCTCCATTCTTCCTGCAGGTGATGCCCCTGGTGGAAGTGAAGGTTCCGTCATAGTATGACTGGACAAGTTCCAGGAAGGTGTGCTCTCCCTCTCCCCTGACCACTGCATCAACGTAGTCCAGCTCAGCAGTCTCAGTATCAAGGTACGTGGGCATTAATCCCCCCATGACAGTGAAAACTGAGATGTTATCCTTTAGTGCTTTCAAGATTTGAAGGGAACCTGGATATGTTGCAGCGATACTTGATACCCCTACAATATCAGGGCCCATGGAGGAAACACTGTTCACTATTTCGTCAACAGTAGTCTTTCGCGCTGTAGCGTCGACAATTCTCACCTCTATTCCATGTTCTCGCAGGACACCTGCCACATATCCAAGGCCGATATTAACTCGAGGACCCCATTCTGAAACATAAGGTGGGTTTATTAACACAATCATTGCTATCGTCTCCTCCTGAAGTGAGACAGGTCACTCACAGCCGCAGGCCCCGGGCAATGGAGTGCTTCTGCATATAAACATCCAGCCTCAATGCCGCGAATTCTGGGCTGTATCTCTGCATGAGAGAAGACATCTTTCAGGATAGGGTACTGCGTCTTGTATTCTCTGAGTACCTCCTTTTTCCTTTCATATTCTGAAGTTATATCTACGTAAACCATGGGTTGAAAGTCCCGTGTACTGTATTCCTCCCACATGAATATGTTGGAAACCTTATGATGTGGCACATCAGGTAACACCCTGGGGAAAGTGCTGAGATGGCATGCAGTCTTCACCACAGAACTCACAGACGCGTGGTCTGGATGGACGTCCTGGGTGAAATGAGTGAACACCAGATCCGGGGCGAACTGCCGTATTTTCAGAATGATCAGGTTGAGAAGCTCCTCTCCCACGTACTGTATTTTCAAATCAGGCATATGAAGAAATTCAACAGTAATACCAAGGGTTCTACAGAGAAGGTCCTGTTCCTTCTCCCGCACTGCCTTCAAGAAGCTCTCTTCCAGAAGCGGCAGTCCCTTCTCTGCTGACGTTACATTAACCAGGAGGATATCATCTCCCATGGCCTTATGCTTGAGGATAATACCTCCTGCTCCCAGGAATGCATCATCCGGGTGAGCCGAAATAAAGATCATACGCACAGGTACTCCTCCTTCTTTACATGCAAAAGATTTATAAGTTTCTTATAAATGTAACTGTGCGAGATCCTTCCAGTGAAAATGCTATCGAGTGTGACGAAAATGAAACTCAATCCAGATATTGTTTGGAGAGATCAAGACGAAAACGTTTTGGTGTTTGATCCTGCAGATGGTAAGATCTATAAGACTAACAAGAGCGGTGCAATCGTTTGGAAACTTCTGGAAAAGCCAGAAGAAGAGATTGTAGCGGAACTTATGAAGATTTTTGACGTGGATGAGGAAGCGGCCACTGCCAGCGTGAGGGAGTTCGTGGAAAAGGTTGGAACTATTGGCTTTGTAGAAGAGTAGGGACAGGGATACAATGAGAGTTCTTCTCATACAGCCTCCGAGGCCCTATTCTTCCCATGACTCTGACTGGTTGAATTCCACCCCCATTGGACTTGCCTATATTGCTGCAGTTCTGCGGGAGGCGGGACATACCATTGATGTTCTGGACATGCCCTCTCAGGGGCTGACCCCAGAATCTGTGGAAGGTGTCATGAGAAGATTCCGGCCCGAGGTAGTGGGGTGTTCCGTGGCTACGGTGGGATACCTACCTGCACTGAGAGCGCTCACTGTCTGTAAGCGCTGCGATCCCACTGTCACGACTATTCTGGGCGGTATCCACGCCACTTTTGAAGATACTGATGCAGCATCACAGGAGTCTGTGGACTATGTGGTGAGAAACGAGGGAGAACACACAATAGTACAGTTACTTGACTGCATTGAGAAGCAGCACTCCCCCCAGGCTCTCAGGGGGATAACATATCATCATTCTACTCTCGTGAGAGCTGAGGACGCTCCCCCTGTTTCTGACCTGGATGCACTTCCTTTCCCTGCGCACGATCTTTTCCCTCTGAGCCACTACCCCGAGTATGGCATGGTTGCAGTAAATACCAGCAGGGGGTGTGCCCACAAGTGCATCTTCTGTTCTACACGTTCCATGTTCAGGACATACAGGTTCAGATCTGCAGAAAGCGTTGTGGAAGAATTGAAGTATGTGCATGAGCTGTATCCCAAGAAAAAAATACTGGTTGGAGATGACACCTTCACTCTCAACAGGAAACGGGCAATGAAAATCTGCTCATTGATACGGGAGGAAGGCCTGGACATTGACTGGAACTGCGAAACCAGGGTAGATACCATTGACGACGAGATGCTCAGTGAACTGAAGAAGGCGGGATGCTATGCGGTCTACTATGGGCTGGAAACAGGATCGCAGGAGAACCTGGACCGTGTAAGAAAAGGAACAACCGTCCAGAAAGGTGTGGAAGCTGTTGGAAAGGCATTTTCAGCAGGTATCGACCAGACGCTTGTGGGATTCATACTTGGATTTCCCTGGGAAAAAGAAGCAGATATTGAAAAATCCATTGCACTCGTTCTACATTTGAGAAAGAAGTTCGGGCTTAATCTCATAGCATATGGCAAGTTTCCTATCCCCTTTCCTGGAACTGAACTGGTAGACATGATAGAGCAAGGAGACATTACTGTTTACCAGGGCATGTACCAGAACTGGGAGGACTACCAGGGTTACAAGCCTATCATGGTGACAGAGCACATAGCCAGGAACAGGCTCCACGAATTATACCTGGAATTCTGTGCTGCCTGTCTTTCACGGCCCCGGAAGTGACCGCATGAGAATCCTCCTTGTGGTTCCTCCTCTTGATGCTCCTCCGAAACCCCTGGTGTTTGATCCTGTCCCAGCTCAGGCCCCCTTCCCTCCACTGGGAGTCCTGTACATATCAGCTGCTCTTGCCCATGAGGGACATGATGTCACGGTTTTTGACGGGACATTCCGGAAGGATCTGGACTCATTTTGCAGAGGCAGGCAGATTGATATGGCAGGAGTGTATTCCACTGTGCTGCATTACTCTGCTCTGCTTGAAACCTGCAGAACCCTCAAGGCGCACTCACTGCCTGTGGTGATTGGCGGTCCTCTCCCCTCATGCTATCCTCAGCTGATTACCTGTGATGACGTTGATTTTCTGGTGGCTGGAGAAGGTGAAGGTGCTATCACCATGCTGGCAGAACACGTTGAGGCTTCCGGTGAGTATACTATACCTCCTGGTTCTACCATTCCAAACCTCGTGTGGAAGGACCATGGGATTCATCACAGTCCAACCACAAGAGTTGAAGATGTTGACTCGCTCCCCTACCCGGACAGAGACAACTTCATTTTTGAAGACTATATGGCTGTCTGGAAGAAGCACTTCGGATTTACCTGCACATCACTGCTGTCCTCGAGAGGATGCCCTTATACATGCAATTTCTGCGATAAGAGCGTCTTTGGCACTCTCTACAGGGCCCGGTCAGTAGAAAACATCATGCCTGAGATCTTCTACTTGAAAGAGAGAGGAATTGACAAAATATGGTTTGCTGACGATTTATTTACCCTGGATAAAAAGCGCGTTCTCTCTTTGTGTGCAGAACTGCAGAAAGAGCATCTCGATCTGGAATGGTACTGTGAAAGCCGTGTAGATACTCTAGATAAAGAGATGCTGGAGACTATGAAGAAGGCAGGATGCAGCTGGATTGGGTTTGGTGTAGAATCTGGAAATCCTGACATTCTCGCCTACATCAGAAAAGGACACGATCTGGAGGCAGTGGAAAAGGCCTTCAGAATGGCCAGGGAGGCAGGAATCAAGCGATGTGCTTACTTCATCCTGGGATTCCCCCGTGACACTCCTCAGACTGTGGAAGACACAATTCAGTTTGCCATGTCAATCGACCCTGACAGCGTGGAGTTCTCGCTTCCTATTCCAATTCCAGGAACCTCATTATCACACGATGTTGAGACAATAACCCAGGGGTTTGACAGGTTTGACAACAGGATGTCCCTGGTTTTTGAGCATCCACATTTCACCAGAACAGAGGCAGAAACTATGGTGGAGCGAGCGTACATTCGCTTCACTGAATTCAAGAGAAAAGCTGATCCTGACTTCGCCCTTGAGGATCAATGGTGATGGAGTGAGAATATCACTGGTTTTTCCACCCTCAAAAGTGGGAGGATGCTTCAGGGGAGATCCTGAATTGTGGCCCCCTCTGGGAGTACTGTACCTGGCCGCAGTGCTGGAAGAGGAGGGACACACAGTCGACGTCATTGACAGTACAATTCTCACCAGGGCCCAGTATGAAACCAGGATCAACTCCATTCATGCGGATATGGTGGGCATTTCTGCGTCTTTTGGTCAGATAGAGGCCACTCTAAACCTTGCCAAAATGATGAAAGAGTGTTGTATACCTGTTGTGGTGGGGGGCCCGGGTCCCAGCAGTATGGGCCCTGAATTGTTTCTCACCTGGTGTGACTATGTGGTGAAGGGGGAAGGCGAAGAGACCTTCTCAGATATTGCTCTCCACATAGAAGCAGGAGAGATGCCCCCTGTAAAGGGGAGCTACACACAGGTCAATGGTAGCCCGGTATCTCCGGGGACCCGGCCACCAATCAAGAATATTGACGCTGTGCCCTTCCCTGCACGAGAGAAAGTTACCATCACTGACTATGTGAAGCACTGGAAATCAACCTATCCAAAGGCAGTCACGTCTATCCTTTCTTCGAGGGGATGCCCTTTTCATTGCATATTCTGCTCAAAATCGGTATTCGGCACAAAATTCAGGGCACGGTCTGCAGACAACCTTGCTCAGGAACTGCAGGTCATTCAGGAACTTGGATTTGACAGAGTCTGGTTTGTAGATGATCTTTTCGTTTATAATAGAAAAAGAGTGAAGGAAATCTGCGAAACGATACGAAGAGAGAAAATTGATATAGAATGGGCATGCCAGGCGCGGGTAGAACTCATGGACAGAGAACTGCTCTCGCTTATGAAGTCTTCGGGTCTCGTCTGTATCGCGTTTGGAGTAGAATCAGGAAGCCAGAGACTTGTTGACTGGTACAACAAGGGGTTCACCCTTGACCAGTGCAGAGCTGTCTTTTCCATGTGCCACCACATGAAGATTGCAGCTCATGCGTATTTCATAGTGGGTGCTCCTGTTGAAACACCAGATGATATTGAGCAAACCAAAGGGTTCATACGAGAGATCAACCCAGCATACGCAATCTTCTCTGTTCTGACTCCCTATCCCGGGACTCCACTGTACAGCCAGTACAACCCTTCAGGTGACCTGGACGAACTCGATGATGCCAGGAAGTCAGCCATTGCTGGACAGGAACATGCAGAGAAAAAGAGAGAGGAAATGGAAGAATTCTACGCTGCATTCAAAGCAGAAAGAGGGGAAAAACCACTACTTCTTGGTGAAATTTAACCCATACTGACCCTGAACCATGTCAGTCACACATCTTCTTGAACCATATCAGGCAGTTCATCCTCCACGTGCCGCAACCGTGAGTACATGATACTCACAAAAGAAACAATCATCATGACAGCACCCAGTATGATGAACATGAGCCCGATACCTCTGCCGGGACCTGTGCCGATGACCTGCCCCAGATTTGCTGCCAGCATTCCGCCTGGTGCCATCATGGGTTCAAATACTTGGTCTGCCAGCGGTCCTGCCAGGAGATAAGAAAGAGGTGTTGTGGACCATGCAATCATACTTCGCACTGAGAAGACACGTCCCTGGACATCTGGAGGGGTCTTTACCTGCCAGATAGCCTGACTGCATCCATTAATGATAGGAAGAGTGAAGAATCCCACGAAATTTGCAGCTGCAATGAGCACGGGGTCCGGGCGCACACCACTCATGATGACTGCAGCCCCCAGTACAAATCCGAATCCCACCACGCCATACACGCGCTTTTTGGGACCTCCCCATGTACTCAGGGCAAATCCCCCCAGCAACATTCCCACACCTCCTACTGACTCCACGCTGCCCAGAACGGCGGGAGAGGCAAAACTCAATATCATGGGGGTGAATAACACGGTAAAGAATGCAAAAGAGAAATTGGCTCCTGCAAAGAAGAGAAGCAACGCCAGAAGGCCCACACGTGCTCTAATATATCTCCACCCAAAGGCAGCTTCATGGAGCAACGAACCCCCTGCTTCCTCTCCCTCAGACGAGGTAACAGGTGACGGGATTCTCGTAGCCAACAACGTGGTCACAGCAAAGAGAAATGTGACAAAATCTATGATCAGGACCCCCCACACATCAATGGCAACAATGAGTATTCCCGCAATAATTGGTGACAGAATTCGGGATATCGCCTGCCCTGTTTGTACCATTCCACTGGCACGGGTGAGATGCCTCTTGGGAACCAGCAGTGTGGTGGCAGCAACATACGCAGGCCACTGAAAGGTGCTGAGAACAGAGCTCAATCCAATGGTTATGTAGATATGCCAGACTGCAAGACGCTGCGTATACAGCAGTACTGCAATAACCAGGGTGCAGAGCCCGGCTCCACAATCACTCAGTATCATTACCCACCGTCTGTCCCACCGGTCTACCAGAGCGCCTGCAAAAGGAGAAGCCAGAATGCCCGGCACAGCTGCAGACAATGCGATAAGGGTGAACTGCGTGACAGACCCTGTTGTCAGGAATATCCATACACCCAGTGCAAATCCAGTTAGCCCAGATCCAATCAGGGAGACAAATTGCCCTATCCATATAACAAGAAAGGTGGTCATACTCTGGACTGAAACCTGCTGGGTCATCTCAACACCTGACTCATCCTGAATGAACCTCTCTCTTCAAATCGTTCCTGTATAAACCCTCTGGTCTGTCTCAGAGACCCACTAATCCTGGGGAACTTCATACGGGTAACAGCGGATATCAGAATATACCACCCCTCTTTCAGCCCTGGCTTTCTGTTCTTCAATCCATTTTTCCATCCCGATTTCGTTGATACGCATTCCATCTGACAGCAATGTGGGATATCCTCTGGCAAGTTCGCGAATTCTGTGACAGGGATACTCCTCACAAGACACGCATGCATCGAGACCTTTCTTCTGGCAGCATGTGCGTATCGAGCAGAAAGGAGGCCCTCCTCCCTGCCGACATCCAGAACAGACTTTCTGAGGATCGCAGAGGCTTCGCAAAAAGCCCCAGAAGTTTTCAAAGTCGGGAATCTCTTTCCCCCAGACAGGGTACCCTTCTTCTTCCATTGATTTTTGAAGAGCCTGAGCCTGGTGGGGAATCCTCGCCCGGGCCGAACAGAGCTCACAGAACAATCCGCAGAAGGTGACATTCTCCAGATTAGACATGCATTCTCTCTGCTGCCCAGTCTAATAAATGTATGCAGGGGCAAACATTCTAAGGCCGCAATGTTGTCCTGTCTTGTTTTCCAGGGTACTCCGCATTCGGGCTACGTATCTCCCTGTTCAACATACAGGAATTCCTCGCTGCACGTATTTCAGGAATCTCTTGAACATCACCAGTAGCTGGATTCATATCTCTTTATGGCACTGCATCCCCCTTTTTTCGAGAGAGTCGTTATTTTTAAATGGGAAATATCGCTGAAATCATTGTTTATCTTCCAATTATATTGGAAAAAGCCGATTTCAACCGAAATATTTATATAGGGGTACCCCCTTACTAGCCTGAAGCACAGCTCAAAGCTGCGAAGAAGGAAATTTGAAGCGAATCCAGCCGACCTCGACGAAGGGTGGTGAAAGACAACAACCGTCGTGATTCGGAAATCCTCCATTCCGAATCACGACAAATCTCTTTTCTCTTAGACAGAATTAAGAATAGATCATCCCAAATGTTTTTATGCTTACCCATGAATGGGATATGAGGGTTTTTCATGAACATCAAGACTGTGCTTGAAGAAATGGCCGATCAATTCAGGAAGAAAATTGATAAAATGTACCATTTCACCGTGCAATTCCACATGAAGGACAGCAATGAAGTATACCACATTACCATTAAAGATAAAATAGTCCAGGTGTGTGAAGGAGTGCATCCCTGTCCCGAACTCCACCTTTATACTACAAGCAAAACACTGGAAGACATATTCCGGGGTAAAATGACAGCTTTCACAGCTGCAGGAAAAGCCCGCCTCTCCGATACACCTCCCCTTGACTGGGAAATAGCTGAACAGGGAAAAGCACATCCCCGCATACAGGCTGCGCTGTACTTCTTTGTGATGCACTTCTTTAATACAGAAGATCCTGAAGTAATCGAGCTTGCTGAAGAGCATGCCCGCGTCGTTCACGGTGGACATGCTATTCCACTCTACTACCATCCAGGGTTCAGGAGTGCCTGGTTTACAGTGAGGAAGGGGGAACAGATCAATGATCCAAAAGATACGAACCCGTTTCCCCAGGCTTTTATTATCATTCAGGGGACAGGATGGGCAAAGATAGGCCAGAAGACAATCCCTGTAGAGGTATCACATTCATACTATGTCCCACCCAATACAGAACACATTGTGTGGACTGACCATAGCGAGCCTCTCACTCTTATCTGGCTTGCATGGGGAGAGGGTGCTTAACCTGGACCTGGGCTCATGGTGCGGAGTTCCTGGAGTCCAACAATCTCTGGAACCTGTCATTGACCACTTTTATGTACTGCTCCCGGGGAACGAGTTCACTCTTGACCTGTTCCAGGAACTCTTCTGATATCTTCCCTTCTTTCGCCAGTTGATATCCTGCCTGACGCGCTGCCTCAAAAATATGGTCAATTGAAATTCCGTATTTTTCGAAGTGTGGCAGAGAAGAGCCATAGGGGCGCACCAGGGCTCCTGCAAACTGCTGCCCCATGTTTTTACAGATAGCTTTCACGTGAGCAATCAGTGGATCAAAATTGTCCACTTCAGTAAACCCACAGACTGATACCAGGACAACCTTTCCCGGGACAACGTGCTCCCGTAGAGGATGTCTGCAGTGGTTGTCACTCACCTGGAAAAAGGCTTCTACCAGTGGAATCATCCTGTCAATCAGCGTTTTCATGACACCTGTCATGCCATCCACATAGACGGGGGAAGCCAGGACTACAACATCTGATGCAGCTATCTTCTCAAGCAACATCTGCACATCATCCTTCTGGAAACAGTGCCCAGGCGTTTCAAACCAGCATCTGAAACACCCTCTGCAGGGCTTGATGTCCATCTGGTACAGGTAGTACGTCTCTGTCTCCGCCCCACCTCTTTTCATTCCCTCAAGGAAGGCTTCAAGCAGCAGCGCAGTACCTCCTTTTTCCAGATTGGGGCTACTATTGAGAGCTGTCACGTTCATTACATCAACCTCATATTACGTACTATCTATGTCTTTTAGCACTTCGTATCTTCCGTGCTGAACCCTGTCTCATTTCACTTCTCCATGGTCCCCATGTCTGCGTGACATTACCAATTTCCGCTATTCTCGAAAATTCTGTGGCGCATACCAGCTGAACCAGGGGAAAAACGTTTTTAAGGGTATCCAAGTAGTAAGAGTAATGAATATCTATGCTTTAGGTGGTTACGAAGAAGTGGGCAAGAACATGACTGCTGTAGAAGTTGGTGACGAAGTGGTCATCATAGACATGGGGCTCCGTATTGACAGGATGATGATTCATGAAGACACCGATGTTCACTCTCTTCAGGAACAGGAACTCCGGAAAATAGGTGCTGTCCCGGATGATCGCCTGCTGGCTGGAAAAAAAGTGGTGGGCATTGTTCTCTCCCATGGACATCTGGATCACATTGGGGCAGTTTCCAAGATGGCCATAAAATACGAATGTCCCATTGTGGGCAGACCATTCACAGCAAATATTGTGAGACAGCTCATGAAAGATGATGGAGAATCCGATAAAAACGTAATTACTGTGGAAAAGGAAGGATATCTAGGTGATTTCAAATTTGAATTCATAAATGTTACCCATTCAATTCCTCATTCCTCAATTGTAGCCTTATACACCCGGGAAGGTGATGTCCTCTATGCCAATGACTACAAGCTGGATCCCCACCCCCCCATTGGCGAGAAAACCGACTTTCAGAAGTTGAAAGGTGTCAACCCGAGAGTCCTGATTATTGAATCAGTGCGGGTGAGAGAACAGAAGAAAACACCATCAGAGAGAATTGCAGTCATGATGCTGGAGGACTTCTTTCACGATGAGAATTTCGAATTTGATTGTCTTATTTCCACGACCTTCTCGTCCCACGTTTCACGGGTTCGCACCCTGGTGGAGGCCTCGCGCAAGATTGGAAGAACACCGGTACTCCTTGGAAGGTCACTGTGCAGATACTGGAGTGCTGCCATGGAAGAGAATATCGTATCCCAGGACGTGCTGCGGATCTCCCGCCGTGGTGCTCTCAACAAATTCCTCAAAGAGGCACGGGAAGACCACTCAGCCTATTCACTGATAGTCACCGGTCACCAGGGGGAACCTGATGCTGTCCTGTCACGAATCACTGACGGGAAAACACCCTACACCTTCTCCACAGGTGATTGTGTTGTCTTCTCAGCTTCTACCATCCCGAACCCTGTTAATGAAGCCAATCGGTACATCCTGGAGACGAAATTGATGATGAAAAACGTGAGAATGGTAAAAGACATGCATGTTTCAGGCCATGCTTCCAAAGAGGACCACCGTGAGTTACTGAGGGCAGTCAGTCCCGAGTTCATTATCCCCTCTCATGGTGAGTTTGACAGGCTCTCCTCATGGGGAGTCCTGGGGGAGGAGGAGGGATACCAGGTTGGAAAGGACCTGTTCATCTTGAAGAATAACCAGAAAATGAAAGTGCCCTAGCATTCTCCACGCTGTCTCCCAGATAGATGAAGGAATCGGTGTATTTTCACCTGTGAGAAACATTTATAAGATCACACCCTGCATTCCTAGTATGATTTCCAACAGGATAAAAATTGGTGTTGGACTGGTCATTATTCTTATAGGGTTCAGTGTTTACTGCACATACGCTGCAGCTCATGCTTTTGACACAGAGACAGAACCAGAGACCTATTCTTTTCCTCTGGTTGTAGAAGACAATACGCTGGAGGTCACCATGACAAATTATGTTGGAGGAGACCCCAACAAGATGATCCAGTATACCATTGTCAATCCAGGTGTGAGAAGCGTATACATTCTGTTCAAGGCTTCAGAGCTGGAGACTGATAACCCGTCTCTGGTCAAAGCTACAGCCAGCGTGGGAGAAGCACTGGGTGCTGCCATTGGAAGGGGAGATCTCAATATGACTCCTGATGATGTCATACCTAGAGAAATCACCTGGTTCCGGAGAGTCCTCATTTACTCCGGTATAGTGGGCACAGAGTCCAAGCCAATAATCTACTTCAAGACCCCCAACGTGGGAGGAACAGAGGACCGGATCATTGTCATGAAGCACATCATCATCCTGGAGTCTTCAACCTATGAAAATGCCATTATGTTGGCATCCTACATCAGATATCTGGTGATGTCGTGAGGGTTTCAGTGGTTGATATTGCAGTGATTGTGATTTTAGGGTTGTCTCTCTTCTCTTTTTCCACGAAATATCAGCCAAAATATGAATTTGAGTATTCAGGGTCTCAAATTTACAAGATGGTTCAGGAGTGCGAAATCCAGGACGCCACAGGGTTCCTGTACACAGTATTTGTGAAAGGGTATTGGAATGCAGATATTGGTCATTTTGAACAGGAAGGGTTCGTCACTGACACTGGGAGGGGATACTTTGAGATGGTCCTCCATGATGGTAGAATAATCAGCGTGGGGGGAAAACAGAGCTACAGGGAAGATATCCAGGCAGTAGATATTACCTTACAGCTCAAGAGCAAGTCTTCTGTATTCTATGTGTTGAAACCTTTCAAGGGTTCAACATCAGAAGTCAGAGCGCGTATTGAAGCATCATCTTCATTCATCACATATCCACAAGAGGACACTGCCATCTCCTGTGTACTGACTGTGGAAGCTGACGCTGCTCCTGACATTACGCTTGAAGCTGAAGTAGAGGACACGTTGCGAAAAGCGATCTTCTACATGAAGAAAGCAGATGTCGTGTTACAGGAAAACGGGATGACTATCACTGTAGAACGGTTGTCAATGAAGGATTTTGACACTCTTTTTGACATTCTGGAGCAGTATTTTTCTATTGGATCTGTATTCACGGGGGACATTGAAGTCGTGTACCAGACTGCAGAGGAAATTGAGGTCGAGGACGTTCCAGTGCTGGAATCATACCAGGATGAACATATATATCCGGGAAGTGTGCATGTGAGGGTATAGTATGCTGGAAGAAGCAGCATCAAAGATAATCTCATTTCTGGAAGAAGAATATGAGAGGAGTGCCTATAAGAGATGTGTGGAGAGGGGGTTTGAGGTATTGCACTTCAAGGAGATCCCCAGGACTGAATGGGGCACATTTCCTGAGAAATTTATGAGTCCATACAGCTTTATCATTGTTTTTATTGTATTTCTGGGGTTATCAGACCACAGTCTTTCAGGCATGGGTACTCTGGGGATTGTGGTGGCACTTGCAGGATTCATAGTGGGTGTCAATCTGAAAAGGATGAAACTTCCCCAGGTGCCTGAGAAATACCTGTATGTGCTGCTGGTGCTCTTCGGTGCTTGTCTTGTTGGGATGTTGTATAACTGGAGTCTGTTTCTGAAACTGGGGTTAGTACCCATGGTGTTGCTGTTTCTTACACGGAAATACACCAAGGAAGTGTTCATTACAGTGTTTCTGGGAAGTCTTCTGGTTCTGTACAGGGGATTCTGGGGGGCTGCTCTACCTTTCACGCTTATTTCGTTAGTTTTTCTGGCTACCGTGGTGAGGAGTTCTGTAGTTGACAGGAATCTGAAGGTGATCGCTTTCACCTTCCTGGGCGTAGGGGTGCTGTTCTGGGTTCTGGATGTGCTGTTATTTGGAGGGTTCCCACTGGTGCAGCCTGAAGCCAGGCGCTCTCTTGATGCTACATTTACCATGCTCTCTCACCTGCTGCCTATCGGGTGTGTCATGGGAATTGTGATCACAAAGAACAGGACAGCTTCCATGGTGATGGTAGCCGTCTCAGTAATATTGATGGCACTTCTGGGATACAGGACACAGGTGGTTCTGGTGATGCTTGCCTCCTGTATTGCTGCTCTGGCGACCAAGGTGATTACAGGGGCGGAAGCAGGACTGGTGCTGGCAGGTACGGGAGGGGTGGGACTAGCCCTCACAAGTCTGCGAGACGTCATCCTGAATACAGGGACAGGGGTCCTTGATGCTGTGAGAACCAGAATCAGTGTAACCCTGGACATTTATGATATGATGGCCAACCTGGGGGGAGTCCTGGGGTACACCAAGGGGCAGGTATATGTGGCAGCAGTACCCTCCCTGGCCAGGTTGATGCCCAAGTATGCATACAGCCCTCGGTGGTATATTGCTGAAATGGTAGGAATGAATGTGTCAGCAACATCTACGATTTTGGGGCCACTTGCTGTGGATTTTGGACTGGTGGGGATAGGACTGGGAATGGTCTTCTTGGGCTACTTGCTGTCTCGGTTGTATGAGAGGAAGACTGCACTGGGTGTATCACTCTACAGTATTGTACTGGCCTACTCTATCATTGGGATTGAGACTGGTATTGTAGACCTTGAAGTGATCTTGATATTCTTCTTGTCATTTCTGTACACTCTCACTCTGAAATCATAGGGTTCACTGAGAGACGTGACCATCTGTTTCTTCTGCCAGGAGAAGCAATGCAGATTCTAACCTCAGTGGATAATCAAGGAATCCCAATACGGAATTTGTTATCTCAATAACCCCCGAATGATTCATGGGCAGGGAATTCAGAACGAGCATTGAAGCCTGCCTGCGCTATCCACCCTCACCTGAATTGGTGACAGGTATATCTCAAAGGAAAGAGAACCCTGTACCACAGGCAGCGTTATCGTACTGGTCCAACAAGCTGAACCAGAGACAGTGACCACAGACCACGGACCGGAACAATTAAGTAGTAATTCTCACACCTTACCTGAGGTGAACTCGTGGAAATCAGGCACACGAAAACAATCAACGAGATTCTAGAATCCCAGTGGAGGAACCTTGTAGGTGACTGCAACGTTGAGCAATCATATCGCTGGTACCAGGTAGTTGAAGAGTCAAAAATGCGGAATATGCGCTACTGTACTCTCTGGGAAGGTAAAACCTTGAGAGCTGCTGTATGCTGCCATGTTCACATTCCTGAGACATTCTTCACCATACCGTTTCTGACAGCAGGGAGTCCTCTGGGATTGTCCTCCTCATTCTTCTCCAAATCCCCGGAAGAGACGATCCTCCTGATGGCGGGACTGGACGAGCTTTCCAGAGACGTGAAAGCAAAAGGATTCTTGCTACTCGATCAAACCCTGGATGACCTTCAGAGAATCAAGCCCCAATTGAAAGGATTTTCTCACTTTTCCATGCTTCCTAACACCTTTATTGATCTTAATTTTGCTGATTTCGAGGATTATCTTAATTCACTGGAGGGGAAGGCACGAAGAAGTGTGAGAGTGACGCTGAACAGGGGGCGGAGATTGAAGGTTGAGACTATTGTCACCAATGACTTTGAACGCTGGAAAGAGACTGCTCACCAGCTTCAGGAGTACACCTGCAAAGAGCATCACACCTTCATATCTTATTTGACAGAAGAGTTTTACTCTGCGGCGGAACACCACCTGAAAGAGAATGCTGAACTGATGTTGTGCCTGAAAGAGGAGATTCCTCTGGCCTTTGCCTTTGTGTTGACAACGCCAGATACAGTCCAGTACAAATTCTCAGGCATTGACCCCAGATACCGTGACCACCAGGCTTATTTTCTTCTGTACTATGAAGGAATAAGAAGAGCCATCCAGCAAAAGAAGAAGAGAATTTACTTCGGTACCACATCCTACGATTTCAAGGAAAAGATTGGCTGCAGAAGGGAAGACCACTATGGCATGGTCAAAATGACCAGCCCGGTGATAAATGCAGGGTTACGATCTTTCGTCGCGCTCCTAAGAGGGCTGGGAATAAAGGAACTTCCCCTATAATCTTTTAAAGGCATAGTGCCTACAGTGTGCATGCGTGCATTCTTCATTGCTCTATGCTCCATGCTGCTTCTTGCTTATAGTGGTGGCCAGTATGGAGGAACCCTGAACCTGGGATTTACCGTGGAAATGCAGACATTAGATCCCCACCGCATAACCGTGTTTTATGATGACTTTGACCTGTCTATATCTGCAGTAAACCAGGTTTTCGAAGGGCTCGTCTGCTATGAGAGTGGAACAGCAGAAATTGAACCTTTGCTGGCAGAATCGTGGGATGTCTCAGAAAATGGGTTGGTCTATACGTTCCATTTGAGAAAGGACATCTACTGGCATGACGGGAATGATGTATTCAGTGAAGGAAAGTCCAGAGAAGTAAAAGCGCAGGATGTGGAATACTCCTGGAACAGGGCAGTGGCAAGCGACACCTTGTGCCCCATGAGAGATTTCTACTATGACAATGCAAAGATTGACACGTGGGAGGCAACAGGATCATACACCTTCCAGGTAACATTAAAGCAGCCTAACCCGGGGTTCCTGTATATGCTGCCATTTCCGTGCTTCCTGGTGGTCCCAGAGGAAATCGACGTACGATATGGTAAGGAGGAGTTCTCAGCTCATGCCGTAGGGACAGGCCCCTTTGAAGTGGTACAGAAAGCACCTGTCATACTCAGGTACAATGAAGACTACTGGAAAGGAGAACCCTATGTTACTGAGATCCACTATACGTCATATTCGCCTGAAGAACTACTCACCCAGTTCCAGAGAGGAACCCTTGACTGGTGCTCAGTCCCCTATGACCAGTGGGAGGAGTTCAGCTCATCAGTCACTGTGCGCGTTCCCAGACTGGAGATTCTCTACCTGGGCATGAACTGCCAGAAGAGCCCACTTCACGATATTCGAGTGAGACAGGCCATAAACTATGCATTAGACCCGGGAAAGAGTATCGAATCCATTTATCAGGGAAAGGCTGTCCTTGCCACCTCAATTCTTCCTGAGGGGCTGGTATGTCACAAGAATAGAGAAGATTATTATGGTTATGACCCTGAAAAAGCAAGAAGACTCCTTGAGGAGTGCGGATATACGGGAAAGTCACACCTCACCATTGAGCTGAAATCCTCTGAAAGCTACATCCAGCAGCAGTTCAATGCCCTATACAAAGAGCAGCTTGCTGAAGTGGGAGTAGATCTTGACCTGACCTACCTGGATGTGGGATCATTGTTGAGCGCAGTGGATTCTGGAGATACCCAGATGTTTACATTAGGATGGTATGTGGATTGGCCCTATCCCGATCAATTCCTGTTCCTGTTCCACAGTTCAACCTGGGGGCCTGGAGGGAACGGCGCTTTCTACGCCAACCAGGAAGTGGATAACTTGCTGGAAAGAGCGCGAAGAGAGCCAGATACCAGGAGTGCCTGCCAGTTATACCAGGAAGCAGAAGACCTCATTCTGCAGGATTCAGTCTGGATACTGCAGTGGCGAAGGGTGGATGGGTATGCTGTCCAGCAGTGGATCCAGAATTTCAATCCAGGACCCATGGGCAGTAAGTATGAGAGGTTGGATGAGGTGTGGATTTCTGATACTCACAGGCAGACCACCCGCATTCCTGAGAACGTGGAGGGCTCTTCATCTGGCGGGTTCTGTGCAGGAACGGGGGTTCTGGTGATTGCATGGATTCTCCTTATGGTGAGGAAAAAGACGGACTCAAAGTAGAACCGTTAAAACCGGCACATCTTCAAAGTCCTATCCTCAGTAGACACTAAAGCATAGTAGCCTCTGGAGAATTCCCCAGGGTTGACCACCAGGGTATCACCAATGACATCATGACCCCTCCCCTCATGGATATGCCCACATAAGAGAAGAGCGGGATGTTTCTCTTCCACCACCTGCCTGAGCGCTGTACTTCCTGCATGTTTAATCCTGAATGCTCTATCAACTGCAGTATTGTGAGGAGGAACATGAGTAACGAGAATGGAACCTCCCTCCACATGGGACAGTGCGTCATAGATTTCCTGTTCTGTAACCTCAGAGGGGGTCTTTCCTCTGAAGTAGTTGGCTCCTCCCAGCCCGCACAATGTCTCATTATTCCGTCTTACTGTTTTCTCATGAAGGTTACATCCTTCTTCTTCCAGAACATCTACGACATCTTCATAGTCACAATTCCCGTGTACTGCCAGGTATGGGGCAGGGAAAGTGCTCAAAATGGAACGTGCCCGACCTGCGTGGCCGAAATGGGTAATATCGCCGCAGATTACCAGGAGATCGTAGGAGACACTCTGCAAGCGTGAGATATACGTGGTGGTCCCGTGAAGGTCAGCTATGACACAAAGATTCATGTAGGAGAATAATCCACCGGGATAAAAAGGTTTTCAACTCGTCCTTACTGGAAGCTGGAAAATCACTACCTTTACGGCCAAGAAAAGAAATATTTATAAAGCTTGCCCACGAAAGGAATGGTGAGGTGGTAGTAATGGCATTATCAAGTCCTCCAATAGAACGACTAATAAGAAAGGGTGGAGCCGAGCGTGTATCAAGAAGGGCAGCAACAAAGCTTGCTGAAGTACTTGAAGAGTACGGTACAGAACTCTCGAGGAAAGCCATAGAATTCGCCCACCAGGAAAATAGAAAAACTATCAGAAAGGAAGACATTAGAAAGGCCGTCAAAGAACTTTCATGGTAAAAAAAGTGGCAATTTTGCTGCAAAAAAGGCGAAAAATGGTTTATTATTATATGGCGAAAGGTCACTTGAATTCTTCAAGAAGAGAGCTCACTACCAACGTATATATACCTCAGATTCAAGATCATATGTCCCTTCTTAGCGAGGACGTGCTTGATACATGAGAGCACGAGCAAGTGAAGGGATACAGCCCGCCACAGGGAGTTATCTGGAGAAGAGAAAAGGATTC
>JACVGW010000085.1:0-8745 GCA_018992565.1 Theionarchaea archaeon
TATGTGTTTAAAGATGGCACCATTCGATTTGATGCAACTGATCTCCCGCTAACGCATTTCACCGCCAGGGAAATCGGAGTATCACTGGAGGAATTGAAGAACCTGGGGTACACCACTGATTACCTGGGAGCTCCCCTGGAAGATGACACCCAGGTAGTAGAACTCCGCGTCCAGGACATTATCATTTCACGGAACGCTGTTCCTTACCTCATCCGGGTAACCCGGTTCCTGGACCAGCTGCTGGAGAAACACTACGGGCTTCCTCCTTTCTACAATGTTCGATCGGGAAAGGATCTTCTGGGTCACCTGGTCATCGGGCTGGCACCCCATACCTCTGCAGGTGTTCTGGGGAGAATCATCGGGTTTGTTGATGCAAAAGTGGGGTATGCGCATCCATACTTCCATGCTGCCAAGAGGAGAAACTGTGATGGAGATGAAGATGCCATCATCATGGCACTGGATGCTCTCCTGAATTTTTCTGTGTACTACCTCCCTGAAAAGAGAGGGGGCAAAATGGATGCACCTCTGGTCCTGACCACAAAGATTGATCCTCGTGAGGTGGACAAAGAAGCCCATGATCTCGATGTAGTATCACAGTATCCCATGGATCTGTACAGCTCTGAGATTGTGTCTCCTTCTGCTGTTCACGTGGAGACAGTCAAAGACAGACTGGGGACCCCTGCCCAGTATCAAGGATTCAAAGTGACGCATCCTACCTCTGACATATCACAGGGGCCGCCAGAGAGTTCCTACAAGACATTGGGAGCCATGAAAGACAAGATTTCAGCCCAATTAGAGATTGCACGGCGAGTTCGAGCAGTAGATATTGATGATACAGCAGAAAGATTAATAAAATCGCACTTCCTCCCAGATATGATAGGAAATCTGCGTTCTTTCTCCAAACAGGGATTCAGATGTACAACTTGCAACAAGAGACTCAGGAGAGTTCCTCTCACAGGCGTGTGCCCCCGGTGCAGAGGTAATGTCATTCTCACAATCTCAAAGGGTTCAATTGAGAAGTACTTGCAGATTTCTCGAGATCTGGCAGAGAAATATGCCATATCTGACTACGTGAAACAGCGAATTGACCTCGTGGAACATGAGATTGAGTTGATGTTCCATGAAACCCAGAAACAGCTGCATCTCAGTGACTTCATTTGAGATTTGAGGCAAGCACAACTCTTTTAATGTGCTGTCCTTTTCTCCATATATGTACTTCATGGTGACCACTCCTGTGAATCGTCAGTATGATGGAATGTGGGAGATTCAGTGGGCAGTTGAGAACTGCAGAATTATCAGGACAAGGTACCGGGGACTCTTTCTCATAGAAGCTGGTGAAGAAGCCCTTCAGCTCATAAGATCGTACGATACAACAGCCATATGCAGGGTAATTCCGCTTGATGATCTCATACGTGCTGATCTCACCACAATCAGTGAGAGAACACTCTCCATTGCAGAAAAGAAACTAGGTGGAGGAGAGAAGTTTGCAGTGCGCTGTAAGAGACGCGGATTCTCAGTGCCTAGCATGGAGATAGAACGGGATATTGGTGCTCAGATCGTAGCAGCAATGGGAAATCCTGTTGATTTGGAAAATCCAGATAAAGTAGTGTTCATTGAGATCATAGATAAGAAGGCGGGCATTGCTGTGCTTTCAGAATCCGAAATTGTGGAAAAAGAAATTATAGACCTCTAGGTCGCGGCTGTTCTGGACTCTATTTTTGCTTCCTGACGATATGATATAACCCACACTACCAGAGCAGAGAACATGGCAACAATAGCGGTCAGAGACAGCTCATCAAAAGAAATGACTCCCACCACATAGTTGGCCACCTGGTACAGCAGGAAAAACAGAGAGACAGCAAATCCCCACAATCGCAAGTAGTACCACATGACAGGCCTGGGAGAAGATTCTTCAGACTCGGTGGTTGCACTGTGAGCATACGCATCTATAGTCTTGCCTGCCAGAGCTACAAAAATGGCTAGGGGAACCCAGGGGTTCGCGTAAATATACAATTGCAGGACTCTGAAGAGTTGAATCTCCTGCCAGGTACTGGGAGCATGCTGCCACACGTTGGAGATTCCTACAAAGGCCAGGAGAATGGCTGCCAGAAATGTGAAGATGCTGAACTTCCCTGGGGCCAGTTCTTCTGACAATACCTTATCAATACCAAATCCCTTAGAGAAAATGTAGAATCCTGTGAACAACCCAATGACGTACAAGATCTCAAACCGATTGAAATATTTTGCTAGAAAGTAAGCCATAATCCACAATCCTGGAAGGCCAAATACCAGCCCAGAAACCTTCCGATCCTCCATAAGGTTGTGCAAATATTCTTGTAGTATGAAATACGTGGTTTCAAGTTCGTCAGACTGCTGCACAATAATCCTGTCCACAGACAATATTGGTGTCTTTGATCGTATGACAGGCTCAATAAACTCATCTTCCTTTCCGTCAGAAACCAGTATGACACCATCTGCCTTGAAAGACGCCAGTATTGTATCCATCTGTTCCCCAATCCTGATATCAGACGTAATCCCAACCTTCTCGTCTCCCGTGACTGCTGCAACCTCGATTCTCCTGGCAGACTCCGCCCACTCATCTCTGACTCTGACTGCCCTGAGCAGGACATTGGTATCAGAATCAGAAGGATCTGCCAGCCCCAGCTTCATGGCAGCATCAAGCACCTTCTCTCTGCCTATCACAGGACCTTCTAACCCTGCCTTTCTCCCAAGATCGTCGTCCCGATCCACACTTAGAACTAGAATGTCTTTCTTTGCTTTCACAGCAAGCCACCTTCCTGAAGAATACGAAACTCTTCAGTATTCAGCTTCTTCCCTTTCTTGAATTCTTCATATATTTTTTCAGCCTTACTGCGCAGCAATTCATCGCGCTCCCTGATTGCCTCCACTTTCTTCCTGATCCTCTCCTCACGGAGCGTGGTCATCATCTCTTCCTTTCTATCCATCTGTTCCCTGTACTCCTTATATACTTTGTCTCGTTCCTCCTTTCTCTCCACAAACTGATTGTGATAGGAATCTGCTTCTTTCTTGATTTCATTGACTCTCTGGTAAGCGTACAGCATTCGCTGATGGTATTTTTCAGATTCTCCCCTTACCTCTTTTATTCTCTCATTGAACTCTGTCAGCTTCTTCTTCAGTTCTGATTTCTCTCCATAAATGACTTTCATCTGTTTTCTGATCTTGTCAACCTTCTCCGATAGCTCAAGTACCTTCCTGTTCTGTTCAATGAGGTCCACCAGTTGATTCTCTTTCTTCAGGCTGAGTACACTAGTCTCCAGTTTCCATTCCATTTTCTCAATTTCCTCTTGCAGTGCAGTGGGATTCCGAGGCTTCATCTTGCTCTTTTCCATGGTAGCGTAAAGCTCTTCTCTTTCCAATTTAAGCCCTTCCATCTCCTTATTCAAGCTTCTAATCCTCTCAAGAGCTTCCTTTCTCTGTTCAACGTCCTGCTTGACTTTTTCATTGATGTCGTCTCTCAGTATCTTGTTCTCTTTAGCTTCCTTGGAAAACTCTGATACTTTGGCATTTCGCTCATCACGTTCTTTTACAAGTTCCCGTATCCCTGCGTTGAGCAATTCCAGCCTTTCGCGCAACTGACGAATAGTGTTCTCCATGTGCGGAAATTCGGTTTGGTTCACAGAAACTACCTCTTCTAGAAAGAGTTATAAATGCTTCTATTTAAAGACATTGGTGGTTCCCGTCTACGTGATGCTGGGATGCGGCTGGATTGGACGTCTTCTCTTGCAGAAAGAATCACGATTCAGAATTGTAGATGCAGAAGGAGACATACTCAAAAAAGAAGGATATGACGCAGTGAAAGGCGACCCTGGTGATCATGTCTTATGGGAGACTATCAAGTTGCAGGAAGCCACTGTTGTTGTCATTCTGGACAGATCAGTATCCTCTGAGGTGGTGAGGAACCATACCCCCAGTGCCTACATCATCACTGTCCACGGTGAGAATGGAGGCATTGACCCCGGTGCTGATCATGTCGTACCTGCAGGGGAAACCCTGGCAAATGAATGTTACAGTCAGATTGAATACGTGGAGAAGAAGAGGAGAAAAGACCTTTTGCGGGATGCCCTCCAATCAGGCACGACCATGGCTATCATTATGCATGATAATCCAGACCCTGACTGCATATCCTCTGCACTCTCACTAAAGCTCATTGCTCAAAATATGGGAGTGACCTCAGATCTGTACTATGGAGGACAGATTGGATTTCTGGAGAACAAAGCTCTGGTAGACCTTCTGGAACTGGGTCTTATACCACCATCTCCTGGTTCTCCTCCTGATTTCTCTCGTTATGATCTAACAGCTTTTGTGGATCACAGCCCCTGGGATTACACAAGTATTGCACGGGATGTCAACCCAGACATTGTCATTGACCACCATCTCCTTCCTGAATATCAGGGAAAATTCGTGGATGTGAGAGAGGATGTAGGTGCAACATCCACCATTCTCACCGAGTACCTGGAGCTATTCGATGTTGAGATCACTCCCAGGCTTGGTACCGCGTTGTTCTATGGAATGCTGGTAGATACCAATGGATTCAGGAGAGGAATATCTAAACAGGACATTAAAGCACTGGATTTTCTGCAAGACAAAATTGATACTGAATTTCTCTCACAGATAGAGCGAGCGGGATTAGCCAGGCGGGCAACGCCGAGTCACGAGACGGCTGACTTCTTGAATGTCATGGGAGAGGCTGTAAAGAATATGCAGGTAAAGGACGGGGTTGTCTTCAGTTTTGTGGGAAAGGTCCAGTACAGAGATGCAGTCTCCAATTCAGCTGATTTTCTCCTGAAGATGCAGCGTCTGGATGTAGTCATCGTGTACGGGATTATTGGAGATATCCTTTACATTTCAGCTAGATCATGGAATGAAGAGTTACATTTGGGAAAATTGCTGAGAAAAGCTTTCCATCAGCTGGGACGCGCAGGAGGACACCCACTGAGTGGAGGTGCTGCTATTCCACTGAGTAGACTTCCTGAGAACTTTGGGGACGAGATTATTACAAGATTCATGCAGGCGTACACTCAACCCTAGTTATTCCTGGCCCTTTGCCCTGACAATGATTATGTCGCCCACTGCTACAACATCCTTAAAGGGAACGGCAGTGTTCTGAACTCCAGCTTCCTGCCCTACTGCCAGCCCGAATACTTCTCCGTGGTCAAAATCCAGCACCACATCATTAACGATGCCCACATATTCGGCCTTTGAGTTGTAGATTGCCAGTCCGTAGAATCTGGAGATTCGCATGTGTTGGTAGAGGTGACTTCCTATTTAAGGTTTGTGCTCACAACCCATGTAGTCTGACTGAAGAAGGGGGGCTCTTTTTGAGGTTCTTTCCTTGAAACCTTTTTGTTACAGGCATAGATACTGCATTGAGAAGTTCCACTGCACCTCCAGAATAGGAATCCTGTCATACTCTCTGCTGCAGGCTGTCTGCCCTGCAAAGGCCTGTGACTGAAGTTGCATTCAAGAAGAAACAAAAAAGAACAAAAAACTCACATAGAGAATGAGAATCAGCTAATTACATTAGCATTTCTTTTTTTCTTTCCCTGTCTTCTTCTCAGGCTTCTTGCTGGACATTTTTTATCACCTCGATTTTCCAGTGATGCATGTCCTTTCTGGCTTGATTGCAGTTTGAAGTGATGATTGTCCTTCTATCTGCCCTTGGCCATAGAGTGACAACCTTTTATCATATTGGGGGTATATAAACTTTTCTATACTGATTTAAATTGTCATTGTTACTTAATACTATATTTAAGAGGTATTTATACAACTATTTCCTTTTTAAGTATCTTTTGTTTATTTTAGTAAATAGTAAGTCCTATTGGTTTAGTATAGGAAGATAATAAACAGATGATCCTATTCAATGCCACCTCTCTGTCACTTGGGTTGAAATCTCCTGAAATAGAGAGGACAGCCCAAACGACTCATCATGAATCCTCCAGGAAGCAAGAAGTCCGTCTTTTACTTACTTTCAGGAAAATGCATCGTTTGTCCCAAAGGTGTTCACGGAGAATGAAAACGAGGATTACCCCTTCCATAAAACCAGGAGTCCGCTCATGAAGACGAGCGCTCCTACCAGGAAACAAACCCAGAGTACCCCCAGTACTGGTACCAGTAATGCGCTGACTACAAGGGCCCCCAGACATCCTCCCAGAAGATCCGCACTGTATAAGGTTGCTGCTGTGACCTGGATATCCCTGTAATACAGCCGGGAGGCCAGAGGAAATTCAGCGCCGACAAAGGCCCCCAATACCCCTATCACCATGGGAAAAAAGGCTTGTGTCATGTGAGGAAGGATAATCCCTGTGAAGACAGCAAAGCCAGCCAGTAGTCCCTCCATAATAACCAAAGAGTGTTTATGACAAATCTTCTGGGTTCTATTGATATAGAAAGCGCCTAAAACTAATCCTATCAGAAACGAAGTGACCAAGATTCCTATCTGGGAATAGACATACCCATACAGAATCTGGAATCCCAGGACCAGGACCACTTCCAGTGATGTCCCCGCAAACCCTGTGGTTACCAGAGCAAGGGGAACAGGGTGAGGAGCAATGCGTATAGCGAGGACCACCACAAGCAGGGCTATCACCACCAGGAACACAAGGAAATGACTGCGAAACTGGCTCATCCAGAACAGGAGGTAGTAGTAGTATGCCTGAGGGTTAAAATCTGTATTTTCAGCCACCGTTTCTGTTGCAGAGGCCTGGACCATTTCAATTCGATCCTCAGTTATGGTACCTGACAGATAATATTTGTTGACATACTGGGTGGGAATGGCTTTTTCTTCAATTACCTGGGCAATATTATAAGTTAGATTGCCATCAGATGCAAGAAAATAGATGCTTCTACCAGGAATAATAATAACATTCTTAAAAATAGATTTTAAGCTACGATATAAAGAAGAGTTGAGCTGTCGAGTAGATTCTCCCATGTAATTAGGTGATGCACTCACACTGGTGCTGAATATGCCATTTTCTGCAAGGATTCTCTTTGCCTCTTCAAAGAATTCTACTGTGTATAACCTGTTGATCTGCGCTGAATCGGGATCGGGGACATCTACAATGATGACATCATATACCGTACTGGCTTCTTTAACGTACTTTCTGGCATCCATTTCGAAAATGTTGGCACCAGAAAGGTTTTTGGTATATGTTTGTGATATGGCAATGATTGAAGGGTCTAATTCCACGTAGTCTACTGCTGCAGGATACTTGAGGACTTCCTGTATAGTACCTGAAGCTCCACCACCCAGGAGCAGGACAGTAGAGAAGGGTTCATCTCGCTGAACCATGGGGTAGTGGACAGTTTCTTCACGGGCTATCACATCTCCCGTTGAGAAAAAGGGAGTGCCATTCTCGTATATGGTGATCTGGCTATCCAGCCTTGTAACCACAATGTTGCCGTACAGTGAAGATTCCTGGTGGAGGACAGACTGCCCCGGGTATAGTGTCTGGACAGTCCCATAGTTGAGATCAATACCTGTTGTAATTGCCCCCAGACCCACCAGAATTACTGCACAGACTACAACCAACCTTGATTTCAAAGAAAAGGACGTAGTGAGAGCCATACTCACATTTGCTACCAAGAGAATGTAGGCAATCTGAACCTGGCTGAAAACGTACACCAGGAGAAAACTGAAAAGTGCTCCACCTGCAATGTCGCCCAGGCTGTCAATAATGTACACATCCCCAATGTCTGAAGGCTGTTTCTTCTGTGCAAAAAGTGAGCAGGCCACAATGAGAAACCCACCTGATATGAGACAGAAGGGAGCCAATAGTATAAATGACCAGGCAAAGAGTTCTGCGGGGTCAGCAACTTCTCCCGAAATGAAAAGCATGGTCTTGGTCACCCTCAAGAGCACGAGCTGGGTCAGTGGGAGAACACCCAGGCCTATATGCAGAAATATCAGTGTGCGGCGAGAGGGTGTTATTTTTCTCCCCAGATAACTTCCAATTCCAGTTAGTAGGGTCCAGTTGGCCAGAATTATCCCAAATGTGAGCTCATTTCCTCCAAAAACTGCCAGGAACTCTCTCACCACTACCAACTGAGAAACCACTGATGAGATTCCCAGAATGAGAATAGAAGTTGTGAGGAGTCTTCTCATGATGGGACTTCTATGGCAGAGTATAAATGATTTTGCAGTGACCACAGTGTCTATCAAGTGATTCTCATACTTGATGTGGAGCATTCAGGGGCCCTCAAACCCTGGAAAGGTCTTCACTGACTTCTTTCTAGTTCATGCATCCCTTATCAGGTCCTTCTCTGGCGGGCAGTCATTCCATTCTTCAAAGGGTTGCATCATGATGATTGAATGGTATCTTGAAGTCCCACGCTCCTCACACATGACGAACACACTTTTATGTTCACATAGACATGCCTGCATTGAGATAACCATAAAGTACGTGAGATGAAAAAGGCAGGCCTGCCATAGAAGCTCCATTTATTTCTATAGACTATACTTTCACATGAGTCGAATAGAACTGACCAAAGATTCTTAAACAACAACAACGCAACGAGATCATGGATTGCAGAAAAGTCATTATCGCCATGATGGCTTTCCCTTTCCTGTACGAAAGAATAGAAGAGAAGGGGGAACAACTCTGAAAACGATTTCTTGGGGAGAAAAGAACGTATTTCAGCCAGATATTGAGAATCCTATGAGCATAGTCAAGAACGTGGCTTTTGAAATGAAAAAAAGATCCCTTC
>JACVGW010000085.1:8845-10726 GCA_018992565.1 Theionarchaea archaeon
CAGAGTCGCAGGAGAAGTAAAAAGAGTGTTGAGACCACAAGGCCTGTTTGTTGCCATTGAACGATCTCTAAAAGATCCAATGTATGGAAAAGGGAAGGAAGTCGAACATAATAGTTATTTGTTTCAGGGTACTGTGCTCCATTTTTTTCCCTTAGATGAATTGAAAGCTTTGCTCTCACCCATGGAGATTGTAGTCTTACATGAGAACAGATCAATCGACGCATCGCATGGTCAACCTCATGTTCATGGGACGTGGACTATTGTAGCATCCAACTGCAAAGAATAGCTGAGATCATGTTGAGCTACGTCCGGCTAACGCATCTTTCTTCTTGTACTCTTGAAAAATCCTGTCAACCCTCTCGGTTACGTCTTCTGCTTCAGTCTCTGGGTCAAAAGAGCACTGTGGATCCGGCATGAAGGGATCTCCATAGGTCCCATAGGAAATGCAGGATGCGCCTCCCATACAGGTGAAATTGAGTCTGTTATCTACGTTGAACGGGCATTTTTGACACTTCCCCTTCATGTACACATTTTTCCTCCTCATTTTCCACAAGAAAGGATGGTTCCATATTTCTTCAAAGTTCTGGGTCAATAAATTACCTACAACAACAGGCATCCTTCTGCAGGCATAACACGTGCCATCAGACATGACTGCTATGTACCGTCTTCCCACCTGGCAGTGATTTCCATTCTTGTTAACCAGTTGAGCCATAGATGAGAGACACTCTCCCGTGCAGATGACTGGCCAATCACACCTCAACCTGTTTACATGAACGACTGGGTTGCCTGAGCCCATGTGCTCAAGTGCGAAATCTGCATCTATTCCTAATTTGGTGTACAATTCTCTGACCTCTTCGGGTGTCAACATCAATGTCTCCATTTCCTTTCCCCTTCCAAAGGGGACTAATCGAGTAATCAGAAGACATCCACCACCCAGTTCCCTGACAAAATCGGTCATCTCAAATGCTTCTTCATAGTTCTGTCTGTGAACTACATAGTGGATATGAGTGGGAATTCCCGCATCTCGCAATGCTGAAACAGCCTGCAAGGACTTTTCAAAGGTACCTTTCCCCCTTGCTTTCTCATGAGTCTTAGAAGTGGCTCCATCGAGACTGATCTGAACAAAATCCAGAGTCCTGTATGTGGATAGTCTCTCAGCAAGTTCGCGGTCAACGAGTGTTCCATTTGAGAGAACGGATGTCAATATCTCCCTATCATTGCCATATTCCTCAATGTGATCGAGGAGAGGCCAGAAACTGGGACTTAGCAAAGGTTCTCCTCCACTCAATGGTACGATCGGCGTAACACTCCACTTCTCTGTGGTTTCCAGAAACCTGTTCAGTATCATGATCAGCTCATCAGTTGATGCCTCAGATGTAATAGAATCATCATCGTAACAGTGAGCACATCGCAGATTGCATTTTTCTGTAATTTGGTACTGGAATGTGAAAAACCGTGACATATCTTCCGCTTTTCGTAGTCCACTATCTTCAGCTGCTTTCACATGATCACTCTTCTTTTGCCAAACAGATAGTTATATAGTTATCCTAGGATTTAGATGCTGGCAACTGGTTACTTGTAACCTGAAAATTCCTCATCTCCAACATTCCATCAGACTTGCTTTTTTCCGCCACAAAACGTGCCAATGTATTCTTCAGCCACTTGCTGAGCCTTTTTTAACGTCTCCAAAGGTATGCCAGGAGCTCCACATACCACAATTAGTACATCCTGAGTTGAAAGAGTTATCTTACTCTTATCTGCATCCCGATGCGGGTACATGGCAATTAATTCGTCTCCCGCCTCAATTACCAGTTCATTCCCTTCTAATAGAACCGGGCTCTTCATGCCGATGCCAGAGAATTCTTCTCCAGGTTCAGCAAA
>JACVGW010000086.1 GCA_018992565.1 Theionarchaea archaeon
TCAATGTTCTTGTCTACACGGGTGTGGAGCACTCTGTCATTGGCCAAGAGCCACTGCTGTGCTGGCTCTGCTTGCATCCCCAGACTCGTGAGGGCACACACAGTGAAAAAAGCATCTCGAGGAGTCAGCGTTCTCTCGAACTTCACAGCAATCCACTGCTTCAGGCGTGCTGTATCAATTTTCTCTAACCCACCCAGCACCTTCAAGACGTGTACAGCCCAGCATGTTTGAAGGATGGCTGGAGCTGTGTCATACTCAAAACAGAAGGACTGGCCGTTGAAATGGGAAATGACCCACTCTCTATGCACACGCTTTTGCATGGATCCATCCAGGTGGAGCAGTATTGAGGTGCAAAGTGCATAGTATAGCCCCTCTATTCTTGGCTTTCCTCCAGCAAACAAGGCAGCTCCTCCTGTCTGGATTTCTGTGGATTTAATCCAGGTCTCCACCCTGTGCATATCTACGTGGATGTGCAGGGTTTCAGCTGTCTTGACGAAGTGATAGGTATCTTTCTGGTTGGAGAACCCAATTCCTGCATAATCAAATCCCCCATCTGATGACTGATATTCCTCAACTATGTGGCCAATGAATTCTTTGTCAGCATGGCCAATGCCTTTTTCAGACAGAATATCTACCAGAAACGCCAGCTTGCTGAAGTACAGTATATCTGCATTTTTAAGCCCATAGGCGCCCAAGACCACAATAACACTGTATATGACCACATTCCTAATGGGAAGAAGATTCATTCCATCCACAAAACAGGATAGTGCACATGTTCCAAAAGCAAAGACTCCAGGGACGAACAAAACGAGAACTACCAGCGGGATAAAGAGGAAATTATTCATTTCAGGAAATTCCTTTGTCTTTTTGAAAAGCATGAGAATTCTCTCATTTCTTTCCATGAGAAGCATACCCTTCACCATAAGGATAATCACCAGCACCAGCGACAGAACTAAGACAGCCAGCAGAGAACCGTAGAAATGTATGTCAGGCTGGATTCCAGCAAGAGAATATACCTTCTTCAAAGGAACCCAGAAGATGAGTGCCTGTGTTATGGGGGCAAGCACCAGGTAGGAGTCCCCGTGACTGAAATCCGTTCTGCGTGCCCCTGCAAATCCTAAAACCCAGAAAAGGAACCCGCCCACCACCCCGGATACGATGCTGCTGGTGTACTGTGTAGATAGGGAGAGGACATACCCGGTAGCTACAGCAGCTGCCAGGGTGATCGCCATGTTTCTCACAAGTGGTGCAACAAAGTCCATGCGACCTAAATCCAAGAACAGGGCTGAAGCTTTCGAGGCTGGAAACACATATGAGGCTCCCACTACATTTACCAGGGATAAGAACAGGACAACCCACACGATTTCAGAGAGTGTATCAGAGGGAAGCGAGTCTCCAAACCCAGCAATTACGTAAATGAAGCTGCGAGCCATGCAGTGGAAGAGGAATGCTGCAGCGATGCCTGTCCACAAGGCGACTTCAGCTGATAGGTTGGTGCGTGGTTCGATGAGATATGCTCTTTCTCTGATGTTATGCAGCCTTCTGAGAAGAGGGGGATGGCTTGCCGCAAGTCTTGAGGTAGTCGCACCATATAAGGAGAGACTGTGACCTCTTTTCTTCGACGTTTCAAGAGCAGCATACTTGATCAATGCTCTCTCCAGGGGGTTTCCCATACCGTGGAGGACTACATATGCATCGGCTATAGATTCTCTGATTCTGAAAAGAGAGCTCTTGAGAAG
This sequence comes from Theionarchaea archaeon, assembly GCA_018992565.1. Taxonomy (GTDB): domain Archaea; phylum Methanobacteriota_B; class Thermococci; order Methanofastidiosales; family SZ-28-30; genus SZ-28-30. Next base: position 1,740 of record JACVGW010000086.1, read on the forward strand.
AAAGAGCAGCACGAATAAAACAGGGACAAAAACAACAAATCCTGAGGTCTCAATTGCGAAAAGAGGGGGAATTGTATATCTGAAGTAGACTGCTGCAGGATACAAGAGCATCCAGAAAGATAATCCTCTCAGGAGCAGAGTAAGCCAGGTGTAAAACCCAATGTCTCCCTGATTTATATGAGATAATTCGTGAGCAATGACTGCGTTCTGTTCCTCTTCAGTAAGGAAATGCATATCCCCGAGCGTGAGGACTGAATCTCTTGCATTCCTTCCATATGCTGCGGGAGAACCAATTGAAGATGACTTCTTGATGCGAGGTATAGTCTCGAGACCCAGAAGCCCGCTCAGGGCAATAATGGACTCTGATGCAGGTACTTCCTGTGAAGAGGTAGATCTTCCGTATATCCGGGGCAGGAAGAGATACAGGAGAATTCCCAGGAGAGGGGGAGACAAGAAGTAAAATGAACATATCAAATACTTGAATTCACCGGAATTTATAAATACTCTGATCTGGAACAGTGAAATACAAGAGAATAACATATAAGAGCCAAATATAACTACAAAAACAAGCAAAATTCGTATATCACTTTCAAATTGATCAATTACCTTATTCCTCCTGCCCAATCGTAAATAAACTATCTCAAGTGCAATCAAGAGTACAATGGTCCCCAGCGCAACATACATACAGACTTTTGGAATGAGCTGCACAAAAATCTTTCCTTTACAGCCTTTGGTTAAGCGCTCCCTGCAGTAACAAACTCCCTGACAACTTCTTTATTTCTCACTTCTGGATGGAAGAGCACTCCATAAAGGTCTCGGCGGGCGTGTTTTACCACCTGGACACACAGGGTTGACCTGGCCAGTACATCAAAATCACTGCTGGGGATTATGCCGTACCTGTGAAGTGAGTAGGCAGAAAAAGAGGAAGAAACTAATGCATTCTCCTTCAAAGTCGTAACGTGTGTCATCCCAATTTCCAGACAGGGAACGAGAGAAGAGCCAAAGACCAGCCCCATGACCTGCATACCAGCACAGATACCCAGAACAGGAATAGTGCAGCTCTTGAGCCATTGAAAATCCTCAATACTATTCAGGTATTCGTTATCCATTAAGGGAGTGCCAGACAGGATGATTCTACTGAAAGATGATGAAACCTTGGCACTGGTGTAGTGCTGAATTGTGCATTCCTCTATCTTGCTGACAATATCGTATACAGGTAAACAGAATTCGTTGAATCCCAAATTTCCCTGATTTAGATTTATGATTAAGATCATTTTTCCACCAGGTGAGCTTCTCTTATAATGAATTTTCCTGAATACTTGTCGAAGACTATTTCAAAATCTGTAACTTCAATTCTCTTCCTGAAGAAAGGGGCGTCCAAGACGGTGGTCTCAATTTCTCCCCCTTCTCCAGAGGGACTGATGCCGTGGAGTTTCTGCAGCTCTACCAATTGACGGATGACAGCTCTGTCCAGTACCCTCCCCAGCCATTCCTCGCTCAAAGGATAGGCAAAGACTCCAGAGATAATTACATGAAATCCAGCCTCAACAATTTCATAGAGAAGGGCTTCCTGATTTCTCAGCCATAGAGGATTAAAACACCATACATCTAGGTTATGACATATTCTCTGCACTCTTTCTGCCTGATACACTGATTCCACGGCTCCTGTTGCCACACCCTCAATACTGTATATAATTTTCGCCTTTTCTATGGCTCTTTCCAGATCTATCAACTCCTCTTCTTTTACTCCGTCAGTAGTCTCTTGAATCAGAGGCAATTCCATGGCCTCCGCCTGTAATCGGACGATATCAATATTCGGTGTGTGAAACATGTAGCTCTCCTCGTTTCTGGACAACACGGATATGAGGCATGTAACAGTATCAGTCTGTCGAGCTTTCCATAGAGCCAGAGTGGAGTCTTTACCACCGGAGAACAGAACGCCGAGGTTCATGTGCTCTTTTCACGTGGTAATTCATAAACATTTTTATAGATAGGCTCCGGTGTATGGGTTGCGTGCTTGCACCTGGTACCAGGGGTAGTCTTCTCCCATTTCTTCACAACACTTAAGAGTGAAGATGACAAATATACTTCATGCTTAGGCATGAGATTCCCATTCATGATGGAAAAGAGGTGCCAGATGTGACTATTCGGAGTCCTGTCTGGCACAGTAAAGAGGAGAGTAGCATGAGAATGACTGAGAAGAGAGGACAACAGGAGAAATCAGGTCAAAGAAAGGACCTTAGGAAACATGAATTGCACCATCACATAAGGAGGGGGATTTCATGTTGAAAGACTCCGAGGATGCATATGGACACGCCTTATATGACCACTTCAACGGGCGGGGCGGGTATGAGATTACAGAACGAGATGATGGCTTTTTTGATGTATCCCTGGGGCCTGATCTGTACTTCTCCGAATACGAAACCTGGAGCAACCGCGAAAAAGAGGCCATAGCCCATGCTGAGGGACGTGTCCTAGACATAGGATGCGGAGCAGGAAGACATTCACTGTATCTGCAGGAACATGGACACGAGGTGGTGGGCGTTGATATCTCTCCACTGGCCATCAGGACATGCAGGCTCCGAGGATTGAGAAACGCAGAAGTAAAGTCTATCTCTGAGATTGGACCAGAATTGGGAATATTTGACACCATTATTATGTTTGGGAATAATTTCGGGCTCTTGCAGGGCTATGAGCCAGCCAAAGCGTACTTAAGGAAGTTTTCAATCATGACCAGTGATACGGCACGAATCCTTGCAGAAAGCAGAGACCCATACCGGACTGAAGTTCCCGAACACCTGGAGTATCACGAGTTCAATAGAAAGAGAGGGAGAATGGCGGGGCAGATGAGCTTGAGGGTACACTACAAGAAATTTGTCACCCCCTGGTTTGACTATCTCATAGTCTCCAAAGAAGAGATGCAGGACATTGTTTCAGGTACAGGGTGGGTTATCAGTCGATGTTTCGAAGAGAGCCAGGGCATCTACAGTGTGGTCATTGAGAAGGAATAGCTGCAGTTCGCGATTCGAGATCAGGAGCAGCTACCATGAGCCCAGGAGGAAGACATCTTTATAGCTGGGAGACCATTTTTATGTGGTGAGATTGATGATGCTGGAGTATAAGAACGCTCAAGTTGATCTGGCCCCTACCAAGATAGTAGCAGTGGCCAGAAACTACAGAGCTCATGCAGAGGAGATGGGATCCCCCGTGCCTGAGATTCCAACCATTTTCTTGAAACCACCTTCCTCTCTGATAGGAGATGATGGTGTCATTGTGCTACCTGCTGCATCCCAGCGGGTGGATCATGAGGTGGAATTGGCAGTCGTCATGAAAGATCGATGTAAGAATGTGTCTGCGCGCGAGGCTCTGGATTTTGTTATGGGGTACACAGTTTTTATTGATGTGACAGCACGTGATTTGCAGGCTGAAGCCAGAAAAAAGGGCTTGTCCTGGGCGGTCTCAAAGGGATTTGACACATTTGCCCCAATCGGACCGAAAATTGTGGCCAAAGATGAGATTGATCCTCACAGCCTGGACATCTGGCTGAAAATAAATGGGGTTTACAGGCAAAATGGTACGACGCAGGACATGTTGTTCCCGGTGGATGAATTGATCTCTCATATAACTGGGATCATGACGTTGGAACCTATGGATATCATAGCCACGGGCACTCCTGAAGGTGTTGGCCCTATGGTAGAAGGAGACGTTGTTGAAGCAGGTATAGAAGGGATTGGGGTCTTGACAGCTGCTGTGCAAAGAGATAGGTGACTCTTGACTCCTATCTTGTCCAGGGCCACCTACAATCAGCTGACATTTATTCAGTCATGAAAGAACAGGGTCTTGAGGAATTCAAGTTCAAACACAGATATCCTGACCAGGCTGGAAAGGTGAGATCCTATGTGGCCTTCCTCTTCCAAGACCTTTAACTCCACAGGTAGATGCAATTGAGTTGCTCTTTCATGGAATTTCTGGATGAGTTCCAGAGGGCAGCGGGAGTCATTTTCACCAGCCAATATCAGGACAGGCCTTTTCAGCTTTTCTATATGGTTAATGGGGGATCGTTCCCTGTAAAGATCTCTTTTTTCTTCTGGAGTTCCCCCCAGCAAGTAAATCATCAAAGCCCTGTAGTGGGCATCGACCATTTCGTAGGTTTCCAGGAGATCGACCCAGGGGACAAGAGCCACTCCGCCAGCCCATTTCTCAGGCTGAGTAGCCAAGGCCTGCAACGTCAGGTATCCACCATAGCTTCCACCCGCAATGGCAGGGTTCCCCTCCACTCCAAGTAACTCGCGTGCGTATTTTGCACCATATAACACATCTTTGATGTCTCCTCCCCCAATGTCCCCAATATTTCGATTCTTGAAGGCAGAACCAAAGGTAGTGCTGCCCCTGAAGTTAGGAGCAAAGACGTGGTAGCCCGCCTTTACAAGTGCTTGCAGTTCAGGGTCCCATATATTCAACGTTGCGAAATTCGGTCCTCCATGGCAGTAAACTACCAGTGGTGCTTTCTCCTTTTTGCTTTTCACCAGCCACCCTTGAACCAGGTTGTCATCAAATGAATGATACCAGTGAGATTCACCGGAGCTGTAGCCACTGGCATGTGATCGGACTAGGGCAGTAGCCCTTCCCTTCTTGAAAAACTGGATAGCAGGGGGATCAGACAGGCTGCTCCCTACCCACACAACACCTTCTCCACCCTGTGTAGAGCCAATGACTGACATCTTGGTCAGGGGATCAGAACACACCTTCTTCTCAATATCCAACAACCGAGGAGACAACTCAGCGTCAATGCCCGGGGCCACAAACAGAGTGGTTTTATCCAACCACTCCAGGATGCCTCTGCCAGGCAAGACTTGAATATCACCACGAAAAAAGACCCGACTGACTACTTCCTGAGTGTCCACGCGCCGCACAACGATCTCAGATTCACCTTTAACATCAGTTACGTAAGCATAATATCCTTTCTCAGGAAATATCCTTGGGAACGTGTCCTCAGATGTGTCAGATTCAGAAATCCAGACAATATTCCTTTTTCTGATGTTCATCAAAGCTATCCTGCTGCCTGGTCCTCTCCCCACGGCCGCTACCACCAGTTCTCTGCTGTCATCATAATCTGCGACCATGATCTGTGCATCAGTAGTATACAGGTTGGATCGAGTTCCATCCCTCTGCAGCAGCGAGATGAAGTATTCCTGGTCATTACATCCAATCACCAGCCATTCGTCATCTGAAACCCAGAATAGCTCTGTCAGCCGGCCGATACCCTCTTCTGTTGCCCTATCCATCTCATGCGTTTCGTAATCCACTACATACACAGTAAAGTCTTCATTCCCTTTCTCATCTCTGCCGAAAACAACCCAGGGGTTCACATGGTGGAGGGCACATAACCCTGTCACAGGATTATTGTCAGGCAGAACTGGCAAGCATTCACCTTTATCCCACAGGTATAGCATCGGCACCCCTGACCTCGTATCTGTGAAAAGGAATTCAGTACGAGTTCTCGTCCCTGCAACATTTGAGATACGGGGAACAGACCACAGAGATTCTACCATATTGTAATATTCGCTATCTTCCACAGATTTCATATTATAGATATATTTTCCAACTTCTTAAGACTATGCATTATCTCATCTCGCATTGAGATCAAAAGGTTCTTATCAGTACTCCATGAACCCTGGTTAACCCCATCGCGTTCTATTTACCCACCGCAAATCGAACACGTCTGAAGTAACCTTTATATAGTCCATATTTGAACTGTTCAGATATGACCCTTTTGGACAGAGCGTCTGTAGGGAAAGAACACAAATTCCTGGAATTCTTCACACTGAGGGTTCTGTCACAGACTCCAAGTGCAGGATACGATCTCATAAAAAAAGTCGAGGAAAAGACTGATGGGAGGTGGGTGCCATCCAAGGGGATGGTGTATCCTTTGCTGGACAGGATGGAACAAAAGGGATTGATCAAAGTCCAGGAAATTGGAGAACGCTCCAAGAAGCTCTACACCATCACTGAGAAAGGGGAGAGGGAGTTGGAACACATAGAAGAACATCACAAAGAGATTAATGAACGCTTCAATATCTTCCGGAAGCTGTTTCTTGAAACCCTCTTTCCTTCAGAGGAAGCTGAATTGGCTGAGCTCTTTCTTGCACTGAGGAAGAAAGTGATGGAAGCACCAGATAAGGAAAGGGCAAAAGAATCATTACAGAAGTTCATGGAGGAATTTTCATGATCGAAACTACTGACTTGTGCAAACATTTTGATGGGACAAAAGCAGTAGACGGTGTCACTTTCTCAGTGGATAAGGGCGAGATATTTGGATTTCTTGGGCCCAATGGAGCTGGAAAGACCACCACCATCAACATTTTGTGCACATTATTGACTCCTACATCTGGGGAGGCCCGGGTGAATGGATATGATGTCAGCAAGAATCCCAATGAGGTGAGAAAATCCATTGGATTAATATTCCAGGAACCATCTCTGGATGATCGGCTGACTGCAGAGGAGAACCTTGATTTCCATGGTATGATCTATGATGTACCCAAGGGAATCAGGAAAGAAAGAAAGAAAGAACTGCTTGACATGGTGGACCTGTGGGACAGGAGGAAAGATGTGGTGAAAACATATTCGGGAGGTATGAAGCGTCGGTTAGAGATTGCACGAGGACTGCTTCACCACCCCAAGATCCTCTTCCTGGATGAGCCCACTCTGGGTCTTGATCCCCAAACAAGGAGCCATATCTGGAGATATATTAATAAACTGAGGGAAGAGCAGGGTATCACTATTTTCATGACCACTCACTACATGGATGAAGCAGAAAATTGCGATCGTATCGCTATCATTGACTACGGGAAGGTTGTTGCTCTGGATACTCCAGATAATCTAAAAAGATTTGTCGGAGGAGATGTTATTACTATTAAAACTACTGATGATGAGAAGGCGGAAAAGGAAATAGGTGAACAGTACAACCTGCACGTCAGGAGAGATGCAGGCGGCATTCACCTGGAGATTGAGAATAGTGAAGAATTCATTCCGCAGTTCATTTCATCCTTTTCTACCAAGATCAACTCAATTCATCTGAGGAGGCCAACTCTGGATGATGTTTTCTTGAAGTTGACCGGGCATGAGATCAGGACAGAGGAAGCTTCTGTCAGAGACAGGATGAAAGCTGGAATGAGGATGAGAGGTGGGCATTAATGTTCTGGAAAGCTGTTTACGTGATTTGTCTCCGGGACATCCGTCGGTTCTTCAGGGAAAAATCCCAGGTAATCGGATCGATTGCGCGGCCTGCGCTGTGGCTGGCAATTATGGGAACGGGATTTAACACAGTCTTTTCTTCATCTGGATCGGATAATTATGCTCAATTTCTGTTTCCGGGAATTATTGGCATGACTGTGCTATTTACCAGTGTGTTTTCTGCAGTTTCAGTGATATGGGACCGCCAGTTCGGATTCCTGCGGGAGATGCTCGTTGCTCCCGTCTCTCGAACCTCTATTGCTGTAGGGAAGACCCTGTCCGGATGTTTCCAGTCTTTGATACAAGGCTCAATAATCATGGTGCTGTCCTTCATCGTGGATGTGCATTTAAGCCCCCTCATTATCGTACAGGTGCTGGCAATCATCCTCCTGGCATCCTTTGCCTTGACTTCCATGGGATTATTGATAGCATCCCGGATGCCGTCATTTGAAGGGTTCAATCTCATCATGAATTTCCTTGTCATGCCCATGTTTCTCATGAGCGGTGCTTTCTTTCCCATTTCGGGCCTGCCAGCCTGGATGAAGTCCATAGTGACAATCAATCCATTGAGCTATGGAGTGGATGCACTGCGAGGTGTTATCCTGGGCTTCCATGAACATGCACTCACCACCGATATCCTTTTTATGGCTGGGTTCGCAATTATCATGACAGCTGTTGCAGTGACAGCCTTCAACAAGGCGGAATAGGAAGTGGTATCATACGTAGTCCTCTCCTTCAGGTTAAGAAACCATTTCAGATGGTGGGACCAGAGAATATGGATGGCTGCACTGCTGCTGGTAAGCTGGCAGGAGGTACATGATGTTAGCTGTGAAGACTGAAAACCTTGAAATGCAGTTTACCATGGGTGACACAGTGGTCAACGCTCTGCGGGGAGTAACCCTAACCATGGACGAGGGTGAATTCATTTCTATTGTTGGCACCAGTGGTTCCGGGAAGTCCACTCTGTTGAACCTGGTGGGAGGGTTGATGAAACCCAGCGGAGGCAAGGTATTCGTAAAGGGGGAAGATCTATCCGTCATGAACGAGAACAACCTTGCTCTATTCAGGAGAAAGTATATTGGATTCGTGTTCCAGTCTTTTAACCTGGTCAGCACTCTGACTGCTGTGGAGAATGTGGAGCTCCCATTGATATTCAGCAATTCATCTGCATCTGAGAGGGAAAAAAAAGTGACAGCTCTCCTCACTGAACTTGGGTTGGAGGACAGACTGCACCACAAACCTACGGAATTGTCAGGAGGGCAGCAGCAGCGAGTATCCATAGCCAGAGCCATCATCAACAACCCTGAAATTATCCTTGCTGATGAACCTACAGGCAACCTGGATTCAAAGACCTCTCAGGAGATAATGGACGTCCTCTATGCACTCAATAGAAAGGGCCAGACCTTCCTGGTAGTCACCCATGATATGAATGTGGCCCACTACGGCAATCGGATTATCTACCTGACTGATGGGCAGGTCACGAGAATTGAAGAGGTTAGAACGTGAAGACACTGTGGCCGGGTATCGTCCTTGTGCTCTTGCTT
>JACVGW010000087.1 GCA_018992565.1 Theionarchaea archaeon
ATCAGACACTGGAAATAAGAAATTTCCACCTCTTTGACTCGGTAGACTGCCATATCAAAGACGCTGTAGTCACAGAATTACAGCGATTTCTGGAATACCTGGGGGGGCAGCATATTGAAGCCAAAAATGGACCAGAGTGGCTTCAGCCAGGATGTTGACTCTCCCTCTTTCTGGAGTCACGTGTACTGTGATCCTGATCCTCTGGGTATAGACCTCAATCCAGGCCACGTGTCTCAGGGTTGTACCATATCCTTCCAAAGGCGTTGCATCACGACGCAGTTCTTCTACAGAAAAAGAATATAAGGATGAGAACGAAACTATAATGAGAACACGATGGAATGAGTGAAAAACGAATATTCCAGACCGCAACTGAGCAATGTATGCCAGATAGAGGAACATACAGCCGTATGCGTGAACACCTGACGGAGGGAAGAGAATGAATCAACAATCCCTGGTGAGACAGATATTTGCCTCCACAGGAAGATCATACGATCGTATGGTGAAGGTTACCACACTGTGGCAGGACAACATGTGGAAGAAAAGAATCCTTACAATAGCAGAACAGACTACTCCACAGACCATTCTGGATTTAGCATGCGGTACAGGGATACTGACCTTCGCACTGGCAGAAAGATTTCCTGAGAGCACGGTGGTGGGTATAGATCTTCAGCAGGAATACCTCCAGTATGCCAGAGCCAAGCAAAGGAAGAAGGATGTGAAGAATGTCAAATTCCTGCAAAAGAATGCTGAAGATGTCAGTGAAGGCCACTATGATCTCATAACTGCAAGCTATCTTCCCAAGTACATAACTATAGACGTAGTGATCAGCAACTGCTCCAGAATCCTCACTCCTCAGGGGCTGCTGATATTCCATGACTTTATATACCCAGAAAAGGCTGCCTTCAGGTTCTTCTACAACGTGTACTGGGTCTTCCTCAAAGCACTTCTGGGAATGTCTGATCCATGGAAAGGGATGAGCAGAGAACTGAAGCACATAATCGTTGAAACAACCTGGGTGAATGATATGAAAGATGCACTTGAACTATATGGATTCACCAACATACAGGTAGAACCACAGCCATTGGAGGTGGCAGCTATCGTGTATGCTGTGAAGTGCAATTCATAAGGATACCTCAATGTTTTTATAGGACTGCAGGAAGTACCTGCATGGACGCCAGGATGAAAAGAGTAGTTGCTGCAACATTCATGGGACATTTTGTGGACGATGGACTCGTTCTCATGCTCCCTTTGCTTATTCCATACATAGCGCATGATTTCAATCTCTCATATACGCAAATAGGGATTTTTGGAGGTTCTCTGGTGTTGACTCTCGGATTTGGCCAGATCCTTGCTGGATATGTGTCTGATTTCTCCAAAGTGAAGTGGCCCTTCATATCTTTTGGTCTAGCTGTCCTATCTTTGAGCCTTTTTGCCATGTCATTCTGCTCATCGTACAACTGCCTCATTTTGTTGAATCTTCTGGCCGGATTCGGAGCGAGCTTCTATCATCCCTGCGGCATTGCCCTCCTGGTAAAATCCATGAAAGAAAAGATAAGGGGGAAGATCCTGGGTGTCCATGGCGTGGGTGGAGGCATAGGAATACTCATGTATCCTGTATGTGCGGGAATAATCCTGAACACGTGGGGATGGCACGAGGTACTCTTCATTTTGCCATTGACAGGGCTGGTGTCTGCAGTACTCTTTTTCTTTGTGAAGGAAGAACCCTCCTCTCATAGAGGAAGAAAGCAATTCCCCTTAATACAGAAAGAATCAATACTCATGTGTATTCTCTTTGGGTGTTTTGCCATGTTCTTCAGGGGGTTTGTGACATTTCTGCCTGTCCAGTTGGAGGAGATAGGATTTTCCACATCATCTGTGACAGGTGCTATCACGCTTTTCTATGCGACAGGGATCATTGCAGAACTCCTGGCCGGCATTCTAACTGACATGTACAGCAGGAAGAAGATAATATGTGTGTCAATGCTGGCAGCTTCTGTTCTGGTACTGGTGCTCTTCCATTCTGTGTGGGTATTTCTTGTTCCTCTGGGATTCGTCCTGTATGTCGTGTGGGTTCCAGCCACTGCTTCCTATGTCGAAGGAATACCTGAAGCATGGTATGGGACTGCACTGGGGCTGGTCCAGGGACTGGGTGGACTGATGGCTGCCTCAAGCCCTGTTATCATGGGAGTCATAGCAGAACGGAACGGAGTCCCTGCATCATTCTTTTTACTCGTCGCTATTGGTGTGGTGGGTGCAATTGTTGCCCTGAAGTTGAAGAGTGACTGACCATTGGATTTTCACGTAGGGCTCTGAAACCATATACTCATGAGAAGGGAGATCTACGAGGGAGAAGCCGTATAGCTACATGCTGTTGGTGACAAACCGTTTGAGATTCTCTTCCAACATCTTGTAAAACCCTGATTTTCTGCATACGTACCCATGAGTTGTTCCCTGCGTCTCGTACACCTCAGCAGGGCACCCGCCCCTGCAGACAGGCACTATTCGACATTTCCTGCACTCATCCAGCATCACGGGATCACGGGACATGAAATCAACGTTAACATAATTGAAAACAGCTCTCCCCTCATCATTGACAACCCCAACAGCATTTTTCTCATACGGGGGGAGAATCGCACACTTGAACAGCCTCAGGTGCGGATCTATGGTAAAATAGGAAGCCCTCTGCGCGGAACACGCTCCCTGAGGAGTAGGTCTTTCAGGTTCCTCTGCTCTGAATCCCATCTTCCGAGCAACAGCATACAATTCATTCACAATGCCCAGCCCTTCCACGTCAGGCATGCAATACCCATAGGACATGCAGGCAGGAGAGGTATTGAACACAGGCTTGATGGAGATTATTACTTTGTCCAGTCCTCCTCCCTTCAATTCTTCGAACAGTGCCACAATGTCATTCTTGTTGCCTTCGTCCACGTTGATTCGTATCATGGTCCCCAGGTCATTGTCTCTGATCCGGTAGAGCCCTTCCATGATGTCTCTGAAGGTGCCCTTCCCATTCTTGTACACTCGTCTCTGATCATGGACTTTCTCTGGACCGTCCACTGTCACCAGAAAACTGCATCCATACTGGCCCAGGGTTTCAACATTCTCCTCACTGCACAACGTGCCATTTGTGATGGCATTCACGGAAAAATCAAGTCCACCCTCTTCACACCACCTACTCAGATCTCCGACGATTCCTTCATTTATGGGCATGTTCAGCAAAGGCTCTCCTCCAAATAATTCAATGCCGAGTGCTTTGCTGTTATAGCTGTCCGTGAGATCCTTGATGAACTGAATAGCCCGGTTACTTGTCTTTTCATCCATAACTTTGTGTTCAAGTTCACCTTTCCCTTCATAACAGTAAACACAGGAGAGGTTGCAGGCGTACGTGGTAATAACATGGAGACTGGTTGAGAGAGCATTGTATTTAGATCCATTATACGTCATGCTGTACATGTCCTGCTCATTGAGGTTGTCCTCCACAATAATTCCGCTCTTCTTGAACCCATCTTCAAGGTCTCCAAGAGCCTCCAGGTTGCCAGTTTCCAGCACGGTTTTGACCTCCTCATCCACCACAAAGATGGCTCCTCTCAGGGAGTTGAAGAGGATGTACATAGTTTTAAAGGGGAAGAAGCAATTATAGTAGGATGGTTTCATAGGAACACCCCTCAAAGAGCTCCGGGTATCTCAACATGATGAAGGTCCTTACGATTTCTCCCAGCTCTTCATCCTTGCACCCAGGCGAGAGCAAGGAGCCGTTCTTAGAATATGCTGCCAGTGCACACCCACCTCCACAGATAGGCGAGAATTTGCATTCTCTGCATTCTTTAATATGCAACGGGTCTCTGAGAGTCCAGGCACAGTATGATTCATAGTTCATGTTTGTAAGGTTCCCTTCTGCATCCAGGGTACCGATTCTATGTTCCTGGTAGTTGGGAGCTGCAATGCATTTGTACACATCTCCGTGAGGATCAATGGCCAGAAAGCCATCAATGAGAGCGCTGCACCCTTCTACGAAATTGTGTATGTAGATGGGATTGGTTTTAAATCCCATGTCATGGGCCAGCTTCGACAACCTGGCCAGAGATGCAGGATCAATTTCTGAGCTCTCCCTCTCTATTTCTGTATAGCAAATATCCTTTCCTATGGGGCAAAATCCCATGTATGTCCCTTCAAATCCTCTCTTCTTGAGATCCTCCAGCAGAGACGTAATGGTGTCGTAATTATCCAGATCGACATCAACTCGTATATGGAATTTTACATCATTCTCCCGAAAGAGAGAGATAACATCCATCAATCTCTCGTAGGTGCCCCTCCCCTTCTTGTCTACCCGTATCGTGTCATGGACAGCTCTGGGCCCGCACAGAGTTATCTGAACTTCGTAGTTGTAATCCTTCAATCTGTCGACAATCTCCTGGGTGAATAGGGTTCCATTGGAGGTGAAGGTAGTCGAGAACTGCATCTCATGTTCGTCGGCAAAGGCTTTCACCTCTTTGAGCACCTGGAATATCACTTCTGGATACAGGAGTGGCTCTCCACCGTAGAAATTTATTCCCAGAGATCTTCGCCCTCCTGCACTCTTCTTGATGAATTCAACAGTCTTTCTTATAACATCCTGTGACATGGTCTCGCTCAACACGTCTCCATGTCCCTGGTAGCAGTACGTGCAGGCCAGGTTGCAGACATGGGTGGGGATAATAGTAAATCCAATGGATGATGTACTGAATTTGATCCTGCAGAACATGATCTTGAGAATGTCCAGCTCGTTGAGGTTGTTGTCCACCACAATATTTCCCTTCGTGAGGACATCAAGGACATCCTGGTCAATCTTATCAATTTGATTGTCTTTTATGAGGTTATATACCTCATCATCTATCTGGACAATAGATCTTTTCATGGTATTAAACACAAGGCCTTTTTTCTCCTTTTCATCCAGGAGATATACATTATATGCAGATTCTTTCATAGTTCCACCTCCTTTTTAGGCATTGCAGGTCAGTTGTTCCTGAGATGAACCTGTATTGCACCTTTGGTCTTGTACGCTGGGCTATGTAAGACTGTATCAGGTTTTTTTCACATTGACTATATAAATCCTCCTCTTCCAGACTATCGTGATGGGTTCTTATTTCTGTGTGTTTCCCTCGATCATTCCGTCACAGACAGCTCACATCTTTTGAAAAAAAATGAAAAGAAAAAAACATGCCATGTAGAGCTACATCCACGGGAAGTTCCCCAGATAACAGTGCAAGTAGGGGACTTTTCCTGTCCTGCATTCCCCAGGTTCTGCAGGGGAGTATCCATTTCTACAATTTCCCAGGATTCCTCCAGAACTATCCACCTCTTCACTTATGAGCTTGGCATACACTATTGTCACCTCCTCACTGGTTTACCACTGACTCCTGAATTTCACTTTTCTCTGTCTTGGACAGAATCTAGCCAAATCAGTCTCTGGCAGAATATAAGACCATTGTAGTGAACAGAAATTCCGTTTAACGTGGAGTCAGTAGAGAATTATGATACATATATATAAATCTTTCCAGTTTGCTGATATGGGATACTACTGTGTGAGATAGCTTCCAGAAAGGTAAAAAGATAAGAGACAGCAGTCTATACTGCAGGCTTTCTGCTGCTCTTCCTGTAGTATGCTGATCTATTCAAAAGGTAGAGTCTTGCAGCCCAAGATACCGGGCGCATCAACCATCTCCTGACCCCCACTACCTTTCTCACTTCCGTATAGTAGTCTTCAAGAGTGTGGTGCTGGTATTTCAACAATGCCTGGCTTCTGGTGGTATCCATGAATCCACAGTGGAATTTCCCCGTGCTGAAGGCTTCTTCAGGCAGGCATGTACTCCCCAGCCCGAATATATCCATCATACACCGTATATACTCCCTATACGTTGTTCTGCATCTTTCTCCTCCTGCAATGTGATAGATTCCTCCCCAGATTTCGTCACATACCACAGCATTAGCCAGGGCAACTCCGACATCTTTCGTGTGGCAGATTTCAATGGAGGTTTCCAGTGGCATGTGAAACATGAGCGGGTCCATTTCCAGCTTGTCTGGAGAAACAATGTAGGTCAATCTGAAGATAGCCCATTCAACATGTGACTGTGTAATGCGGTTCTCTGCTTCGATTTTAGTTTTCGCATAGTCATCATCATCGTTGGGGGCTACAGCATCTGTGACTTGTATGAACGGGGTTTGTACCCGATCTCCATAAACGGCTATCGAGGACGTGTATATCAGCCTGGGTCTTTTCTCCCGGGATTCCATGGCAGCGAGAATATTCTCTGTTCCACCCACATTCACGGCTCTTGCCAGCCCTGGGTTTCTGTCCGCGAGGGGTGGAATAATGGCTGCCACATGAATGACTACATCAATAGTCTCATCAATTGCTTCAAAAACTTTCTCTCTACTGCGTAAATCCCCCCAGAATATCTCCACCAGGGGATGATCCTCAAATGCCTGTGCACGGGTCCTGTTTTGACCCGTTTGAACATCAAAGACTCTAACAGAATATCCTCTAGCAACAAGCTCCTCAAGTGTACTCATTCCCACGTTGCCAAAGGCACCAGTTAATAACACTTTCATCGACAAAACCTCACTGTGTATGTTCTCTCCTTGCATTCTCTACATACGTAGAATTTCTATGTACGTAGTATGTCTATACACTTATAAAGGTTTCGACAGTGATTGTGATGTGATAGCAGTCCTGTTGCAGCTACCCTCTGCACTTCCCGCACACTTTGAGGAGGAGAACCCCCAACATCAGCAATCTCATCTTCCGACATCAACCCATTTTCATTAAGTACTCGGCAATTCCGTACCCTTTCTCTGTTCCACACGTGAATGCAGTCAAGTTTTCATTGAGTACAGATATTCCAGTTCCTCTATAAGGAATCTGTGCTGTATTGAGAACATCCCCAGTCAGGGTGAAGTCCCTTCCTTTAACGTCTCTGATACAGTATGTGACTCTCTTCTGCCTCCCCTTCTCAGTGATAGTCTCTGTTCTTACGTCCCGTACAGGAGTATTCTCTCCATTTTTCATGATGAATCCTGTGCTGATTTCTTCCCTCTTGAGAAGCATCTGAGCAATATTAATCCCAAATTCAGGGCTAAAGGGGGCAGTCGCATATATCCAGAGATCGGGAGCATTCCAGTCACGTTCCCCCCAGCTGTGGTCTCTCTCTCCCAGAGCCGAAATGTCATGCGAATGGGAATCCACCGTTATGTGCCCTGTCACCAGGCCCATCTGCTCGTAATGGTCCTCACACACCACTCTACCGATCTCATGCTGTTGAGGGGTGACGCACTCTAGATAGCTGAACTCTGTATGGAGGGGTGAGTATCCCAGTTCCACAGAGACCTTTCTGATAGTTGACTTCTCACCTGCCATATTACCTGAAAACGTTAGAGTCCATTCTGGAAGATACCGTAGAGAGCCTACCTCTATTCTTTCTGGAACGGTTTCAACTTCTTCCCGGAAGATGACTTTCAGGATCTCATCCTTATAGAACAGGAACATATACCCGACTGCCTCCCTCTTGTTGGGTTTGAACCCTATCCGGGTGAATCCACCAACACGGTTCCTGGGATCATAGAAGTTGAAATAGTAGCTCTCATTCCATTCAATTTCCGGGCCAGGTGGATGTTGAAGATGTTCCATGCTACTTCACCCATACTTCTCCTGTGTTGCCATTCACAGTGACAGTATCCCCATCCTTGAGGTACTGCATGGCATTCTTTACACCTGTGACAGCAGGTATTCCATACTCCCTTGAAACCACAGCCCCATGAGAGAGTATTCCCCCTGTCTCTGTGATGACTCCCTTGATCTTGATGAAGACAGGAGTCCACCCGGGGTCTGTACATGTTGCCACCAGAATCTCATCCTTCTGGATAGTATGAAGCTCCTCAATGTTCTGTATGAGCCTCACAGTGCCTGTGACCACACCTGGACTTGATGCAACACCTGTGAGGGCTTTGTGATAGGACACATCCTCGTCAAATTCCAGGTTGCCCTGGAGGAACTTGGGGGGAAGTGTGTGCTGGTATTCGTGAAAATCTGCTTTTCTCCTGGCCAAAAGATCAGCAGGTAGCTCCCCTGTCTGCAGGGCTGTGAACACCTCCTCCTTGAACAGGAAGAACACATCATCTCTATCCTGTACCACGCCTTTCTGAACCAGCCTCTTTCCAATTTCCAGGAACACGGTCCTGAACCTGTAATCCTGGTGATCTAGAAAGAACCTCTGGTTCTCTCTGAACCCGATATATACCTGAGCGTACTTCAATATCATCTTGAACACCTGCTTCTTAATCAGGCCAAATTGCAGGGTTTCAATTTCATTCAGGACACTCTCTGTGAGTTCTTCTCTCTGGGCTTTCTTCTCCGTTTCAATCTGCTGGACATCTCTCTCATTTTCTGCCAGCGAATCCACAATGTCGATAATGAGCTGAGGCTTTTCCCGCCAGGTGGGGAAGATAATGTCTCTGGAATAGGAACGATGACCATACTGATTCAAAAATTTCTGGAGTTCAACATCGAAATCGACCTTTTTTCTGGGTCCCACCAGGTTGTATATGGCGATATTGGTCTCTGTGGCCTTATTGTGTGGGAGACCTGATACCAGAGTATTGTAGGTCTGGTCAGGATCGCCATGGTACCATGACATGAGTAATCGCTTCAGTATCATATTCATGCCCATATTGTGGGTGGCAATTCCCCACCGTACCAGGCGGTAGTGTTTCAAACACAGGTTGTAGAGATACCAGAATGTCTCTATGAGTTGCTCATCTGTCAGAGCTTCAAGGTTAATGCCATCATGCTCTATCAAGTCTTCAAGGTAGTTCTTGGAGAATTCATTGTACTTCGCATACGTGTTGAAGATGGTGCCATCCCAGTCTAAGAGAGCGATACGCAGCTCAGCCAGAATGCGCTTCCGCAGATTGAAGGGTAAATCTCTCATGGTCTGGCGTTCATGTTCTGGAAAGTAGTCCAGCAATTCTTTCACCCTGCTCCACCGTGGATTGTACTTGAACACTTCACGCAAGACGGTGGTATTGAAATACGCATGTGCTTTGTGGTACCGGAGCAAGGGGACACCTTCCAGCTCAGTGTAGCCCATGATCCTGTTGCCTTCCTGGTTAACATATACATCAAGAAATTCACCCAGTACTGAAAAGTACAGAGGAGAGGTTACACCTGTCCAGTAGTCATCGCTGTATCCCCTGGTCCACACATCTTCTTTTCGGGTGGTGATAGGTCGTGCCTGGAAGATATGGATCTCGCCCTCATAGATGCCAAATTCCACGTCCTGAGGTGCACCTAGCTGGGCCTCTATATCAAGACAGGTCCTGCAGAGTTCAGTGAGGACGACATCATCCAGACACAGACTGCGCTTACAGGGAACAGCCCGAATACCTGAGGGCGACAGCACTTTCTGGTAATTCTGGTCAGATA
The DNA here is from genome assembly GCA_018992565.1 of Theionarchaea archaeon. Lineage (GTDB taxonomy): Archaea > Methanobacteriota_B > Thermococci > Methanofastidiosales > SZ-28-30 > SZ-28-30. The sequence goes on from JACVGW010000087.1 coordinate 9,461, forward strand.
GCTCCCTGGAAGTGACTTTCAAGGTACGTGTGAGAACGTACCGATCTGGTGTTATCTCTCCTGCAACCAGTGACTCTCCCAGACCGTGCACTGCTTCTACCACAATCTCTTCACGTGACGTGAGAGGGTTCCAGGTGAATACCACACCTGAGACTTCACAGGGCACAGCTTCCTGAATAATCACTGCCATCTTGGGTGGGGTTTCGCCCACTCGTGAATGGCGGTATGCCAGGGCCCGTTCATTCCAGAGACTGGCCCAACACTGCTTGACTCCCTTTTCCAGGGTTTCTGGGTTGAAAAATGTCTCTTGCTGGCCCGCAAAGCTTGCGTGAGGGAGGTCTTCCAATGTAGCAGAGGACCTCACTATCACATTCTTGTAAGAGACAGTATTCAATACTCCCCTTATTTCTTCAGGCATTTCGCCCTCCATGATTAAATTCTTGATAGTGTCTGCTGTTTCTCTGAGATGTTCTGGACTCTCGTAGTCTGCAGTGGTGGCTATGGTGTTAAGGTGAGTACTGAGACTATTATGTCTGCAGAAGAGGTCGTATGCCTCTGTGGTCAGGCATATACCATCAGGAACATGCATATTGTGGAGTTTCATCAGATTGAAAGCTTTTCCTCCCACCAGGGTGATTTCTGGAGCTGGTTCTCCAAGAGATACCATAATCATAGACATCCTTGCTGCAGGGGATTTATAAGGTTTATCGGAAGAATAGAGGGCTCAAACCAGATTGCATATAGAACACTGCTCAAGATAGGAAGAATAATGGTACTCATGGTCTCCCGGGACTTTTTTCCATGGATTCTTCACATGATCGGGAGAAGACCTGCTCTTATCCACCATTTTGCGGGGAGGTGTCTGTTCTCGCTTCTCTCAGGAGCGCTGAGGCTTTCTCCTGGAGTGCTCTGCACTTTTCTTCTGAAGCCCCTCTCGCGCAACAGAGATGTCCAAACAGGAGGAGACTCTTTCCGAGCTCGTACCTGT
>JACVGW010000088.1 GCA_018992565.1 Theionarchaea archaeon
AAAGAGCGATGTCATCGTCAATGCTACTCCCATAGGGATGGTTCCTCATGTGGAAGAGACTCCTGTACCAAAACGGTTATTGAAAAGCCAGCATATTGTTTTCGATACAGTCTACAATCCCCCCATAACTCGATTGCTCAGGGATGCTGACTCAAAAGGGGCCACCATATTGTCGGGCATGGAGATGTTCCTTCACCAGGCCTTGAAGAGTTTCCAGATGTGGACAGGGATTCTTCCTGATTGCGATGATTCACGGAGGGTGGTATGGTGAGAGGATATGGGAAAAGCTATGGTGCGATCAGCATCATTACAGCCTTTGCCTCGGGAAAAGGGTGTGCGCTGGGTATTGATTTGCCTGTAGAGGTAGCAATTGAATTCAAGAGAGGATTATGTGAAAAGAACACGTTTCTTGATCAGTGCATAGCAGAAGTTTTCACCCACCTCTCTATGGAGATGGACTATATCCCTCATCTCTCCATTCAATCTGATATACCTGCTTCGAGAGGATTGAAATCCAGCAGTGCAGTAGCAAATGCAGTTATCTGTGCTACCCTTGATGCTCTGAATGAATCCTTACCTCCTGAGGACATCCTACAGATAAATGCACACATTTCAAAGCGTGTGGGAATCAGTGTCACCGGTTCTCTGGACGATGCAGCAGCCAGTTTATGGGGGGGTGTGGTTTTCACCGATAACTGGCACAACAAGATATTGAAGAGGGAACACTTCTCTGAAAAGGTGCAGGCGGTGTTGTATGTACCGGAAGAGACACGCTCCTCTCTTGATGTGCACCCATTGATGGATCAAATCAACCTATATTCATTTATTATGGATTCTATATTTTCTATGGCCTATGAGGGTCATATCTATGAAGCTATGACCCTCAATGGATTGGTGTATGCTTCATTGTTTGGTTACGCTTCAAATAAGATTACAGACGCCATCATTGCAGGAGCTAAAGGAGCTTCCCTATCAGGAAAAGGATCAGCAGTAGCTGCCCTGGTTCCCACCCCTCAAGTGGAAGATGTAGTGGTAGCATGGGGTATAGATAATGTCAGAGTGGTGGAGGTCAGGAGGGGGGAGGTAGGAGATAGAACCCCACAGTCTGGAGAGATCATATGAATATGACAATACATCATGGTATTTCAGGAGGAACAGTCTATGCACCTCCTTCTAAGAGCTATACCCACAGGGCAATTCTCATGAGTGCGCTGGCAGAGGGAACATCGTTGTTAATCAACCCCTTACACAGTCAGGATACACAGAGGACGTTCTCAGCAGTTCAGGCATTGGGAGCGTATGTTTCAGGAAATACCATTACAGGCAATCTGTTGAAAGCAAATGGAGAAATAATCGATTGTGGTGGTTCAGGAACAACATTGAGACTTCTCATGGGAGTAACATCTCTCCTAGATGGAAAAACATGTTTCACCGGAAATCAATCGTTACGTAGAAGACCAATGGAACCGTTACTGACTGCCCTGAAATCACTGGGAGCCCACATTCTGTCCACTCATGGGACACTTCCTATAGTAACTTGCGGTGGATTGACTGGAGGAGCAGTAACAGTGAATTGTGAGAAGAGCTCCCAATTTCTCTCCTCTCTTCTCCTCAGTCTTCCTCTGGCCGCTGAAGATTCAGTCGTCACAGCCGAATCTCTCAGATCACGTCCGTATGTTGATATTACCCTTGAAATGCTTGCAGAATTTGGAATTAGAATTGAGAAGGAAGCGAATATCTACTATGTTCCGGGAAATCAGTCCTATCGATCGCAATCAATCTGTATCAGTGGAGATTTTTCTTCAGCAGCGTATTTCATGACTGCTGGAGCTATCACGGGCGCACCTGTGAGAATAGAAAATATTGACTTGAATTCAGCACAGGGGGATACCTATATTCTGGAGGTCATGAAAAAAATGGGTGCAGACGTCACTAGTATTCCATCTCAACGTGCAGTGGTTGTTGCAGGGGGAGAATTGAGGGGAATTCCTATCGATTGCTCTGATATTCCTGATCTCTTTCCTGTGCTCTGTGTTCTGGGTATGTGTGCAGAAGGAACAACCACTCTGTATAATGCTCCTCATCTCCATTACAAGGAATCTGATCGGATTGCTAACATGGCCCTTGAGTTGACTGCCCTAGGTATTACAACCCAGGTACTGGAGGATGGTCTCATAATTCAGGGAGGAATTCCCAAGAAATGGGTCACAGTACATTCTCACCGTGATCATCGTGTTTGCATGGCGTTGAGTATTGCAGCCCTGGTTTCTGACGGAATTACTATTACGGATACAGCGTGTATTTCGGAGTCCTATCCTGCATTTTTTGACGATATAAAAGCAATAGGAGGTCACGTAGAATGATAGTGGTCAAATTTGGTGGAACTAGTGTTGGAACCACCGAGAAAATAAATCATTGTGCACAAATGATAAAGTCCCAAGTTGATAAGGGAGAAAAAGTCGTGGTAGTAGTCTCTGCTATGGCGGGAGACACAGATCGCCTTTCACGAATGGCAGAAGAACTCAAGGTTTCACAGGATTCTGCCGATGAAATTATGTCCATGGGAGAGAGGATATCCATGAGGTTGATGTGTGCAGCATTAAACTCCCTGGATGTTTCCTCCCAGTTCATCGATCCCATTCAAGAAGAGTGGCCTGTGCTCACTGATGCAAACCACGGCATAGCAGATGTCATCTTGAAGGAGACCACACGAAGGGTCCGCGATGTGATTGAACCTCTCCTGCAGAAAGGGATAATCCCCGTGCTGGGTGGATTTATCGGGAAAAGTCAGGAAGGAAAGGTTACCACATTAGGGAGAGGAGGATCAGATATCACCGGAGTACTCCTGGGTCACTGTCTGGACGCAGATGTGTATATTGTAACAGACGTGAAAGGTGTCTATTCAGCAGATCCTACCACTATAGAAAATGCACAGCTTATACCGTGTATCAGGATTGAAGAATTATGGGATTTAGGAATCCACGGAGCAAAGGTAATGCACCCACGGTCTCTCATCTACAAGACAGAAAATATGACACTGAAAATCCTTTCTAATGAGGGGTTGCTAGAAACCCCTGGAACTGAGATTGTTGGGTTCCTCGATTCAGATATACAGGTCTGCTGTGATGAAAAAGAAAAATCGATGGTATCTGTTGTGGGAGAAACCATGTCCTCCGCACCGGGGTTATTGAGACAGTTTTCTGAAGCACTGGAGGCAATCAACGTCTATTCTATTTCAGCTTCCACGTTTTCCATTACCTTCATAGTGGACACTGACCAAGAAGTGAGTGCAGTTCAGGCCCTTCATGAGGTGATCTGTGACCATCCTTTGCTACGAGCTGTCACTTCAAAGAATGGTGTTGCTCTCATTACTATTATCGGACGGAAATTCCCTCAGGAAAAGGGAGTAATCAGGAAAATCGGAGAAGCACTGGAAAATGAAACTGTAACCATTATCAACATTACCACGAGTTCCTGTGAAGTCAATGTTTTTGTGGACTGGAACGATCGGAAAAGAGCTTTGATGTGTCTGGATCGAAAATTGAAGGTGGAATCATGAATACCCTGGGGAGAGTATTTCGGGTGACTAGTTTCGGAGAAAGTCATGGACTTGGCATTGGATGTGTCGTCGATGGATGTCCTCCTGGTATATCGGTGCATCTTCCTGATCTCCAGAAGGAGATTAATAGACGGATGGCCACATCAGTTCAACACACTCCCAGACAGGAGGCTGACAGAGTGGAAGTGTTGTCGGGAGTCTTTGAAGGAAAGACCACTGGTGCTCCCATTGTCTGTTTCATAGAAAACAGGGATGTAGACTCCTCTTCTTATGATGAATTCAGATATACTCCACGTCCCTCTCATGCAGATTATCCTCGATATGTGAAGTATCAGGGGTATGCTGATCATCGTGGCGGGGGACGGTTTTCAGGGAGAATCACAGCAGGATTTGTGGCTGCTGGGTACTTTGCCAGAATGATCATCAAAAACAGACAGGATATACAGATATCCAGTTCCATTGTGGAGATAGGGGGTTCACCCCCTGAACAGATGGATTGTACGTCACTTCATGGAGATTCTATTGGAGGAATAATCGAGTGTAGAACACACAATCTCCCTGTAGGGCTGGGTGAGCCTGTCTTTGACACAGTTGAAGGAGAACTGGCAAAAGCCCTTTTTGCCATTCCTGGTATCAAGGGGATTGAATTTGGAGCAGGATTCGCACTGGCCAGGATGAAAGGTTCCCAAGCGAATGATCAATTCTGTAAGCAAGGGGAAAAGGTTGCAACGGTAACCAACCACTCAGGAGGAATTCTCGGAGGAATGACCTCTGGTATGGAACTCATTTTCAGGGTGGCTTTGAAACCCACACCCTCTATTTCACTTCCCCAGGGAAGCGTGGATTTGAGAACGGGAGAAGAGAAGTCTATCACTATCCAGGGGAGACATGATCCCTGTATTGTCTTCAGGGCATTGCCGGTGGTGGAAGCTGTCACCGCCATTGTGCTGGCAGATTTGAGACTTCGTATGTAAGGAGTGATCTCAATGACATTAAAAGAACTGAGAGAAAAAATAGATGAAATAGATAGACAGCTCTTACTGCTGCTTGAACAGAGAATGGTGGTTGTGGATGATGTCAGAAGAATAAAACACGAGCAGGGACTTCCCATAGAGGACCCGGAGAGGGAAAAGAAGGTGAAAAATAAAAAAAGCTCGGTGCTGTCCCCATCAGATATTGAACAGATATTCGATGTCATCATGTCCATCGCCAAGCATCGGCAGCAGGAGGGACTGTAATGCGTGTAGGTATTGTTGGCGGCTATGGAAAAATGGGACAGTGGTTCTGCAGGAATCTCTCTGATTGTGATATAGCTATATATGGAAGAGACAGTACAAAGACCCGGCAATGTGCTCAGAAATTGGGGGTGCGCCCCATGGAAGATATAAAATCTCTTCTTGATTATGCTGAAATGATCATAGTATCAGTCCCCCTGAGTGAGACTGCTTCCATGCTGGAAAGAATAAAGGACTTCGTTCCCGCTGGAAAGAAGATCTGTGACATTGCTTCTCTGAAATCAAAGGCTGTTCAAGTATTATCTACCTATCCACAGCACATCGCAGTGTCCAGCGTTCATCCCCTGTTCGGTCCAGGATCTCCTGGATTCAACCGAAAAAAAGTAATCATCGTTCCTGTAGAGTCAAGGAAGAAGGAATCTGATTTTTTCTGCACATTTTTCAAAGAACAGGGAGCATCGGTCATGGTTTCTGACGCGGTCAGTCACGACAGGATGATGGCTCTGACTCTTTCACTTCCTCATTTCCTTGGATATCTCTTTTCTTCAATGATTCTTCATCATCCATCTGAAGCCATACATCAATTCGAAGGGACTTCCTTCAAATATCTGTTCACCTTTTCGAAAGCAGTATTACAGGAAGACCCCCTTTTCTATTTTGAGCTTATGCAGAATCCTCAGGTCATTCCAGTGTTGGATAGCCTGATTGACAGAGCTGAAACCCTCAAAGCTCTCATTGCCACCGGGGATAGGTCGGCCTTTCTTCAATGTGTCGGAGAGCTCCACAGAAAGCTGACAGAAAAGGACCTTTCCGAGGCCTATGCACTGTTCAACCGTCTGACACACTAACCAAGACTTTCAGCCACACATGGGGCACAGAGGTTCCTGAGAGGAAGAGGGTTCAAATCCCCCAGGCCCTCATCCTCTGGGGTTCAATCCCTTTTCCTTTTCGTGTGAATTTCAGGGCCAATGTCAGGGCGAGATAAGGTATCCACGAGCTTCGGACTCAACCACATTGTTTCACGGTGGATAATCAGAGATACAGCAGTGTAGCTGTTGATAGGATTCAGTGATACAGGTGGTTTCTTGATGGAAAGTTCCTATCGCAGTAGAAAGTTTTATATGGATGAAAGGGGAAAGACTAGTTATGGAGCTTTCACCAAACGCACGAAAAGTCCTGGAAAGGCGATATCTCAAGAAAGATGAACAGGGAACCCCTGCGGAGACCCCAGAAGAGCTTTTCAGAAGAGTGGCAGAGGCGGTGGCAGAGGCGGATCTCCTCTATGATGAGAATGCAGATTGTGAAAAAGTCGCTCACGAGTTCTATACTCTCATGACATCCCTTACTTTTCTGCCCAATTCTCCCACTCTCATGAACGCAGGAAGAAAGCTCCAGCAGCTGTCTGCATGTTTTGTGTTACCTATAGAAGACAGCATGGAGAGTATCTTCCAGACCGTAAAAGATACCGCCCTCATTCACAAGTCAGGTGGCGGAACAGGGTTTTCCTTCTCTCAGTTGAGACCCAAGGGAGATGTTGTACATTCCACTGATGGGAAAGCATCAGGACCTGTCTCATTCATGCGGGTGATCGATACAGCCACTGATGTGGTGGTTCAGGGGGGGAAGAGAAGAGGGGCCAATATGGGCATCCTGCGTGTGGATCATCCAGACATTCTGGAATTCATCACCTGCAAAGAGGATGAGGGGGCTTTCAGGAATTTTAACATATCTGTGGCTGCAACCAATGAGTTCATGAAAGCTCTGGAGGACAAAGAAGACATCGACCTCATCAACCCCAGAACCAGAGACCCTGTAGAAAAAATCAAGGCAGAGGAAATCTTCAATGTAATTGTAGAACAGGCATGGAAGAATGGGGAACCAGGGTTGGTTTTTATCGATAAAATAAACGAAACCCAGCCCACACCTCAACTGGGGGAGATTGAGTCTACAAACCCCTGTGGAGAGCAGCCCTTGCTCCCCTATGAGTCCTGTAACCTGGGATCTATAAATGTGGCAGAGATGGTCATACTGGATGAGAAAACAGGTGGACTACAGGTGGATTGGGAGAAGCTGGGGAACATAGTGAGAACAGCTATTCATTTTTTGGATAATGTCATTGACGTGAACAGGGTTCCTCTCAAGAAGATTGAGCGCATAACCAAAGGCAATAGAAAAGTCGGATTGGGAATCATGGGGTTTGCTGATTTGCTCGTGCAGCTCAAAGTTCCATATGATTCTGAAGAAGGACTTGAGACTGCAGAGGCAATCATGCAATTCATTCAGGCCCAATCTAAGAAAGCTTCACGGGATCTGGCAGAAAAAAGAGGCTCTTTTCCCAATATAGAAAAATCTGTGTATTCTACTCCCATGAGAAATGCTACCACCACCACGGTTGCTCCCACCGGTTCTCTCAGCATCATTGCTGACTGTTCTTCCGGGATAGAGCCATACTACGCCCTGGCGTATATCAGAAAGGCAGTGGATGAAGACCTCCCAGTGGTGAACTCCTATCTAGAAGAGATTGCCAAAAGAGAAGGATTCTATTCTGATGAGATAATGGAGGAAGTCGCAGAAAAAGGTACAGTCCAGGACAATGACAGAGTACCCGGACATGTGCAGAACTTGTTCAAAACCGCCCTTGAAATTGACTACCCATGGCACGTGAAAATGCAGGCGGCCTTCCAGAAGCACACAGACAATGCGGTCTCCAAGACCATCAACTTGCCCCATTCTGCTACCAGGGAGGATGTGGAGGGCGCCTTTCTTCTGGCCTACACCCTGGGATGCAAGGGAATCACAGTATACAGAGATAGAAGTAGGCTGGAACAAGTGCTGATGTCAGGTAAAACCCCCAGAAAACGGCCCCACGTTATGCATGGTACTACCACCAAGTTCAAGATTGGTAACTGCGGGAACCTGTATGTCACAGTGAATGAAGATGAACAGGGTGTATGCGAGGTATTCGTCAATATTGGAGGCGAAGGATGTCCTCCCCTCAGTGAAGCTGTTGGGCGGTTGATCAGCCTGGCCCTCAGGTCGGGGATCGAAATCGATGCTGTGCTGAAGCAAATTCAGGGTATCAGATGCATAGGCTGTGTTTCTGATGAAGATACTGTGGTGCTTTCCTGTCCTGAAGCCATATCGAGAGCAATTGAAGCCCAGTTGAAAGGGTCCGGAACCTTCACCCCCAAGGTTGGACCCATGCCGAAACCAGTAGCCATTTGTCCCCTCTGCAAGAGTGTCATGCACCAAGAAGAAGGATGCATGGTATGTCCACAATGCGGATATACCCAGTGTGAGTGAGCTTTTGCCTATCTTGAGCTTCATGTAATGGGTTTCTCTCTCTTTCTTATCAATTTATTTAGATCAGGTGAAATTCTGATGCGAGTGATGGAAACAGTTATAAGTGAGAGCCGACAGAAACCAGCGCATGCATGAAATGCAAATCTATCTAAAAAAGGCAGATATCTTGACAATTCTCAATATCTCTCTAGGGTTCATTGCGATAGTCTTTTTGATAAACAACAATATTGACATGGCTGCCCGATTAATCCTGGCTGCCATAGTAGCAGATGGATTTGACGGATATTTTGCTCGAAAATCCAATACTGAATCTGAATTTGGCATGAATTTTGATTCCCTTTCAGACTGTGTGTCTTTTGGAGTAGCACCTGCACTTCTCATCTATTCATTTGTGGACTACTGGTGGATCATCGCAGTATCAGTGGTATACTTGACTGCGGGTATCATGAGGCTGGCCCGGTACAATGTCAGTTTCAAAGAAACGGAGGAAGGAACCTTTGTGGGCATGCCTATTCCCATTGGTGCATTACTGCTGGTGTTCGCTGTAACCGGCCATCTGCCTGAGATTCTTGTGATTGGTGCAGCCCTCTTGGTCTCCTATCTGATGGTGTGTTCCATTACTTTCAAAAAAATTGCATCAGGGCGATTCCCCGTCCAGAACCTGGCTGTACTTCTGCTGGCGGCTTTTCCTGTGTCCTATTTTGTGCCTGCCGCCCGGATAGCATTTGCTGGCTGCATGGGTGGGTTATTCATTAAGAAGAGGAGAGAGAATAGCCACCTATCTTCGAGCAAATAACTCCGTTTTCACTCCCCTTTCATTCAGGAATTCTCTTGTTTTTCCTGTTATCACGACGGGTGCTCTCTTCAGGTGCTCAAGAGTCCTGCATCCACATAGAAACATGGCAATTTTCAGTTCTCTTATCAAACGGTTCAGCATCTCCTCCAGAGCCCCCTCTTTTTCCACAGCCGCCTTCAGTGCAGGCAGAGCAATACCACAGCAATCTGCACCCAGAGCTATAGCCTTGGCAATGTCGATGCCTGTACGGATTCCTCCGGATGCTATCAAGGTACGAGCTCCAGCGCACTCCACAATGCTGACTGCAGTGGGTATGCCCCAGTTCCAGAACTGGGCTGCAATCTCCCTGTCTTCTTCTGAATTCCGGTAATATTCAACTGCTGAAAAGGAGGTACCTCCCAGCCCACCTACATCCAACCCATCCAGAAACGACAGTCTCTGTGCCACTTCTCGGCACATGCCCCCTCCAGTTTCCTTGGCAATTATGGGAATATCCACCTCTTCTTTCAATGATTCTAATGCTTTCACTCCCAGTTCAAAGTTGTGATCCCCTTCTGGCTGGACAGCTTCCTGCAACGGATTAAGATGAACAGCCAGGACATCTGCCCCTATGGCAGTGACTGCATGCCGGGCCTCACTACCAGAATATCCCAGAATGAACTGAGGAAGCCCCAGGTTGCCAATAAGCAGAATGTCAGGAGCACTCTCTCTCACCATGTATGAAGAGGAGAGTGAGGGATCTTCTATCATGGCCCGCTGACTGCCCACCCCCATGCCCAGTTCCAGTCGCTGGCATGCCGCTGCTATGGCATGGTTGAGGCTTTTCGATTTCGGCGTTCCTCCAGTCATTCCCTCCACCAGTAGAGGAGCACCCAACTTCCTGTTAAAGAGAGTGACTTCTGTAGAAATACGAGAAAAATCTATCTCCGGCACTGATCTGTGGATCAAGAAAATATCATCAAACCCGGGTCCAATCTGAGATTCGACATGTTGCTGAAGACAAATGTTGATGTGATCCTCTTTTCTCTTCTCAGTTACCGATGAGTCATCCGCCCGGTAAGAACCACGCTGTTCCATGAAG
>JACVGW010000089.1:0-4199 GCA_018992565.1 Theionarchaea archaeon
AACCTTCAACCTTTTTAAACACGCGGAAAGACACGTATTCATGATTATTAAGAAAGAGCACGGTGCAGGCGGGGAAGAGATGGATAAGTTCCTTCACACCACTGTTCTCAAGAACCTCCTTCACAAGAAATACAAGACAGGACTGGGCCTTGACGAACTTGATGACGCAGGTACCCTTCCCTTTAATGGTACCACTCTCGTTTTTACCACAGATGCACACACTGTGGATCCCACGTTCTTTCCAGGCGGCGACATTGGGAAACTCGCAGTCTGCGGGACTATAAATGATCTTGCAGTCATGGGAGCCACTCCTCTGGCACTATCAAATGCCATGGTTCTTCCAGAAGGGATTGAGGTGTCTCATATTGACAGAATTCTCCAGTCAATGGATGCAATATGTGAAGAGGCCGGAGTCTCCATTATCTGTGGGGATACGAAAGTCGCAGGAGACTTTGTCATCGTCACCACTGCAGGTATTGGTGTAGCAGAAAAAGTCATCTCTGATGCTGGTGTCAAAGTAGGAGATGCAATAATTGTTTCAGGTACCATAGGAGATCACGGAATAGCTATCATGTCTCACAGGGAAGGAATCAGTTTTGAAACAGCTTTACAGTCGGACGTAGCTCCTTTGAATGGTATGATCTCCAAGATTCTCTGCTATGATATTCATGCTATGAAAGACCCCACCAGAGGGGGACTGGCCAAGACTCTCAATGAATTCAGTGAGAAGTCAGGGGTGGGTATGCAGATCAATGAGGAGACAATCCCGGTACGACGTGAAGTTAGAGCAGCTTCTGAAATGCTGGGGTTGAATTACTATGAGATTGCCTGTGAGGGGAAAGCGGTCATTGCCTGTGCCCCACAGGATGCAGAAGAGGTTGTCAAGGCACTGAGAAGTCATGCATACGGGAGAAATGCTTCCATCATTGGTGAGGTCATGAAAGGGGATAAGGTGTTATTAAAGACTCGCGTGGGAGGAAGGCGAGTTCTGGAAAAGCCTGTGGCAGACCCTGTTCCCAGAGTATGTTGATTACCAGGTCAAAATCTACACATCTGCCAGGGTTGTGTCTTGAACTGATGGTCTAATCCCGCCTCCGGGCCACAGTATACATGTGAATCTTCTTTATCCTGGCCAGGTTCAGCACCTTGGTGAAATCATCAAACCCAATCTCTTCCATGGTGATCCATCCATCATCAGAAGCTTCCCTCACTATCTCATCACCAATGTTGCTCCGGGTTATCACAGTAGTATACCCGGGAGGTGATCCCACTCCCCCGAAAGACAGATCAGAGCTTTCGGCTGTCAGATCAGTACAGAAATAGCATGACGACGAGCGATAATCATCCAGCTCACGGACCCTGAATTTTGTCATTGAATTATCATAGTACACGTGCAAATACCCTGCTTTGATCTCCATCTTCGCTATCTTCTCCAGATCAACGCCCTTGGTTTCAATGAAATGTCTTAGTCCTTCATACGTGAAACTGTCCATGCAGAACAGCCCGAATCGCAAAATGTTGACCTTTATCATCAGATTGAACAGCCGGGAAGGTGATTTCTGCATTTTATAGACTGCATCAATATTACAGGGAGTCCCTACAAACCCAATGGAATGATGTCCTTCTTCTACTGCTTCAACCAGGGCGGGCATGGTTAGACTGTGGCAGTAGATGGAACCTGAGGACTTCCGTATTTCAGGTATCTTGGTGACAAAGGTGGGATGTGGTTTCCAGTGCTCTTTCTCATCCTTCTGGGTGACCACAGCAGCATCAATCAAATTCTCTTTCATGCAGTAGCACAGTAATGAGGTGACAACACCCCCATCCTGTCCCTTAATTGTACTGTACTTGCTTTTACAGGTGTATGCAGCTATGTAATTCCCCACCAGCCCCTCTTCCGTTATAATAGTCCGTGGGCACTGGGCATAGCACACTCCACACCTTTCACACGATCCCTCCAGGACAGGTACTCCATCTGTGATAACAATCTTCTCACAGAAAGCAGCACATGCTCCACACTGGGTACATACCCCTGTATCAATGATATCCTCTTTCAGCTGAGAGAAGTTAAAAGCCATCCTTTCCTTCAATTTCTTTTCAATATGCCTGAATCCCAGTTTCATTTCCTGTGCCATGTCAGATCACAATGCCATTCTGTATTATATTGGTCTTGGTTTCTTTGACCCCTGGAATTGTCCTCACTTTCAATGTCATAAACTCAAAAAGTGCCTTTTCATTTTCCAATTCCACAATCAGAGCTAAATTAAACCTGCTCAGTAATTCATAGATGGCCAGAACATACTCCATTTCAGTCAACCTTTCCTTCACAGATTCTGTATTTTCTGCTCGGATTTCAACTAAAGCCAGGACTGACACATTTCTCCCTCACTTTCTAATGAGCGTGGTCTTGGTATCCACTACTCCCTTTAACTTCCTCACATTTTCAACAACAAATTCAGTTAATTCCCTGGAATCTTCAACGCTGAGCAATGCAATAATGTCATAGTCACCCAAGGACTTGTAGACTGCAGCAACGTGTGGATAGGCCTCCAGTTCTTTGATAACGGCAGGTTCAGTTCCCGGTTCAACCTTTATCCCGAGAATTTCGTGTACATCTTCAAAACACTTTGCCACAAAACTCAATCTGGTCACCTCACCTTCACTATTACCTTATCGTATATAAAACTTTCTGTCTGCAGATAAAAGGGAGTTTGCGTGAGTAAATAGCAGTATTTACATATGTAATTTGTTCATAAATGTATGCAATGTAGGAAAAATGAGAGAAAAAAGGAACACTTAAACGGAGAGTGACCACATGGTGTCTGTATATAGAGAGTTTTGAGAGTAGGGGCAAAAAATTTTTGCACTATGTGAAATACTCTGGAATACTTCTGACGATAACACCCGGTGCTTTTGACTGAAAAGGGAAGCACGTCACTCAATCGTATGAATGAGATGACTTTTCGACGCTGTTATCTCGTTCTCACATAGAGGACCAGGCTTTCAATTCCACATAAAACAGCCAATACAAAGGTCAGAACCTGGTAGATATCTCGTCTTGATCTCTCTTTCTCCAGTTCTTTCTCCAGTGTGGAGATTGTCTGCTTCTCCTCTTGATATTCCTGTACAGCAGTGAGCAGCTGGCGTGCGTTGTACTCAATCATGTCAGCGAGAGTATCTGTTTCAGGAACAGCATGGGGGAAATTGGTGAGGATGACGTGGTATGCCCCGATCTCTGATGCAATTCGAGATCCAATGTCAGTTCCACTCTGCAAGTTGTCAATGACCAATATGGCACCTGCTTTTTCACCTGTCTCAATCAGTTGGTTCACGTCCTTCACAGATAATGTTTCTGGAGGAGAGTACGTACCAGCAATTGAAAACCCCATCCACTCTACAATATATTGCTGCCATTCCATACACAATACAGACACATTTCCCGTATCCAGAGATTCAGCCTCTTCTTTTATTGAGTCAGCCAGGGTTTCCAGCTCAGATACTGCTCTCTGTGCATTCTCTGTGTAGTAGGATGCATTGTCAGGATCTATCTGTGTCAAAGCATCTCTAATCATCACTATTTTCTGTGAGGCCATCTCTGGAGTGTTCCAGGGACCTGTCACTTTGACTGTTTGGAGCGATTCACTACCTGCAGCCTCCACCAGTCCTTCCAGCCATGGCTCGACTCCATGGTACAAGACCAAGGAAGCCTGTTCGACTTCAGAAACATGAGAGGGTCGTACATCAAAGTGAGAAGGGCACACCCCAGGCTGCACAAGGGAGACAACGTCTAATCTATCGCCACCCACTGTTTCAACCAAAGCTTGGAGGGCTGTTGTGGTACAAACCACGGTAGGGTTCTCTTTAGCTGCAACGAGGTTTCCCGCCACGAGGGCACTGATGAGAACAATTACACCTATTTTGTTCATGGTTCCACCTTGGTAACACGATTTTCTGATTTGTGCTACCAACAGGAGCTTATATAGTTATGGGTTAGACTGTCCTGGAGCTGGATTCATCAATTCTTGGAGGCCTCCCCCAGAACCCTGTGCCTGAACCATGAAACAGCAAAGAGGACACTGCTCATAGTACATCAGTAATGGGAGCAACAGGTAACTGATAAAGATTGATAAGGGCTGCTATCATCAAAGAGTATGCACTATGGAATTGAGGTTGTCCCTTTTGGGGAGTTTGGAGATCCC
>JACVGW010000089.1:4299-9965 GCA_018992565.1 Theionarchaea archaeon
TGCTTGTCAAGGTGTGGTCAGGGAACCCTGTAACGTATGAGGGAAACCACTACACTGTCAAAGGCATGACTGCTGTTTCCACACCGATACAGACCACGATTCCCGTGTGGATTGGGGGTGAAAGCAGGGCTGCGCTGCGCAGAGCAGCTCACTGGGATGGCTGGATCATAGGAACCATCAATGAGAAGTGCGAGATCATAAGGTCGCCAGAAAAGCTCAGAGAAGAGATTTCGCATATTCAAGAATATCGCGCTCGCGATGCTACATTTGATGTGGCCATTGATGGGATATCCAGGCCCGGCAATAAAGATATTGAACTCGTGCACCAGTATGAGGAGGCGGGTGCCACATGGTGGTTCGAGGGGATCTTCGGGCTGCGGGGAAGCAAGGAAGAGATGCTAGATCGCATCATCGCTGGACCACCCACGTGATCCATAGAATGACGTGTTCAAAAAGATTCAGGCGCAGGGTGTCAACACGAAACCCCCTGACTTGAAGTTTTCCTGGTAGAAGGAGATGGGGATTACCCTCTTTTCCTCTTGGGGGATAGAACCACTGCTGCTCCGAAGATTGCTGAAGACACAAGTGCAATAGAGGAACCTACGGGAAGATCAGCCAGAAAAGAGATTGCTATTCCTGAGATACAGCATAGTACTCCAATGATGGGCGAGACAATGGTGATTTTCTTCATATCATAGGAGAACTGGTATGCAGAGGAGGCAGGGTTAACCATCAATGCGAACACCAGCAGTCCTCCCACCAGTTTCAATGAGAAAGCTACTGTAATCCCTGTCAAGAACAAGATGAGATAGTAGAATGGTCTCGTATTGATGCCTGACGCTTCTGCCAGTTTCCTGGAAAACATGATAGCCTGGAATTCCTTGAAAAATAGCCAGTATATCAGGACTATTCCCACAGACAGCACTAATAGCCTCAGGACACTGGTCACTGTCATTCCCAGAATACTTCCCCATAAAATGGAGAGAGCAACAGAACTCATGGCAGTTTGAGGGATCAAATTGAGGAATACTAACCCTAGAGAGATCATCAAGGAAAAAATAACACCCAGAATGACATTGGTGGGCAGGTTTGCTTTTTCTGCTAATGGTCCTAGGAGGAGAGCCACACCAATGGAGAATACAATGGCCAGTCCCAGAGGGTCCAGTGACAGCACAAGTCCCAAAGCAGCTCCTGCAAACGCTGCGTGAGACATGGCGAACCCTAATGAAGACAGGTTCATGCGTACCACAAAAGAGCCCACCAGTGAACAGGAAACCCCTGTTAGAATGGCCCCAGAAACAGCCAGTATCAAAAGCTCACTCATGGCATCACCTTGAAGTGTTTGTCAGACACAATTTTTCCCTGTTCCATGGTGATAATTCGCCTGCAGGCAGGAGGAATGGAACTTCTGTCATGAATCACCATTAGAATTGTCAATCCGTTCTCATTCAAGGTGGTGAGCTTCTCAGCAAGTTCAGAGCGAGATTTCATGTCCAGGTTGCTGAAGGGCTCATCCAGGAGGAGCATTTCAGGTTCTGAAGCCAGAGCTCTGGCAATCATGACCTTCTGGAGCTGCCCTCCGGAAAGTTTCCCCACAGGGGTGCGTCTTAACACATCCACAGAAAGAAACAACATGGCCTCCTGCACAATATAACGATCCTTCCGTGTTGGAGACTTGAACAGACCTATCTTACCATAGCGACCCATCATGACAACATCTTCCACGATAAAAGGGGTCAGAGAATCACAGATGAACTCCTGGGGCACATATCCAATTCTCTTCCTGATTCGTGTACCGTCCGTTTTCAGGTTCATATCCCCCACAGTAATGACACCTTCAGAAGGGAGTAACCCATTGATTGTTTCCAGAAGAGTCGTTTTCCCGGCCCCATTGGGTCCTACTATGGTGATAAATTCACCTGGTTGTATTCTTAGGGTTATATTCTTGATGGAGGGGACTTTTGCACCCTCGTATACTGTGGATACGGTTTTCAGTTCAATCAGGGGACACATCAAATAACTCCTCATCTTTTCTGGTAAAGAGAGCCCGAGCAAAGGGTTCCAGTTCTTCTCTGGCAGCATGTGGAATACTGCTCAAGACCTCTTTTTTCATACTCAGTTTCACAGATTCTGCATCCGTGGAAAAGATCCCATACATCTCCTCATCTTCAGCCAGAGTGATATTCCCTTTTCCCATGGTGCACCCCGTGGCGAGCTGGATGCCATCCACAAGACATGAGTGCGGAGGGTTCCCCGGGGTGTGGATTTCAGCCTGAAGCTCAAAATGGGACTTTTTCAAGAGCGTGGTGGCCAGAAGACCCATTCTCAATCCCAGTACCAGGTACGGGCCGAGGTGCCCATGAAAAGCTTTTGCCTGATTGAGATATGATTCAGCAGACATGTGCATGGTATCACGAACTGTAAATTTGTGCTACCCTTAAATGGTTTTGGGTTCTGCACGGGCGGGATTCTTGCAGACTTCCTTGGATACTTGGTATTAGTGGCTATTCCTGCTCTCACAATAGATGTAGTTCTAAGCTGCATTATGGCAATCCCAGCTAGTGCTTCCTGACCCAGAGAGGTGATTCCATGATGGGATGTCGACTGTCAACGCCTGAAGGTATAGAGGATATGCTAGGAATTCTGAAAAGAGACAGAGGGTTTCATCATTGACTCACATGAGGTGGAAACTGGATGATGCTGCACTGATTCCACGTGAGTACACGGTGATCCTGGCATGACAGATTAGATAACTTCATGCTGTGGACAGTTTTTCTGAGTTATATAGTCCTCATATATACTCTAGTTGAGTTATCATTTGAATGGAGGAGCGAAATACCTGTGCCAAGATAATTGGTTCGTTACCGAATATATCTGGAAATTTGAGTCATCATGTGGCATTAATGGGTTTTTTCAGCCAAGAAGGAACATATTACTGTGAATGCTTTACCATTTTTCAACAGATACCTTTATAAGACCGATTCATCTAACAACCTCCATGACTAAAAGGAGGATGTTGTTGCTCACAGGGATTCTGGTTTCAGTGTGTGCCTGCATGGGTCAGAATGGTGGTGGTGTTCCACCCATGCCAGCTGATGTTCTGGGAGTCGATGCGACTCTGAAAATTACAGCACAAGATGCGGCAACGAATGATGTTACCATGCAATATACTCTGTTCTTCACTAACAACGGAGATACTGCCCTTGAAAAGGTCATACTAAAAGACTTCATACTTCCCAATGATGTCGTCATGGAGAAAGACCGGTTTGAGATTACCAATCTGAAACCTGGTGAACAGAAACCTGTCACCTTCACCGTCATTGTCAAGAGCTGGAGTGGGCAGGAGCAAGGATGGGAAGTCGATTTCACTGTACGAATAGAAAGTGGGAATGCATTTACAGAACAGGATGTGTTCTACTATCAGATCCATCTCTCCCCTACCTAGGCTCACTTTTCCCTTTTCCCTTTTTTAGCTGATTGTGAGGAATGAGGATGGACCAAGCAACAAAGAGAGCCGGGAGTGTGATACTAGCAGCTGTTTTCTTTGCAGTAGGCGTTACAGGGTTACATACTCCCCCTGTCTTGCATTCTACCCACACTACCTGGACGTCTGATACTGTCTCAATTTGCTATGATTTATATCAGCCGAGGTCTGGACCTGCCAGCCCAGAACCGCATCCAGTGGTTTTCATTGGCCACGGAATTATGGTCAACAAGGAAATGATGACTAATTTTGCTTTGGAACTCGCTTCTCAAGGATATATTGTGGCTAACATTGATTGGAGAGGTCACGGCCAGAGCACAGGAGACCTTGCAGCAGAAGGACTTATGAGAGACCTGGAAGCTGTCCTCAGTGATGTTGCAGCTCGATCACCTTCAGATATGAACAGAATGGCTCTCCTGGGATATTCCATGGGTGGGTTTCCCACCTTTCAGTATGCAGTGGAAAATCCTGCAGTCAGAGCATGGGTAGGGGTGGGAACAGCCCCCGATGAAAGCGTGTGCAGTCCAGAAGTTCCAAAAAATGTGTTGATTCTCATCGCACGGTATGATGAGGCCTTTTCACCCGAAGAAGCAAAAGTGTCTATGTCGGCCTTGACAGGAGTTCCCGTTGAGGAGATTCAGTATGGGAAAGTCTATGGAGACTATGATGAGGGGACAGCGCGGAGTCTCGATATTGTGGAAAGGGCAGACCACCTCACCACCCCATGGAATTCTGACTTCATTGTCACTGCCACCTCCTGGATTTCGAAGGCATTTGGAGAGTCATACGAGCCAACCTCACTATTCCATGAAAGAGTCTTATACCTCGTTCTGGGAGTCACAGGGTTTATGGGGTTACTGGTGGCATTGTGTTACCTTCTCTCCCATTGGGTTGATCTGAAGCCCGCCACTCCTGTGAGTATTCCCATGTCACTGCCCCGATTTGCTGGGGGGTACTATGTGGTCACCCTGCTACTCGTGTTTACGGTGGTAGTATTTGCACCATTGGTTTTGACTCCTCTTCCCTTCACTGCAATGCTCACCATGCTCACAGGGGGATTGGGTGTGAATATGCTCTTCTACTCCTGGGTGATCTACAGAAAAAAGAACATATCTCTCTTCAATACTGTTAATGAAAGTCTATCTCGGGGTTTCAGAATCTGGATATTCTCTGGAGCAGTCACCCTGGTCTTTGTTGTAGGATACTACCTTCTTGTAGGGTCACAGTTTCTTGGGATGATCCCTTCCCGACCCAGAATCGTGTATTTGGGATTATACATTGTCATTCTGTTCTGGATATTTTTGTCCTACTCGTTATTTATCCAGAAGTGTTCTCTCCCCATTCTCTCCCGGCTGAGCTTTGATAGCCGCATTCTCAGATTCTCTGTTGCTGCACTCTTGAATTTTCTTTTGATCTATTCCTGGTTCGCCATCGTTATCATGAGCATCTGTGTCATACTGGGGAGTTTCTTCTTTGCCATGGTACTGATCTTGATGGTGCCAATTTTCCTGTTCTTGACGTTCTTCAGTGTGTTCATGGAGAGGTTGACTGGTTCGATAGTCCCCAATGCAGTTCTTCAGGCAGTATGGTTGGGATTGGTCATAACGACACTGTCACCTTTTGGGGCAGGTGCGGGTATTCTGTAATGACGACTGTCTTCTGCTGTCAGACGGAGAACCATCACCTGGACAATATGCTGGTTCTCACATGTAAAAGCTCCATTGCCGCACATTCAGGACCATGTCTTTCCGTGATTACATGCAAAATTTTAAATAGTGGTATCGTGAAGTAATACCATGAATACAAAGGTGGTCTTCACGTTAATTCTTCTCATCATCGGTTCACTCGAAGTGGTAAACTCCCAGGGAGCCACATTCAACCAGATGTCTTCACTTTTTTCTTCATACACATTCATGGTTGCAGGAGACCAGGCCTACTGCACTGATGTCATGGGGTCATCAAAGATTTCATATGGGCTGGCATACAGTGGTGTAACACAGAATCCAGAAGGAAGAACTGATCTCATTCTGACCCAGATGGAACATGATACTGGCAACCTGGTTATCGTGGGAGGTCCTGCAGTCAACCCTGTAGCCACTGAATTTGACGCAGTGTTTGGTGTAACCTATAACAACAACCCGGGTGTCTCCTTTGAGATTTTTGCTGATGGGTACTCCATCTT
>JACVGW010000016.1 GCA_018992565.1 Theionarchaea archaeon
TACATCTCTCCGTAAATACCGATTAGTATCCAAATATCACTGAAAAGAAATAAAGAGAAAGAAAAAATAGAGAAAGAGACTATTGCGGACGACGAGCAGTACCACCAATCATTCCCCTATATATGAAAGACAAAAAGTATAATCGCAGCCCTTCAGCCTTCCTTCCATACTCCATGGCCATTTTCGCATAATCCATTGCTGCACTGTAATCGCCAGCCTCAAACGCTTCTTTGGCCATTTGCAGGTACTTTTCAGCTTCCATCTTCATAACCAAAGCTGGGCCAATCCATGGACTCCGGGAATTCAATGCTGCCAGGAATGCCTCAGCTTCCTGAATGGCTGCTTCCGCATCGGATTTTTCATCTGCCAGGCATACGTTGAGTGATGCCAGACAAAAGGCAGTTATCAGCACGATCGCTGTTTTTCTCATAGTAGCACCTGAATATCTTCAGATTACCTGCTTTTAAACATTTCTGTACTACTTCTGCCAGTTGTCCTCCCCAAAAACCATTTATTACAGTGCTCCAAGAAGATCCATGATACTCTGTCTCTACAACTCTTACGACAAACTGCGGCTTCATGATATCCACATTCGAAGTGTAGCTCGCGCTGCACCTGTATGCTGTGCTCTAGGGTTCCATCTCGCGCTGCTAGACTTTCCCGAACCCATGTATGACCGCGTGATGGCATCCACGACTATTGGAAAGTCAGGATACCTCCTCCAGCAGTTGAAAGAAAGATCCCAATTTACCGAACTCACTAAAACCCTTCCTCTGGCAACCCTCGTAATCACAACATCACAGCCTCAGCCTCAGAAGAGAGTCACCTGCCAGCAGTTAGTCCACATGTCCTCACGGGGGGAAGTGCTTGCCTTCATTATCGGGCTGGGAAGGAGAGGGCTTCCCAGACCATTAAAGAAAAAGGCACTCTACCATTGGGATGTCACTGACAGGGGCATTTCTCTGGAAACCTGCACTGCCATCGGATATATAGCAGCCCGATTTCATACCGCGATGGAACTCGCACTGTAGGGCAGAAACACACGTTCGGCACATTTCCCCTGTACCTTTGAGTTAGCTGCCCCAGAATGCCGCAACCTATAAAAGATTATCTTCAATGAAAAACCATGCAATCGTATACTGCTGCTGTTATCTGGAAAACTGAAAAAAGAGGAACCCTGAAGATCGAAGGAAAACCTGATCTTGAAATTTCGCCTCCACCTGAGTTCGGTGGTCATGAAGGCATTCATTCCCCTGAGGAATTGTTTGTGGCATCTGTTTCTGCTTGCACCATGGCTACCTTTCTGGCATTTGCAGAAAAAACCAGAACGAAATTCAATTCTTTTGAGTGTTTCGGGAAAGGAATCCTGGATCAAGTAGAAGGACAGCTCAGGTTCACAAGGATTGACCTCACAGTAAAGGTTGAGGTCCCCTCAGAACGTGAAAAAAAGCATGCACTTCATGTTCTTGATCTGGTCTCAAAGCACTGCCTGGTGACAAATTCCATCAACTGCGTCGTGAATATGCAATCTGAGGTGCTTGTCTGTTAGCCTGGTGAGGTCAGAAATCCCTTTAAAGAGAGGCTTCAATGAGTACTATGGAATATGAGCAGGTGTGCAAGAAACTGGCAGAAGAGATTTCCTCTGGAATAATATGCAATAGAGAGCAACTCAACCGGCGCAAAGCAGAGCTGTCAAAGGAATATCACCTGCCAAAGCTCATTTCAAACCCTGACATTCTGTCCGTATCCCACGATAAGAGTATTGTCTCTCTGGTGCGGAGAAAACCCACTCGCACCATTTCAGGAGTGGCAGTCATTGCTGTTATGACCAGGCCCCATCCCTGTCCCCATGGACGATGCCTGTACTGTCCAGGTGGGGTTCATACTCCCCAATCCTATACTGGAAAGGAACCTGCAGCCATGCGGGCCATCCAGCACGCATATGATCCCTACGCCCAGGTCCATGCTCGGCTGGCCCAGCTCCATGCCATTGGCCACCCCACAGACAAGTGCGAGCTCATTCTCATGGGGGGTACCTTCCCCTCAGAAAATGCAGACTATCAAGAATATGTAGTGAAAAAATGCTATGATGCATTTAATGGAAAAGAGTCTTTGTGTGTGAAAGATGCACTGCAATACAATGAACACGCAGAAAACAGGGTCATTGGAATGACCGTGGAAACACGACCTGACTGGTGCAGGAAAGAACATATAGATTTCATGCTGCAGTCTGGTACCACCAGGGTGGAATTGGGAGTTCAGACAGTGTATGATTCTATATATGATCTCGTTGAGAGAGGTCACTGTGTTGAAGATGTGGTAATGGCAACTGGATGGTTGAAAGACGCGGGACTGAAGGTTGGGTATCACATGATGCCCGGACTTCCTGGGAGCGACTTTGATAAAGACGTCCAGGCATTTAAGACCTTGTTTGAAGATTCTCGATTCAGACCTGATATGTTGAAAGTGTATCCCTGTCAGGTTCTGGAAGATACGAAGTTATATGATTGGTACACCTCGGGGAAGTACACACCGTACAGTGAGAAGGATATGGTGGATTTAATAGTAGAGATTAAAAAAATGCTTCCTGAATATGTGAGGATAATGAGAATTGGCAGAGATATTCCCTCTTTCCTGATAAAAGCGGGTATTACCAAGACCAATATCGGCCAGATTGTAGAGAGGAAACTGAGAGAAGAAGGGGTCACCTGCAAATGTATCCGGTGCAGGGAGGTGGGAAGGAATACACTGCGGGGGATTGAACCTGATCCAGACTGCATTGAAATCCTTCATACCGAGTATGAAGCATCCCATGGAAAGGAAATCTTCATACAGGCTAAAGATGTCAAGAATGATCTCCTCATAGCTTTCTTAAGACTGCGCATTCCAGAGAATTCATGGAGAGAGGAAATTGGGGAGACTGCTGCCATTGTGAGAGAATTGAGAGTGTATGGACCCTTAGTGCCGCTGGGGAAGAAACCCCGGGAGGAATGGCAGCACCAGGGATTTGGGGAAGATTTATTAAGGGAAGCTGAAAGACTTGCTCTGGCTCACAAGAAAGACCGGTTACTGGTCCTGTCTGGTGTGGGCGTGAAAGCGTACTACGGAGAGCTAGGATACCACCGGATTGGTCCCTATATGGGAGTTGATCTTGATGAACTGGGATAACCTGTTGGAGGAAGTGAAGAAAAAGGCACGAGAGGGAGATCAGAAGTGTCTCCAGTTTCTTGAGTTATTTGAAGATCTCCCATTAGGGCTGAAGGAACGAGCCATGAAGTGTGCTATTGAAATCAATGTGTATTTTGGCAGGCACGGCAAGATATCAGAACGTAAAATACTGGAGATAGCAGAAAGATGGGGAGTCAAAGAGCTGTTGGAAGATGAGATATTCATGATTCAACTACAGAAGTTCACTGATCTGGGAAAAGAACCTCCGGGAGGTGAACTTGCATGAGAGATGTGGTCACTGCAGTCCTAAAAAGAGGAGACAAGATCTTGCTTGTGAAGAGAGGGGTTCTGGTGAATACGTTCAAAGAAAAATGGTCCTGTATCTCCGGGAGGATGGAAAGCACTCCCCTGGAAAGTGTTCTCAAAGAGATATACGAGGAAACAGGGCTATCTTCAAATCAGGTTACTCTCGTGAAAGAAGGCAAGGTACTGCAGGCCAGAGGGGAACATATCCAATTCAGGGTCCACCCGTTTCTCTTTGAAGTAAACTGCAGTGAAATTCGGCTAAACTGGGAGAATACTGAATATAGGTGGGTCCACCCCGAAGAAATTGGCACATATGAGACAGTTCCCCGGTTGAGGGAGACTATTGAGTCTGTTCTAAACGAGTGGGATTTGACTTGACACCTCCGTACGGTGGAAGATTCTGTTTTTTCAGGGTTCTTCTGTAACCTTGGAGATCGATAGAGCATCAGTGAGGATTTCCATCCAATATGAAGAAGAGAGGACATCGAAGATCAGATGCCGGAAAAAGAAGAACCCATGCTGGTATGAGATTCTATCCATCTCTTCCCGAATCAAGATATCCTCAATCCCCATTCTTCTCTTCTTTTCATAATTTTTTATAGCGAAAAATTTGCTAATTCCCTTTACTTTACACACATAAAGCTTATAAGTGGAGGTTCATTGAGTGAACCAGTAAAGGTGATCGAATGATAGGAGTCTTCTTGTGCGACTGCGGCACGAATATCGCAGGAAATATGGACATGGAGTATCTAAAAAAAGAATTGGCTAAAGAAGATAATCTCATAGTCCATGAATCCATATTCCTGTGTTCCCAGTTAGGACAGGATCTCATCAAGGAAACTATTGAAAAAGAGAAACTTGATAGAGTTGTCATCTGTTCTTGCTCTCCCAAGCATCATGGAGATATCTTTAAAGAATGTATTGGAGAGAAAATGAACCCCTACCTGTGGGAAATGGCCAATATCAGAGAACAGTGCTCCTGGGCGACAGAAAACAAGGAGGAAGCTACGCAAAAAGCCTTGGCCTTGATAAAGGGAGCTATTGAAGCATCTCGTACCCTCCAGGAGATTGGGCAGGCCAAAGTCCCCGTCATTAAGGATGTCATGGTTATTGGTGGCGGTATTGCAGGAATGCATGCCGCTTTAGAGGTTGCAGATAAAGGGTTTCATGTCCATTTGGTGGAGCAGAACCCCAATATTGGTGGAAATATGTGCAAGCTGGACAGGACGTTCCCCACTGACGACTGTTCCATGTGTACGATATCACCCATTTTGAACGAGACTGCTATGCACAAGAACATTGATATTTTGACAATGACTGATGTGGAGGACGTCTCTGGTCATCCTGGTGAGTACATAGTCACCGTACGAAGCAGACCCCGTTATGTCGATTTTACAACCTGCACGGGGTGCGGTGACTGCGCAAAGACTGATCTGGTCATGGAAAAACCCAAACTGGATGGACCCTTGTGGCTGGACCGAATCAAGATCCATGAAGACCTCTGCAATGGATGTGGAGCCTGTGCCAAGCTATGCGCAAAGCAGAATGATCCTCCTGCTTTGACTCAGAAAGAAAAGGACGCCATTCCCGAGTATGACACTCACAAGTGTGTGGGCTGCTGGGTTTGTGTTGAAAAGTGTCCCAAGAAAGCTATAGAGATTACCAATGTCTGTCCCATTGTTGTCCCCAGTGAGTTCAATCTGGGGCTGGGATTCAGAAAAGCTATTTACGTACCCGATTCCCAGGCTGTCCCCTTGAAATATCTCAGAGACCCTGAAACCTGTCTCCAGTTGAACGGCACCATGGATTGCCAGGGGTGCACCACCGTCTGTAAGGCAAAAGCTCCCTGCCAGGACACAGAAGAAGTGCGCCAACTCAAAGTGGGTGCTATCGTGGTGGCTACAGGGTACGAGCAGTATGACCTTTCTGGGACTGAGTATAACCTGGAGCATCCCAATGTCATTACAGGGTTGGAACTGGAACGGTTAATAAGCCCTTCAGGGCCCACACTGGGAGAGCTGAAGAGACCTTCAGATGGGAAAATCCCTCAAACGGTTGTGTTTATCCAGTGTGCAGGATCCCGGGACAGACGATATGCAGAATACTGTTCCAAGATATGCTGCATGTACGCAACCAAGAATGCACGCCTTATAAAGGCAGATCACCCTGAAATTGACGTTACCATCTGTTACATTGATTTGAGAGCTGCAGGGAGAGGGTACGAGGAATACTTCGATCAGGCCCGAGAGATGGGCATCAGGTACATTAGAGGAAATGTGTCAGAAGTCCTGGCGGACGGGGATCAGTTACTGGTGAGAACAGAGAACACGCTCTTAAATGAACCCCTGTTACTAGAGGCAGACCTGGTGGTACTGTCTACTGCACTGGTTCCTTCTCAGGGTACAAAGCACCTGATTGAGACTATTCCCCTGGTGCCCGGGAAGGACGGATTTATTGCTCCTGTTCATGTGAAGATTGCCCCTGTGGATACTGCTACCACTGGCATTTTCATTGCAGGGACAGCAGAAGCTCCCAAGCCCATTCAGGAATGTATTACAGATGCAGGGGCTGTGGCCTCCCGAGTTGCCACCTTTTTAAAAGATGATCAAATAACAGTGGATCTGGTAACCTCCCACATTAACCCCGATATCTGCATCAAGTGTGGAGAATGTAATGAGATCTGCAACTATGACGCTATTGACACTGAGGGAGACATATATGAAGTGGTGGATGTGGCCTGCCACGCCTGCGGCATGTGCACCACAGTATGCCCCACCAATGCTATCGAACTGAGATATTTCTCAGATATCCAGCTGGAAAAGGCGGTAGATGGCATCCTGGAAAAGGACAGGGACTCTGTCATAGCATACTGCTGCAGCCAGTGTGGATATAACGCGGCAGATTTGGCGGGGACTGCCAAGATGCGGTACTCGCCTGAGGTCAAAATCGTGAGAGTTCCCTGCTCAGGAAGAGTGACCATCCCTCAAATGCTATATCCTTTCACCAAAGGGGCCAAGGGCGTCATGATCGGAGCCTGTCTTGAAGGCCAGTGCCACTACATCGATGGAAACATCAAGGAGAAGGAAAAGGTTGCTCTGGCCAAGCAGATTCTGGATCTGATGGGAATTGGTGGCGAGAAACTGGAACTATTTAACATTTCATCAGCTGAAGGAGCGAAATTTGTTGAATCGGCTGAAAAGATGGTGAGCCGATGTTAACCTGTGAAGTGACTGAAGGTGTGGCTGATTGCACCAGCTGCAAACTATGTTTTTCAACCTGTCCGTCAGAACTGAAACTGGAGGAAATAGTCCGATACAGACGATATCTTCATGAACCCAAAGGTTCTCACCGGGATTTGTTCAGACTGGCTGGCAAGCTTGCTGCTCAGACAGAAATTGCGGGATGGATAAAAGACGTGAAGACCAATCCCGATTCAGAAATTGCATACTTCCCCGGGTGCGGGCCAGTGTTTGATGTCCTGCTCATGAGAGACACAAACTACTCAGGTGCAGCACAGGCTGCTGTCAAGGTCATGAACAAGTTGGGGATTGAACCTGCTGTCATCTATGGATGCTGTGGCCATGATCTCTACTACTCAGGTGGGCTGGATGAATTCGAAGCTATCAAAGAGAAAATAGAGAAGAAGCTAGAAGGAAAGAAGATTGTAGTGGGATGCGCAGAGTGTTACCAGATGCTCAAGAATGTGTATGGGGCTGATGTGCAGCACTTCTCTGAGTTTCTGCAGGAAAAGTGCCCTGATTTACCGTCTCTCAATGTGAAGACTACTTTCCACGATCCATGCAGACTGGGCAGATACAATCAAGTGTATGATCCCCCTCGTTCAATTCTGGAGAAAACCTCCCAGTTTAACGAGATGGAACATGCAAAAGAAGATGCCCAGTGTTGTGGGGTTTCATCCTGGCTGAACTGCAACAAAGAATCACGGGGACTCAGAGAAGAGAGGATACGAGAAGCTCTCAAGACGGGAGCAGACATCCTGGTCACTTCCTGCACCAAATGTGGCATTCACCTGGACTGTATCTTCCACGAAAAAACCTATGAAGGCGATCCACCCAACCTGCAGATAATGGACCTGCAGGAGCTCGCGGGATATGCTCTGGGCGTGTATGATCCCAACAGCACAGAAAAGTCCTTTGTCATAGAGAAGACAGGCAGCATGAGACCTCCTGGATTTGATGTGCCAAGAGATCCAGAACGCCATTTCACCGACGAAATCTTCGAGAACACCTTTCAGTGCACGTTGTGTAAGACCTGTACAGAACGCTGTCCCTACGACATGGAAATGTACAAGATTGTCAAGGAAACCCGGAAAGACCTGGTTAACCTGGGACACTTCATAGAAGGCCATCAGGTCATGCGGGATACGGTAGTGCAATCAGGTAACATCTACGGGGAAGAACGTCCCCAAATTGGCTATAAAAAGAAGAACCCGGAGTACGCTGTATTTGTGGGATGCGTGGGTACCTACAGAGAACAGGAGACTGCAGAAAAGATCATGAAGTTGCTGAATGAACTCGGTGTAAGCTTTTCCAGGATTGATGAAGTCTGCTGCGGTGGTGTTTTCCCTGATGTAGGTTTCGAAGCCAGTAAGGAGCATGCTCAACAGAATATCGAAGCTATAAAGAAGACCGGGGCAAAAAAGCTGCTGTGTACGTGTCCAAAGTGCTACAGAACCTTCAAGGACGATCCCAGGTACAAGGATCTGGGCATGGACGTCATCCACATTATTGAATTATTATCAGAGGTCGATTTCAAGCCCCTGACCGATAAGAAGATCACCTATCATGATCCCTGCGATTTAGGACGTCACTCAGGCATCTACGATGCTCCACGGAAGATTCTGAAATCAATTGCTCCCAATTTTGTAGAAATGCCACGAAATAGGGAATTGGCTGCATGCTGCGGAGCTGGAGGAGGAGTCAGAGGTGCATATGGTGTTAAATCAGTGCAGATAGCCAGAGACCGAGTCAGCGAAGCAGACGAGACTGCAGACATTCTGCTGACGGAATGCTTCAGCTGCCTTCACAATTTCAAGAATGCGAAAAAGAGGAAACAAGATCTGGAAATCTACAGCCTATCAGAGTTCATTTATGACAACATGGTGGATACCCATGAATCCAGTTGAGAAAGCCGCCAGAGATAGTAATGTGGAAAAATGTGTACAGTGCGGCAAATGTACAGCAGGCTGCCCCTCGGGGAGACAATCCAGGCTGAGGACACGGACACTGGTGCAAATGGCATACCAGGGGCAGGATGTCACAGGGCTGCCTGAGTTGTGGGACTGCACTACCTGCTACAACTGCGCGGAACGATGTCCAAAAGGCGTAAATACAGTAGATGCCATCATTCTGCTGAGGAATCTGGCTGTACAAAAGGGAAATTTCCCCAGGATTCATCTCAGTGCTATCGAGAACTTATACAATACGGGGAACGGGTTTCCATTGTCCCCAGAAGTGGCTCAGATCAGGGCTATCATCGGACTGAAAAAGGAACCATATGATGTTTCTACAGCTCCTGAAGAACTCGAAAAAGTGAAGAAGATACTTGACATTACAGGGTTCCTGGAACTGGTGCGAGGTGGTACCACATGAAGCTGTCTCTGTTTCCAGGATGCATTGCCAAGAACATGTATGCTTCCATCGAAAAGTCCACTCGATTTGTCTTTGACAAGTTGGGGGTTGAACTGGTGGATCACCGGTATACCTGCTGCCCTGCCCCGGGAGTCTTCAGAGGATATGACATTGACACATGGCTGGCCTTAGGTGGACGGAATCTGGCTGAAGCAGAAAAAGATGGATTGAATGTCTTGACCATCTGTAACGGGTGTTATGGTTCCCTGCATGGATCAAATCATATTCTGCAAGAAAACCCAGAGAAGCGAGAAGAGATCAATGAAGTGCTGGAGCAGGTGGGAAAGCGGTACAATGGAGGAGTCGAGGTACTACATTTTGCTGATGTGCTGTCCACCATGCATGAGACAATTCTGGAACAGAAGGAGCTCGATCTGGGATTGCGACTGGCTGTGCACTACGGTTGCCACTACTTGAGACCATCAGAACATCATGAATCTCTGAATGTGGAGAACCCACACATTGTAGAAGATATCCTGGAGCTTGTAGGTTGTGAACCAGTGGATTTCAAGAATAAGCTGTCCTGTTGTGGCGCAGGAGGCGGTGTGTGGAGTGGTGACGAAGAAGTGGCTCTCAGTGTCCTGGAAGAGAAGCTGGCCTTCATGTCAGAAGGAAATCCTGATGCTATACTGAACATATGTCCTTTCTGTCATCTGCAATTTGACCAGGGGCAGAAGAAGCTCCAGAAGTTCAATATCCCAGTTTTGCATCTGAATCAGGTTTTGGGAATGGCGTTTGGTGAACGGCCAAAGAAACTGGCTATCCATACTCACCTGGTGTCTACCAGAGAAATTGAGAAAAAAGTCAAAGGATTAAAAAAGAAGGGCTAACTGTCACTCTTTTCTTCTTTGTTCTTTGAGCTCTGCAAGGCTCATGACCAGAATTGTGCACGTCTTCGATTGGGGAAATTCAGAGATGACGTGTGAGTTCCATCGCCCGAATACCCTGCTCCTCTTTTTGTACGTAGAAGGAGAGCAGCGAGGACCAACATCCAGATGATTCTCTCACAATATACATCATGTTATTTCTGTAATAACCATCTTATCTATCAATGGGACTATAAAGTGTAAGAAAATGAGGATTTCTGCACTTTTTCCTCAGTTAGCTATATAAAGGGGATTATCCTACTGACCAGCAGAAGAGGCGGGCTGCAAAGCCCCGCTACAGACAAGAACTGGAAATCAGGACAGGAGGTGAGAATCTGGATTCTCCTGAAATCAGAAGAAAGCAGTATCGAAGAATCTATGAATATCTTTGCACCAATCCTCGGTTTCGTCCCCATCAGGTGTCGAAAGAAATGGGGCTGCATCCCAGCAGTGTGACATCTCGACTGAAAGAGGCAATTGACCTCGAGTATATTGAGGAACCCCAGGTCAGAAAGAAATCATTTTCCAATTTCAGAACGTATGTATATCTCTCCCAGGTGCAGGATCCCCTTGAGCTGTTTGATCAGTACACCAGAAATAAAGACGTCATATATCATGAACTTTTGGATGGGGTTTTCAACCTTCATGTGATCTCGAAAGAGAAGCTTGACATTGAAGGCGTTGTTCTTGAAGGAATCCCTTCCGATTACTACATCTCGTACCCTCCAGACCGTCCATGGGGAAGGGCGATTGACACCATGCGCACCATGGTTGCAGGGTTCAATCCAGAAGAATATGTGCCTAAAGGATATATCACAACACACTGGGATGAACCTGTCAATTGGAGTGACACAGATGAGATTCTGTATCAGGAATTAAAGTATAACATGAGAAAGGCACTTAAGCCTCTGATGAAGAAGTACACGATTCCATTGAGCAGAACCAATAAATGGATTCAGAAACTCCCTGAATGCTGCACATTTGCTACCAACTACTTCCCGGAGACACTTCCAGCCTATGATCTCTATCTCCACATGTTCAGAACGGATTACGAAGATTTCATCATTGATCTGTTTTCCCAGTTACCCACCACCTGCTGGTTCCAGAGGGTTTCAGACGCCCTACTGGTTTACATATGGACCATGAAAAGCCCCGCAAGGCAGAAGAGTATTCGAATTGAAGACATCACAGGAATGCAGATCCCTTTCCTCAAGAGAGAGTTGGCAAAAAAGGCGATTGTGGAGAATGAAGCGCATGCCAAGGTGAAATGCTGCTGGAGGAAAGAAGGTGAAAGAAATGAGAGTAGCCCATGAACAACAGATGAAAGGGTATCGGGCAATCTTCGATCTTCTCAATCACGACCCTCGTATTCAATACAACAAGATAGCAGAGATCATTGGAGTCGATGGCAGAACAGCAAGCAACAGACTAAGAGAAGCTGTGGAGAAAGGAATTATTGTGGGACCTCAGGTCAGGAAGAAATCATTTTCCAATTTCAGAACGTATGTATATCTCTCCCAGGTGCAGGATCCCCTTGAGCTGTTTGATCAGTACACCAGAAATAAAGACGTCATATATCATGAACTTTTGGATGGGGTTTTCAACCTTCATGTGATCTCGAAAGAGAAGCTTGACATTGAAGGCGTTGTTCTTGAAGGAATCCCTTCCGATTACTACATCTCGTACCCTCCAGACCGTCCATGGGGAAGGGCGATTGACACCATGCGCACCATGGTTGCAGGGTTCAATCCAGAAGAATATGTGCCTAAAGGATATATCACAACACACTGGGATGAACCTGTCAATTGGAGTGACACAGATGAGATTCTGTATCAGGAATTCAAATATGACTTGAGAAAACCATTGGAGCCCCTGGTAAAAGATAAGTATCATATCTGGAGTGGTAACGGGTATGACTTCTTGAAGCGACTTCCTCACGCGTGTACTGCTATCACATGCTATTTTCCAGAAACTGCACGTGCCTACGATCCCCATCTCTTTCTAGTCGGAACTGAGTATGAGGATTTTGTCATTGAGGTATTTTCCCAGTTACCCACCACCTGCTGGTTCCAGAGGGTTTCAGACGCCCTGATGGTTAACGTATGGACCTTGAAAAGACCTCTGTACCAGGCGAATGTCCTGATTGATAACGTCGCTGTGCTGCAAATTCCTCTCCTCCTCAGGGAACTGGTGAAAAAAGGAATTGTCAGAAAAGAGGAACGCGCGGAGATCAAATGGCATTGGAGGAAAGAAGCCAATGAGATCTCAACTGCCTGCTTCCCATGACATATTGCGTTCAACAGGTGGTGGACAATTTGGCTGCTAATCTCAAGATCAAGAGAGTATCTACCTGTTCTGGGTTCTGGCATCTACCTGCCACATACCATATTTCAATTAATGATCGCAATCTATGAATCCTTGATCCAAATCGAAACTCTCTTCTCTCACGTCTCTAATTATCCACCGATTTTCGAACAACCACAGGAAGCAAATTCAGGTTAAGTCATGCTCCTGCCCTATGACTCGAAATCCTTTCTAAATTGAAGGCGCCTTTTCTCCTTTGAAGACAAGAAATCTTGGAAAAGAAGGTTATTATTCTCTATTCCTTCTGTCTATATTCGGCGAAAACCCAAAAGCTATTTAAGGTGAATCTTTGAGTTGAAAGCATGGCCGAAGAAAAGGAAATTGACTTCGAGAAAAAAGCGGCAGCTGTTACGGACACTCTTAATGAAATGGTAAGGTCTGTCAATATATTCAGTAGATCCTATTTCAATAACGACATAATTGCTCAAAAGATTTATATTGAGGGCATCAGGTTTGGTGTCAAGCAGTCCAAAATCGAAATTCCTGAAGCGAAAACTCCAATGGAAGCATGTCAAACCTACATCGACATGTTGAATGCAGTGGGACTTATGGCATCAAAGCAATTTGAGCTGGTCAAACATAACGAATCTATCTCCTGCACGGTATACCCCCCCTGCCTTTACGCGGCTGCATGCAGGCATACCCACGAAGAGGGAGTCACGCCCACCTGTCTCCGTGGCCTTGTGTTTCACGTCTTCATCAAGGATTCTACAGGGAGGGACTTCGCTGTGAGAGTATCAAAGTTCAATCCCGAGGAAGGCTGCGAGATTGAGATTCGTCCTGTAATCAGCGAAGAATAAGCAAGGATGACACTCTCTGTAAGAAAGTTTTATAAAGGGACCTTAGACATTTCAAGGTGGTGTTCAGACGTGTATACACGATATGAGAAGGCACGAATTGTGGGCGCTCGGGCGCTCCAGATTGCCATGGGAGCTCCCATCTTAATTAAGTCCAAGGAGACAGATTCTATTCGTATTGCCCTGGAGGAACTTGAATGTGGAGTTATCCCCATTACAGTGGTCAGAAAATAAGAGCGTGACACTTATGAGAATTCTCACCGATGAATTAAATGACAAGATTGGACAACACATAACAGTTGCAGGATGGGTCCATGAACTGCGAGACCTCGGAGGAATCAAATTCCTTCTGCTGAGAGACAGGAAAGGAATGGTCCAGGTTACTGTTCTCAAGAAGAAGGTCACACCCGAGCTCTTTGATCAGTTCTCTGGCCTGGGCAGGGAGTATGTTATCCAGGTTACAGGCACTGTAGCTCAGTCCACTATAGCACAGGCAGGGATAGAAATACTCCCCACTGCTCTTGAAGTTCTGGCTGAAGCTCATAGTCCTCTACCTCTGGATCCTTCACAGAAAGTGAAGGCTGATTTTGACACTCGGTTGAACCACCGCGTTCTTGATTTGCGAAGTCACAATCACCGATCAGTCTTCGTCATACAGTCCTGCCTTGTCTCAGGATTCAGAGAATTTTTGGAAAAGGAAGGATTCTATGAGATCCATACTCCCAAAATAGTGGCTACTGGAACTGAAGGGGGAACTGAGCTTTTTCCTATACAGTACTTTGAGAACAAAGCCTTCCTGGCCCAGAGCCCCCAGTTTTACAAGCAGATGCTGGTAGGGGCTGGATTTGAACGAGTTTATGAAGTAGGTCCCGTGTACAGGGCAGAAGAGCATAATACAGTACGTCACATCAACGAGTATACGAGCCTAGACATTGAATTCGGTTTCATCACTGATGATAGAGATATCAGAGCACTGGAGAACAGGCTTCTCTCGTATATGGTGGACAGAGTACAGGAAGAATGTGCAGGCGAAATAGCTGAACTGCAGACAGTAGTCCCGGTAGT
This sequence comes from Theionarchaea archaeon, assembly GCA_018992565.1. GTDB lineage: Archaea > Methanobacteriota_B > Thermococci > Methanofastidiosales > SZ-28-30 > SZ-28-30. Next base: position 14,218 of record JACVGW010000016.1, read on the forward strand.
TCCCTCTACCATCCCTGATATTACCCTTGCTGAGGCTTTGGAGATTGCGGGAGAAGAAGGCTATGATCTGAGCCCTGCAGGGGAGAAACTGGTATGTGACTACAGTAAAGAAAGCCTGGATTCTGAATTCATTTTTGTGACAGCCTACCCTCAGAAGAAGCGTCCCATGTATGCTATGCCGGATGGTGACCTGACCAAGAGCTTTGATCTGCTCCTGCGGGGACTGGAGGTTACCACTGGTGGGCAGCGAATTCATCAGTATGACCTTCTGGTGGAGAAAATCAAGGAACGAGGGTTGGACCCAGAGGGGTTCGAGTTCTATCTTGAAGTATTTAAGTACGGGATGCCCCCTCATGGAGGGTTTGCCATTGGAGCTGAGCGGCTGACCATGCAGATTCTGGGTCTGGAGAATATCAGAGAAGCTACCTTCTTTCCCAGAGACAGGACCCGGCTGGTACCGTAGATGTTGTGCATTCTCTCAGGTGGAACAGGAACTCCCAAATTGCTCACAGGGATATCTGGCGAGTATGGCGTTATTGTTAACACTGGAGAAGATCTGTGGACTTCTGGAGTATATGTATCTCCTGATCTTGACACGGTGGTGTATACTCTGGCAGGGCTGGTGGACGATTCCAAATGGTATGGACAGAAGGATGATACCTATTTTTGCCATGAAATGATGAAATCACTGGGGCACACTGAATTGCTGAAGATTGGTGACAAGGATAGGGGGTTGAAGCTATTCCGAACGTTGCTGGTAAAAGAGGGAACCCCCCTCTCCCACGTGACAGAAAAGGTTCTAGCAGCCTTGCATGTTGATGTCCCTGTCTTTCCCATGTCAGATGATAGGGTGACCACTCAAATCTATACTGATGATGAAGTTTTGACATTCCATGAATTCTGGGTATCTAGGAGGGCGCAGGTTACAGTGACCAATGTCGAATACTGCGGTATCGAGACGGCACGTCCTGTAGAAAAAGCTCTTATTCTGATGAAAGAGTCAGACGCAGTCCTGGTGGGCCCATCCAATCCCGTGACTTCCATTGGTCCTATTATTGGAATGAAAGGATACCGCGATATCCTTCGTAAGAAAGTGGTAGTAGGAATATCACCCATGGTGGGCGAAGCTCCATTCTCGGGCCCCACAGCAGTGCTCATGAGAGGACTGGGAATAGAGACCAACTGCGTGGGCGTGGCTGAGATGTACCAGGACTTCCTCGATGTACTTATCATTCATAAAACAGACAAGGAGTACAAGCCAGAACTGGAAGATATGGGTCTCACCGTTTATACTGAAGATATATTGCTGGACTCTCTGGAGAAGAAGAGAGCGTTATGGAAAGTGCTGGAAGGGATTGTGTGACGTTCAATCTGAGGTTGAGACATCCTTCTGTTCTAGCAGCCATGGCAGGGCGAAACGATGGTAAATTCTGCAGGACTATTGGGGCACTGGGTGTGGGAATGGTAACGATTGGGGGGATCAGTGTCGACCAAAAGAGCATGACAGCCTCACGCAAAATGGTGGAGAGGGGACGCCATGAATTCCTCTTTGATGACCTCTATTCCTTCCTGGAAGAGAATATTCCAGTGGCTACAGAGACTGGAGCTGTGATTTCAGTGAATATCCGGTCTGCGACGGTGGCAGGGTATGTAGAAGCTGCTCACTACATCCAGGATTCTGGCTGTGTCGTGGAGATCAATGCGCACTGCAGACAGCGGGAAATGATGGTAATAGGGGCAGGACAGTCATTATTGAAAGACCTCCACAAGCTCAAAAGTATTGTGGACGAATTGGAGAGTACAGGAATTACTCCCCTCATCAAATTCAGGGGGAATGTCGAACCAGAGCCCTTGATTTTGGAGACAGTCCACCCTCAGGCTGTACACATTGATGCGTACAGGGAAGGGGAGAAAGGATTTGATTTCTCCATTTTTGACAGAATTTTAGGACATGACTGCTTCAAGATTGGAAATAATTCTGTCAATACACCTGATGTAGCTTTGAAGGTCTTAAAAGTCTGTGATGCTTTTTCATTTGCCCAGATTGCCTGGAATCACACAGCCGTGAAGGCTCTGGTAGATGCTGTCCCCCTGAACCTATAATTTTAGATCGGTGAGTTTCTGCTGTCCTTCTTTGGCCAAGAATACTCTGTTAAGCCATTTCTTGAGGGCTGCCATTTTCTCTCCAATCCTGCCCCGAGCATACACAACTGGACAGGGTGCAATGAGTTCTATTCCTTCTATGGCCCGCATGTACTCCTTACCAAGGACGACAAAGACTTCTTTGTACGTCTTTCCTGAGATGAGATCCTTGAGGTCGTCCATGATTTCTGGATGAAGAACTGCGGCTCTTTTTCTCGTCATACGGATATCATAGAGATCTATGTACTCATCTGAGGTGATGAGTCCATAGCGGGCAGAGACAATCGCTATATCCATGTTGTCAGGAAAACCCTTTTCCCGGTTGAACTTCTTAATCACCTTGAAGTTGACTCCCTCATACCTGTCCAGTGCCTTCATGGGGAAAGGAGAGGTATTCTTCCTGTCAGAACATCCGACAACAAGGAGATAAGAGGACATACTGTCAGCCACGTGCTGTGCTTTATATGGTTTTCCCAGAACAACCATGTTTAACTTTGTAAACACACAGATTTATAAAAAATGCGTGTGTACTATCTTTCATGAAGATCGTTTTGTTGAGTGGCAGAACTACCAAGCAAGGAGTTGCTGCAGAGATTGGAAAGACTTCTGATGACTACCTTCAAAATGTGGCGGTGATACAGCTGAATCCAGCTCTCATGGACCAGATGGGAGTGAAAGACGGAGACAGGATTGAGGTCAAGACACTCCATGGTTCCGCCGTGGTCATGTGCCATAAATCCGACATCGAGGAGAACATGGGATTCATCCCGTATGGCCCGTGGGCCAACCTGCTCATTGGCAGTGAAACCCAGGGCACTGGGATGCCCGATTCCAAAGGAACTGAGGCAGAAATAGAGAAGACAGACAAGAATGTTGAATCAGTGGATGAGTTACTAACCAGGATTGTGGAGGGGCGCAAATGATCCATGAAAATGTGGTTTGTCCATTTTGCGGCTGCTTGTGTGATGATATTGTGGTGACCACAGAGGATAACCAGATAACTGACGTCAAGAATGCGTGCGCCATCTCCAAGTCAAAGTTTTTGAACCATCATGTCAACATGCTGGAATCTGCTCTCGTTGATGGCAAGGAAGTTTCAATGGATGAAGCTGTGGATAGGGCAACAGAAATCCTCAGCAGTGCAGATAACCCCCTGATTTACGGACTATCTTCCACAGAATGCGAGGCCCAGAGACATGCTATCCACCTGGCCGAACTTCTGGGGGCAACCATTGATCAGACAGCATCAGTCTGTCACGGGCCTACAATCCTGGGTACTCAAGATGCAGGGTGTGTTAAGTGCACCCTAGGAGAAGTGAAGAACAGGGCAGATCTCATCATATACTGGGGATGTAACCCAGCTGAAGCCCATATCAGGCATTTCAGGCGGTATTCTGTGTTTCCTGAAGGGTTGTTTCGAAAGGGCAGGAATGAGCGAGAGGTGGTGGTGGTGGATGTAAGAGCCACTGCTTCAGCCCGCATCGCAACTACGTTTGTAAAAACCGAGCCGGGAACTGATTTCGAAAATATATCTCTCATGCGCGCGTACCTGAAAGGCAAGAGAGATTCGTTACCTGATGAATTGCGAGATTTGGTAGAGAAGATGAAAACCTGCACATTCGGCATTATATTCTTTGGACTGGGGTTGACTATGTCCAAGGGAAAGCACCTCAACGTGGACGCTGCTCTCAGGCTGGTACGTGACTTGAATGAATTTACCAAATTCTCTATTACTCCCATGCGTGGACACTACAATGTTACGGGCGCAGGGTCAACCATGGCATGGGTAACAGGATATCCTTTTTCAGTAAACTTCGCTCTGGGATACCCCCTGTCAAATCCTGGAGAGTTTTCCGCAGTGGACGTTTTGGCCAGAAAAGAATGCGACGCAGCATTGATTATTGCTTCTGATCCTGCTGCCAATTTCCCTGCAGAAGCCTGGAAGCACCTTGCAGACATTCCCACCATAGTCATGGATCCCAAGGTGAGTCTCACCACCAGAATTGCCAAGGTGTCGATTCCTGTCGCCACTGCAGGAATAGAAGCAGAGGGAACTGCATATCGCATGGATGGAATCCCACTGCGGCTAAAAAAGATCGTACAGACTTCACGGCCATCAGATGCTGCTGTATTAACCAAGATGATTGAAAAGGTGAGGGCATGATCATAAGAAATGGAACAGTACACGATCCTGCCAATAATATTAATGGCGAAAAGATGGATATTTTTGTTGAAAAAGGAAAAATAGTAGATGAATCAGATCTAAAAGATACAAGAGAAATCGACGCTTCTGGGCTGCTGGTCATGCCCGGAGGTGTGGAAATCCACACACATATTGCAGGAAGTAAGGTAAATATTGCCAGGATTATGCGACCTGAAGACCACAGAAAAGACGTTGTCAAGAAGACGCAATACAGGAGGAGCGGAACGGGATATACTGTCCCCACGACCTTCACCATTGGGTACCGGTATGCAGAAATGGGATACACAACTGTGTGGGAAGCTGCAACACCCCCCTTGGGGGCACGTCATTCTCATGAAGAGCTCATGGATATTCCTCTTGTAGATAAGGGGATTTTTACCTTGATGGGCTCCAACTACTTTGTGCTCAAGTACACAGAAGAAGGAGAGTTCGAGAAGTTGAAGAATTTCGTGGCCTGGCTTCTCTATGCCACAAGAGGGTATGCAGTGAAGATCGTCAACCCAGGAGGTGTGGAAAACTGGAAGTGGGGAAAGAATGTTAATTCTCTGGATGATACAGTCCAGAACTTTAATGTGACTCCCAGAGAGATCCTGAAAAACCTGGCAAGGGCAGCAGATGAACTCCACCTCCCACATTCTATTCACATCCACTGCAATAACCTGGGGTCTCCCGGCAACTATGCTATAACCAAGGAGACTATTGAGATGCTGGCTCCATACAGACGGCATATAACCCACATACAGTTCAATTCATATGCAGGAGAGGATTGGGCCACCTTCACATCAGGAGGAAGCGACATAGCTGCTGTCCTCAACAAATCGAAGAACGTCACCTGTGATGTGGGCCAGGTTATCTTTGGGGATGCCACCACCATGACAGCTGATGGTCCCTGGCAGCACACGCTCTTCAAGCTCAGCGGGAACAAGTGGGCCAACTCAGATGTGGAAATGGAAACAGGAGCAGGTATTGTCCCCTACAAGTTCAAGAAGAAGAATGTAGTCAATGCGATCCAGTGGAGCATAGGACTCGAAGTCCTGCTCCTGACAAAAGATCCCTACAAGGTCTTCCTCACCACAGATCACCCCAATGCAGGTCCCTTCTACTTCTATCCTCACGTCATGGAACTTTTAATGAGTAAGAAAAAACGGGAGGAAATGATAGAGAAAGTCCACCCCCTGGTGAAAGAACGTTCAGCACTCTCGTCCATAGACAGAGAATACACCTTATCTGACATAGCAGTCGTCACCAGAGCAGGAACAGCACAAGCACTGGGCATGACTGCCAAGGGACACCTGGGGGCAGGTGCTGACGCTGATATCTCCATATACAATTTTGATGAAGAGAACATTCAAAAGAGCTTCCAGAAGGCAGCCTACACCATCAAGGATGGAGTGATCGTGGTAAAAGATGGCAATGTAGTGGCAGATTACATGGGTAGAACGTACATATTGGATGTGAAGGCAGACCTCTCTGAAGAGGAAAAACGAATATTCTCCAAGTACTATACAGTCCAGCTTGCCAATTATCCAGTGGAGGATGCATATCTTCCCCGGAAGGAGGTGGTGACATGCGCATAAACGACGTTGAAATTGTAGACACCTTTGCAGAAGCCTTTAAAATGTATGCCTCACGCGTGCTTGTCACTGCCATCAATGAAGAATGGGCCATGAACTCCGCCTCTACAGTAGCGGGGTTTGGAACGTCAGTGATCATGTGTGGATGTGAGGCAGGTATTGAAGGAGCTACCATGGAGACTCCTGATGGCAGGCCGGGAGTAAATATTCTCCTATTCGCCAACTCTACCAAGGACCTGGGAGACCAGTTGATGCGCCGGATTGGTCAGTGCGTCATGACTTCCCCGACGTCAGCCTGTTTTAACAACTTACTGGGAGAGAAGGAGTTTGTGGTGGGAGGACAACTCCGGTACTTTGGGGATGGATTCCAGATCTCAAAACGACTGAACCCCACTCCCGAATACCCCAAGGGACGGCGGTTCTGGAGAATTCCTGTCATGGGCGGGGAATTCTTATGTGAAGAAACCTTCCAGGCTGCCAAGGCAGTAGGTGGAGGTAATTTCCTGATAATAGGGAGAGGTATTGAACCTGTGCTGGAAGCTTCAGGAAAAGCAGTGCAGGCAATTCGAGAGGTACCATGTGTCATTGCTCCCTTTCCCGGGGGTGTGGTTCGTTCAGGCAGCAAGGTAGGTTCCAGGTACAAGTTCCTTGCAGCTTCCACCAATACTGCGTATTGTCCCATGGTCAAGTCTCAGGTAGAGTCAGACCTCACCGAAGAAGAAAATTGTGTCCTGGAAATCGTCATCGATGCAGTTGATATCGAATCCATGAACAAGGCCATGCACGAGGGTATCCATGCTGCCTGTACTACTGAAGGTGTCACCCGGATTTCTGCAGGAAATTATGGTGGAAATTTAGGCAAGTACATTATCAACTTGAAAGAGGTGATCTAATGTTCTTGAATCCTTTGTTGAAGACTGCTATCCCCGTGACAGCTCCCTGTATAGCCCCTGATTGTTTTTCGGGAAAATCTGTGAAGGAAATCAAGGCCCTGACAGTCTACTACGGGAATAAGGAGAAACATCTCCAGGACCTGTTTGACATCAAGGATGACGGCCAGGATGTGATAACCCTTGGTTCTGTTCCCACAGTCAAGTACATTGGGAAAGGAATGACTGCAGGGTCTATTGTGGTAAAAGGCGATGCGGGAATGCACCTGGGTGCTGAAATGAAAGGTGGCCGTATTACGGTTGAGGGAAGTGTCTCTGACTGGGCAGGTGCTGAAATGAAAGGTGGAGAAATCTTCATCGCCGGGAACGCGGGTCACTGCCTGGGTGGAGCCTACAGAGGAAGCAAATCAGGAATGAACAAAGGGCTGATTGTAGTGAAGGGGAATGCAGGAACCGAAGTGGGAGGACTGATGAAGAAGGGCATCATCGTGGTAGAGGGAACCCTTGGAGATGCAGCGGGCTGCAATATGAAAGGAGGAACTCTCATCTGCTACGGACGTCCTGGTGACAGGCTGGGCGCCTTCATGCAGAGAGGAAGCATCGTGCTCTATGAGAGCCCTTACCTCTTGCCCACATTCACCTACAATGCGGTATACAACCCCACCTGGCTGCGTGTATTCCTGCGAGAGCTTGCAAAGACTCCCTACAAGATACCCATTACCCAGGGCCACATAGAAGGAGCTTACAGGAGGTATAATGGGGACATTTCTGAATTGGGAAAAGGAGAAATCCTTGTCTTTCAGGGATAACCTTCCTGTTTTCCTACAGGAGAATCCCCCACAGAACCTTCATACCAGAGTGACACGAAAACCTTTATATGGTATTATCCGGAACAGAATTCAGGTGATTTTATGCAGGAGATTCCTCCTAATGTACAGCATGAAATTCAACAATTTCAACAAGTTGAGCAGCAATATCAAATGGTAGTCTCCCAGAAGCAGAAATTGTCAATCGAACTCAACGAGACTACTCTAGCTCTGGAAGAATTGGAAAAAGAGACAGATACTGTTTACAAGAGCATCGGAAGCATACTGGTTAAATCAAACAAGGAAGACCTCAAGAAAGAGCTGGAAGAGAAAAAAGAGAACCTGGAAGTGAGGACCACCTCCCTGGAGCGGCAGGAACAGCGACTGTTGGAGAAATTGAAGAACATGCGCGCGAAAATTGAGCAGATGTTGGGTACTGCAGGAGTCCAGGCGGGATGAGAAGTTGTGTCCTGGATGTACTTGAACGAGAATCCTCGTTTCTCATTCTCATTCATTCCAATGCAGACCCAGATGCTGTAGGGTCTGCAGTTGCGTTGAAAGAGTTTCTGAAGCTCAAGAATAAGCGAGCCGAGATCTGCTGCCAGAGTGTCAACCGCATGGGCAAGTACCTGCTGAAGAACTTGGGTGAATCTATTGTGAGTGAGGACATACCTGAGGCGGACGCAGTGGTCATACTGGACACAGCCTCCTTGTCCCAGCTGGGGACCTGTGCAGCATATCTGAATGATGATACCAGGACCGTGGTGGTGATTGACCATCACCGTGAGTCCTCTTTCACCCAGTACGTGTACTTGTGTGAGGACAGAACTTCAACTGCAGAAATCCTGTTTGATTTGCTCCCCCAGAAAAACAAGAAAATCAACCTGGCACTGCTGGGTGGTATCTTAACAGATACGGGAAACTTCAAGTATGCAACCCGGCAGACATTTCAGACAGTAGAGAAGATTCTGGGGGAAGGAGTAGAACTCTACGAAGTCTTTGACATGTTCAGTGAACACAAGAATGTACCCAAGAGAATCGCCATCATCAAGGGGTGCCAGAGATCGAAGCTTCACAAGATTGGGAATTATCTGGTTATTACCACCAAGGTCAATTCTCATGAATCAAGTACTGCAACGTTTTTGACCCAGGTTGCAAATGTGGTTTTTGTGGCCAATGAGAAGGGAAGTAGAATAATCGCTAAGGCTTCCCAGGACGTTGACATTGATCTGTCCAGAATCATGAAAGAGATTGGTCAGTTGTACAACGGGGATGGGGGAGGACACAGGAAAGCTGCAGGTGCTTCAGGAGAGTCCATCAGTGAAGCACTGGATCACTGTGTTGAACTGGTGAGAGCAGCATTATTCAAGAAGCCGAATCTTCTTCAAGAAACCAAAGATCAGGGTAAGTACAGAGACGCAGATGAGAGCACGTGAAGACACAAAGTGAAGGAAAGATGAAAAAAGAATAGCTAGATAAGCCATTTTCCGTTTTCCAGTATCACATCGTCATCAACAGCTAACGTTGGGTCCATGATAATACAATCAAGATGTACAGGTACATTCACCGTACCCCCAAACGACACGTTATTTCCAAAGGCCACATGGACTGTATTCATAGCCTTTTCATCTTCCAGTACATTTCCCACAACTCGTGCCTGATCGTTGGTGCCCACTCCCAGCTCTGCAACGCTCCGCGCCAGGTCACCGTGACGAGCAAGGGCCTGCTCCAACTGCGGGCATGCTTCAATTCGCTCAGCCAAACCGTTGCGAACAGTGATGGTTACAGGTTCTTCAAGTTTTCCAATTCCTGCAATAGCTCCATCTACCACCAGGACTCCATCTGAAACACCTTCCAGCGGGGCAACGTATGCTTCTCCTGCAGGGAGGTTGCCAAAATCTCCTTCATTGTGATAAAGTCCGTAATCAGGAAGGGCCTTCCTCCCTTTGAGAGGCAACGTGAGGTCAGTCCCCTTCTCTGTAGTAATTATTGCTGCATCTGCCGAGGAAAGGAGGTCGGCAATCTTCAGTGACCTCTCCTTGATTTTTCCATAGTCTGCAGATATTGCCCGTCTCATGATATCCTCAGTAATACCTGGCATGGTGGCAATCCTGACTCCGCTGGCACTTGCCTGCCGTCGAGCCTCAGTATGTGAGAGGGATGTGGAAGCGGGTACTACCAGTACATCAACAGATTTCATGGCCTCAGCCACCAGAGGATACGGCTCCTCTCCATGAATAGCAAGAGGCATCATTTCCAGCAAAAAGGCATTACTTTCCAATTCCACAGCTTTTTCAAATAAAGAGTATCCTACAGCTCGTAAAGGTCCATCACATAGTATGAGAGCACTTTCCCCTTTTTTCAAATCCATGCATTCAGTCCACACAATCTCAGAAGCCTTATCAAGTTGAGTCATGCATTTTCATCTTGATGTGGTTTTAAAAGGTTTGCCTTCATGTCAACCACCCCCTTTTGAGAAGAGATTGGCTTTTGACTCTAGACATCCTGAGTTAAGATCTTCATGAAAGAGATCTGCAGCAACTAAAACTTTTCCTCAGGGAAATGCAAAAACATGATAGAAAAAAAGCAACTCATGCAGTATTACTCGATTCACGGTAGATATTTCAACCGTAATTCACCCCACCCTTATTCAGTATAAACCTGATCTCTAGTATTTGGAGGAAAACGAAATACTGACGAAATCTTGATAAAAGTGATTTAATTATTGACCAACTTGACAAGAACCTTTTTATACCTATTACGAATTTAATGATGAGTACTTCGCCTTGAGCTTGAGGATGTGCTACGATGAACCTGTCACATGAGAAATCAGATGGCTCCTACAAATGGTATGTGCTTGGCTTGGGATCCTTGACCCATGCCCTCGTGGTAGCTATGCCTGTAATGTGCATGCCTGTTCTGTTCAACGAAATATCTGAGGACCTGGGATTAAGTCTCGTCCAGGTTGGAGCCATATGGGGCGTGGCTTCAGTTTCTGGGATGTTTTCAGGTCTGGTAGGTGGGTCAGCTGGTGATCGATTTGGCATTCGCCACACTGTAAGTATTGCTTGCTTGCTGGCTGGAGTGGCGGGTGCTGCACGAGGGATTTCAGGAGATTCTCTTACGTTAACAGTGACCAGTTTCATCTATGGCTTCCTGCCTCCAGCGATAACACCTAATATCCATAAGATGTGTGGCGTCTGGTTCCCGGGAAAACGACTGGGAATGGCAAATGGTGTGGTGTCTGCAGGTATGGCACTGGGATTCATGATGGGTTCCCTGGTGAGTGCCACTGTGCTGTCCCCCTGGCTTGGCGGATGGAGGAACGTCTTGTTCTTCTACGGTGCGCTCTCTGTTGCTGTTGGCATCCCCTGGTGGAAGGTGCGATCTTCGCCCGATGAGTCTTCTGTCCAGGAGGGTTCCAGAGTTTCACTGCGGAAAGCACTCCCTCATGTGGGCAGTCTCAGGAGCGTATGGGCCTATGGATTGATCACACTGGGTATTGGAAGCTGTATCCAGGGATCACTTGGCTATTTGCCTTTGTACTTGAGAGCACTTGGATGGGCAGGACCCAGTGCTGATGGTGCTCTGGCCACGTTTCATGGAGTAAGCCTGCTCTTTACTATACCCTTGGCCTTGCTGTCGGATAGATGTGGGTCACGGAAGGGGATTCTTGTGATTGCCACTGTCATGACAATAGGGGGGGTAGGATTTCTGTCAATAGCTGATGGCATGATGATCTGGGTATTGGTCCTTCTTGCAGGCATTGTCCGTGATGGATATATGGCAATCCTCATGACAATGGTTATAGAAACCGAAGGAATCGGAGCAAAGTACGCTGGGACTGCCATGGGGATGACTGCAATCCTGTATCGGTTCGGCGGCTTCTTTTCGCCTCCTCTTGGCAACAGCCTGGCTGCCCTTAACCTGGGGCTGCCCTTCGTTTTCTGGGCAGGTACGGCCGCTTTAGCCTTCTTGGGACTATATTTTGTCAGAGAGCATGCACCTGGATAAAGATAACCAGCATGAAGAAGACATTAGGAACGTGATTACAGCGGTCAGGTGATCCATGAAACACCGCCATTCAAGATGTACTGTCAGTCGGTCGGGACAAAGAGTCACCATTCTGATCCGTGACAAGAATACCAATTGGAACTTCCTCCTGTAATTCGGTTTCTTCTCTTATCATTACCGCTCTGGGGAAGAAAAAAATAAAAAATTTTGAAAGGTCAGCACGTCTCTGTCACGGCAGTGAGACATCCAGCGCTGCAGGTAACATCACAGGTAGAACAGGTAAAGCACGTTTCGCAGGTCGCTGTGCCGTTGCATGTCTCCCTGCATGTGTCAGGACATGATTCCAGGCATGTTACAGGGCATGTCAGGCAATTCGTATCTGGAGAACACGTTGGGGTCATAGTGTAGGGGCAGAGTATATTCTGCGTATTTGGACCGATCCCTGATGCTGTGCAGTCTCCAAGAAGACAGTAGTCAAGTTCCCACCCTTTTTCTGTAGTGTAAAGAAATTCGCTTATGCTTGTGGGCAGAAATTTCATCTTGCTGCTGCTTTGTTCCATGCGGTATCTGTATAACGGCGTAGTGATTGAGGGGGCGGCTGCAGCATAGGTCGCAATTACGAGACCAAGGACAATGCCTGTTGCCACGAGTATCTTTTTGTTCGTTTGGTCACCTCCTTTGGAGAGAATATACATAGAAGATTATAAATCTTTTGATGAAGTCTCAAGAACTTGCCAGATATCTAACGAATGAGCCAAAAGAACAGTTTCAAGAAGATGACTCCAGATACAGAAGAAAAGCCCTCTCTGCTCAGATAATTCGTCCTACGAAGGTCATTCCAAGTAATATTCTGCCAGTACTGGCCATTGTCAACCCACGTGGTTCATGTCAATTCACTACTACTTATACCGCAGCAGCCCTGCAACGTGGCCAATTCTCTTAATATCTTCATTACTTGTGAATTCTACAAGAGAATCTGTTTCTTCAGCAAACCTAACGAGTTCTTCCACAATGTCAGCTTCTGCTGTTTCCTTCCCACAGACAGGGCATGACGCTAGAATCCCGTCTCCTGCGCTCTGGCAGTGTTCACATTTCCATCCTCTCTGCTTATAGTCCTTCTCCACAAGCAAGACTTCTACCTGTCCATTTTTCGCTGCATTCAGGGTGGCAGGAATGCCGTAGACCGCCAATCCATTGGTGAGGATATCCTTCTTTATAACCTCAAGCAACTCTATCCGTTCCTCTTTCTCTCTTTCTGCCATGATTTCGTGGGATTCTTCAAAGATCTCCCTTTCGCCACCCATATCAACATCAACCACAGAGAGAACACCCTCTTGCAGGTTCTTGGGAAGCATTTCATAAAACGTTTTTTTCGCTTCACCGGGACCGGCCAGTATTATATCTTTTTCTGCAGTTCTTGTGAGTTCTTCCACCACGTCTTTCAGGAAAGCGTGTATACTTCCTTTTCTCAACCTCTGAAAGCGTGCTTGGGACATACCACCTTTCTTATGCCTGTTCTTGATGTGTGCAGAAAGCTCTTCTTCCTCTGTTATTTCACCACATGAGAACGTGAAGATTTTCGCATGGTTGGAATTGAGTAGCACAAGCGTATATGCCTGCCACTCATCTGCAAACTCAGCCAATGGCCGAATATATGGGGCTGTGTCAACCACAAGCGCGTTTTCCACCTCAGCAGGAAAAGAGACAACCTCGAAATAATCATGTTTGTCAGAAGCGAATACTGCTATGTCTGAGGGTTTGTGGCCTTCTAGGTACGTCTTTATCTTTTCCATTGTCTTCATGAAGGTTTCCAATTCCTCACGGTTCAAGACTGACTCAACAGCTTTCTCTCTATTCCGGATAAAGTGCTCATCTCTTCCATCAAAATATAAGCTGACAAAGGTATCCATATTCTCTTCATCATGGATGATAGCGAGATCCTTCAAGGATTCATTACATGCTTTCATAGAACTAAAAAAGCTAGGCGATATTTAAAGAGTTGTCTCCATATGGGATGCATCCATGCTTTGTGAGGTAATAGATCTCTCAGAGCTCAAGGTCAAGATTGCTCACATGTACGCCTTTCTCTTCTCTCATGATACCTAGGGTGACTGCTTCACTCTTCAGAATGCCCAGAACGTCCTTTTCCACTTCCTCATCAACAATGATCACAAAGCCAATCCCCATGTTAAAGGTCTTATACATCTCTTCTGTAGCGACTCCGCCCTTCTCCTGGATCTCAGAGAATAGAGGAGGAGGTTCCGGCATCTCAATATCAAATCCATATCCAGTGAGTCTCTTCAAGTTGAGCAGTCCGCCCCCTGTAATGTGGGCCATTCCCTTCACAGAGACAGACTCCAAAACAGACATAACTGGTTTTACATAGATGCGGGTAGGTGTCAACAATGCAATAAGAGTTTCCTCATCTTCTGAGCCATCCAGAAGCACTCTCCGGGCAAGTGACAGTCCATTGCTATGGATTCCAGAACTTCTCAGCCCAATGACAATATTTCCAGGGGTGATACCCTCTCCAGTTACGATTCTGTCCTTTTTCACAAATCCCAAAGCAGTCCCGGCCAGATCAAAATTTACCTCATGGCCTCTCATATTGGGGTGTGTGGCAGTTTCACCTCCAATGATCACAACATTGGCCTGTCTGGCACCCTCTAAAAGTCCTTTTCCAAATTCCGCCAGGAAGTGCTCATCAGTCTCGTCCATCACCACATAATCAGTGAATGCCATTGGTTCAACCCCATTGCACAACAGATCATTCACGCACATAGCCACCAGATCGATCCCCAGAGTATCATATTTCTGGAGCCTCTTGGCCACAATAGTCTTGGTCCCTACTCCGTCAGTGGACAAAGCCAGAGCATACTCCCCAAACTCCATCAGTCCGGAAAAATGACCGATCTCAGTCAAGGGCTTCCCCAGGCCTTCCCTGAAGGAAAAACTCTCCCTGACTATCTTCGTTATCACTGACACAGACCGTTCTTCCTGGTTGATATCTACTCCTGCCTTGGCATAGCTCATTTTCATGGTTCTTCCTCTCTACAGGTGGAAAGCTTCAGTATCCTCAATGCCAGGTATGCTGCATTCTCTGCATTGTCAATCCCCACACACGCTACAGGAACGCCCTTGGGCATTTGGACAATGGAGAGGAGGGCATCAAGCCCGCCCACTTTTGCAGAAACAGGCACGCCAATTACAGGTTTGTCAGTTAGTGATGCGATGAATCCTGGCAGAGCAGCAGATAATCCCGCCACTGCGATATACACATCATACCCCTTTTCTACCAGACTCTGCACCTTCCTAGGATCTCTATGGGCAGAGGCAACCTCCAGATCATAGTCCACCTGGTTTCCTTCCAGAATGAACCCTGCTTTCTGCGCAATGTCCATGTCAGATTCAGAACCACATACAATCAACACGTTCATGAAACCACATGCTTTTCCTTCATCCACTGAGGCTTCCAGGTGGGATTCTCGTTCGTTTTTATTTCTACACAGTGAGCTGTCAGCTCTGCCTCTTTAATAGCCTCTGCTACCGTGTCCGCCAGGGCCAGGGCCACTCCCAGTCTGCGCCCATGGTGAGGCTCATGGAAGGCATACGGCTTCTTGAAGATCCACACATCACCATGCTGCAGTGCCTTGTCTATTCCTCTGAACTGAGGGTTCCACCCTTCACTGGGAGATACAATAACGTGGGATGCTCCAGGGCCAATGCTGTTGAGTATCCTGACCCCGTCTTCCTCCTGGTACAATCGGGGTTCAATAGGTACCTGGGATACTGCCCTGATATGCAGCCCTGATTGGGAATACCCGGGATAGTGTGTCTTAAAGGTGACCATTCCCGTATCATGAGGTCTGCAGCTCACCTCGTTGACATACACTTTCTTGTTCTCGAAATCCAGAAACTGCTCTACTGCATGGATACCTCTCCCTTTCTTTCCAGCCAGCGCTAGTGTGGCTTTCTCAGCAAAGCTATATACCTGGTCTTTGACAGCTTCAAACCCTTTTCTTTCTTCCTCATTCCTGTAGATGGGCTGCCAACTGGAATGGTAATCTCCATGTAACTGGTAGTGGCCCAGGGTTTTGCAGAAGTGCGTCCCATTGTTTCGCACCACCAGCTGGTTGTCCTCAGTGCTGAAAGGTATGTATTCCTCCACAATGACGTCTTCACTGGGTTTTCTGGCTTTCTTGCGTTCGTCCCATGCTGCCTGAACGTCCTCTTTGCTATTGACAATGTACGATCCGTGTCCCGACGAGGAGAACCTGGCCTTTGTAATGCACGTGTAGTTGAAGTCTTTGCAGGCAGCCTCAAAGTCTTCAGCAGTGGAGGTGAAATGGTACTGAGACACCCTGACACCTGCCTTGTCCAGAGTCTCCCGCAGCCTGAACCGGTCCATGGCAATTTTCTGTGCTTCAGCTCGAGGAGAGACAAAAATACCCTTATCCTCAAACTCACTGAGAGCCTCCAAGTTAATAGCCTCGATTTCAGGCACAATAAAATCGGGGTTTTCCTTCTCCACCAGGTGCTTCAAGAACCCTTTTTCAGTCATGTTGCCAGTATAGGCTCTATCTGCTGGATACTGGGCAGGAGCACCCATGTACCTGTCAACTGCTACTGTCTCCAGCCCAAGTCTCTGAGCTTCAATAATCACTTCCTTTCCCAACTCTCCTGAACCCAACAACATCATCTTCACACAATCACCTCACGTTTCAATTTTTCCAATCCCGGGGATCCAGTCAATATTGCGGCCTATCAGCCCATGGTGCCCCCTGTACTGGTAAACATCACGCACCAGCTGAGCAGTCCGCATTCTCTTGTCCAGGAGCCCCTGAGATCCGATGTCATGACGATGGAACAGCTTCCAGTCAGAACTCACATAGCGAGTGGCCTTCTCTGCAATAGTCCCTGCTTTGACAATAGTATCAGCTTCTGCGTAGATTTCCACGGCGCGCGAACCTCCTGTGTACAAATCCCCCTCATCCTCATAGACAGAACCAAAGAACACCTGTGCTCCCAGGCCATGAATCTTCTCAAAATCAATCTGCAATTTCTTTCCCGTTCCCATGCCCCTTTCGTTTGGATATCCTTTGGGAGAAATACACTTCACAACAGTGGCCGTGTCCTTAATGCGTGGTTTCACCTTGGCAAGGCTCCCCTTGAGATACCCCTCACAGACTTCATCAAAGTTTTCCAGAATATTCATGACATTGACCGCTTCCGGGTCTCCCAACCGGGCATAATATTCAATGATGGTGGGACCCCACTTGTCTGTGAGCATGAACTGCCCTGTGATGACCCCACAATACGTCTCACCAGTTTCCGTTCTGATGGACTGGACTGACTGCTCCATGATCTCCAGGGATTTCCTGTACTCAGAATTCTCAATAAAAGGCAGTATCCCTCTTCCCGACACTGCGCCCATTCCTCCAGTTTCAGGACCAATATCTTCCTCGAATGCGTGGGGGTGATCCTGTACCAGTGGAAGCGGCACCACGGCAGTACCATCAGTGAAACACTGCAGCGAGTACTCCACACCTTCCACTCGCTCTTCAATGAGAATCTGGTCTTCCAGATCCTGAGATAGATGTTCCTGCATGATCTGTTCTGCATGTTTTTTCTTGGCATCCTTCTTCTCTTCCTGAAGGTACGCCTGCAGGTCTGCAATAACCTTGACTCCCTTTCCTCCTGCCTGTCTGGCAGGTTTGATAGCAATGCTTCCTGCGTACTCATCAATATACCTCAAGGCAGTCTCTGTATCAGTAAAGGTTTTAAATCGCAAAGATCCGTGAATGTTGTTCTTTTCCAACAATCGACGCATGAATGCTTTTGATCGTTCAATTTCTGCTGCTTTCTTCTTAGCACCGATACAGACATGCCCTCTCTTGAGGATTTCGTCAGAAACCCCATGGAACAATGATTCTTCTGAGCCTATGAATACCAGATCGGGAGATACCTCATCACAGTAGTCAGCTACTTCTTGAGGATTCAGTATGTCCACCATCTTGTATTGAGCAAGGCGAGCAATGCCGGGGTTCTTGTAGGGCATGGCAACGTGCACCTCATAGTACTGTGCTGCATTCTTTGCTATAGCATGTTCTCGTGCACCACCTCCCACCAGCAGGAATTTCATTGTGACACCTCCGCAGGATGTGGATTCCCCATTTCGCAGGAGCAGCACTCCTCGATTTCTGCGGGGTACTCCCCGGTCATGCACCCTGTACATACGGGCATTCCTATGAGTTCTGTAAGCTGTTCAACCTTTAGATAACTGAAAGAATCAGCTCCAATAATCCTGGAGATTTCCTCCTCTGTATTGTCCACAGCTATCAACTCATCTCTGGTAGGTACTTCCACCCCATAGGGACAGGGAGCTATCAACTTGGGAGAAGCAATTCTCACGTGTACTTCTTTAGCTCCTCGCCTGCGTAAGAGCGACACCGTATTCCGCATGGTAGTTCCCCTGACCACAGAGTCATCAATGAGCACCACCCGTTTCCCGGCCACTGCCGTTCGCACGGGATTCAACTTCAGCTGGACACCAATCATACGTTCCAGCTGGGTGGGTTTAATAGCTGTCCGGGTGGGTCTTCCAGTACGGACAAATCCAAGGTCCACCGGGATCCCATTCTTGTTTGCGTATGCCATGGCAAAGGGGATGGCGGTCTCAGGAACCCCAATGACTGCATCAGCATCATGAGGCTCCAGTGTTTCTCCGATGAGCTTCCTCACTGTGTGCACAGACTTTCCAAAAACCTGGGAATCCGGCCTAGAAAAATACACGAATTCAAAAGCACATACAGCTTTCTGTTTTGCTTTGTTTTCCAGAGAGTCAATGTAGAACTGGTCCACCACCACCACTTCGCCAGGTTTTATATCTCTGGAGTATTCAGCCCCAATAACGTCCAAGGCTGAACTTTCTGAAGAAATAACTGCCATATCAAAGCCAATACCTCCAATGCATAGAGGTCTTATACCGTAAGGGTCGCGGGCAGCATACATCACGTTATCCTTGAGTAGTAATAAGGCGTAGGCGCCTTCCAGATCAGCAAGACAGTCTTCAACCTTTTTTCCACTCTTTATCTGGTTTGCAAGCCGTGATACATCAATACTGCCGTCATATACAATGGTAATTCCATCATCAAAGTAGTAGCCCTCGTTGCGAGTAAATGCTCCCGCTATCCCGCAATACCCGCGGAGAGGAGAAAGATCCAGGTTATCTGCTGTCCCTCCGGTCACAGCGTGCGTATCTCCAACAGCCAGTGCGGACACTTCTTCTCCCCTGGTCTGAATCGCTACCAACCCGTAATAGAGGAATCGAGAAACATTCCATATCTCTTCAAACGCATACATTCCTAATACTCCTGCCATATACATCCCTCCCGTTCTTTTTCTCTCAATGTCTCAAATTGAGCAGTACAGCACTCCACAGGATAATCCCCATCCAGGCAGGCCATGCACAGATCATCCAGTCCAATTGCTTTTCGGAGACCACCCAGCGTCTGGTACGTAACAGAATCCGCTCCTATTGAATCAATTTCACCTCTTGATGCAATTAATTCCCTTTTAGAGGGAAAATCTATACCGTAGAAACAAGGATATAATATCTTTGGGCATGAACTGAATAAATGGACTTCCTTAGCCCCTGCTTTCCGAATCAGTGACACAATCTTGCGAGAAGTTGTTCCTCTCACAATAGAATCATCAATTAACGCGACCTTCTTATCCTTTACCTCGGACTTGATGACATTGAGCTTGCTGACAGCACGTTCTCGTTTCTGCTGCGTGCCCATGATGAAGCTTCTCCCTGCATACCTGTTCTTTATCAACCCTTCCCGATAGGGAATACCGTGTTGTTCGGCAAATCCGAGAGCTGCAGGGCGGGCAGTATCGGGAACAGGAATAGCTACATCTACATCGTGCTGGAGGTTCAGATTCTTCCCCAGCTGCAGCCGTGCCTGGTACACGCTGCTCCCTTCAATAACTGAGTCGGCCCGTGAGAAGTACACCCACTCAAACATGCAATGCGCATGGTGCTCTCTCTTTAGCTGGGTCCGCATGAGGTCAGACCCGTCCACCACAATCATTTCACCGGGCAAAACGTCATTGACAGGAATGCCCCACTTGTCCAGGGCCACAGACTCTGACGCTGCCATAAACCCTCCGTTCTCACCAAATACCAGAGGTCTAATTCCCAGGGGATCTCTGAACACCACGATTTTTCCCTGGCTGTCAGCAACAATAGAAACAGCAGAGTAGCTGCCAAGTGTCCTGTTCATTACGTTTTCTATTGCCTGATCCAGCTCATTGTCAATAAGCTCTTCAGCCATTACATTCAGCAGCAATTCACCGTCACAGTTGGACTGCAGCCTCCTTTTCTTCTCCATGAGTTCTTCACGCAGTTCACAGTAGTTGACTATATTGCCATTGTGGCACAGCCCGATGCCATAGGGATAATTGACATAGAAGGGCTGGGCATCTCTGACAGGATCAGTTCCTATGGTGGGATATCGCACATGACCAATGGCCAGCCTGTTCTTCTGGACATTCCAGTTTGAAAATACCTCAGATACCAATCCAGTTCCCTTCTTCAAAGTTATTGTGTCATTGTAACAGAGAATACCACAAGAATCCTGTCCCCGGTGCTGAATACTCATGAGGCTCTCCAGCGCTAGCTGGGAAGCATTATCCTTTTGTCCTGCAATACTGACAATCCCGCACATCTAAAGCCTCCTGGCATACTCTATAATAGATTCAAAGACCAGTCGACCATGACCACCTGGTTCATGATCATGTCTGGTCCACTCCTGATTCTGGAACCTGTGAAATGCCCGTTCGGGATGGGGCATCATACCAAACACATTTCCCTGCTCGTTTGAAACGCCTGCAATATTGTATTGCGACCCGTTGGGGTTCCACGGGTATCCCGCGTAATGCCCTTGGGAATTTACATACCGGAAGATCACCTGTCCATTCTCCATCAGTTCTTCAGTATGTGGTGATACAAACTTGCCCTCTGCATGTGCTGATGGTATCTCATAGATTGAACCGGTACCCATTTTCCGGGTGAATGCACAGTGATTCTCCAGTCTGAGGAGTGTCGGCCTGCACTCAAACCGTGCAGAATCATTGGTGGAAAGGCATGCCTCGGGGTGATCTGAAAGACGAGGCAAGAATCCCAGCTCCACCAAGACTTGAAATCCATTGCAAATTCCTCCCACGGGATACCCGTGTTCGACATATCTCTTCAATGCAGAAAAGAGCCTGCTCTTCATCCGAGCAGCAAAAATGGCTCCAGCCCGCACGTAATCGCCACTGGAAAACCCTCCTGGAATCATCAAACATTGATAGGTGAAGAGGGTTTCCGGAGTTAACTCCTTTAAATGGACCATTTCAGGGTGGGCACCAAGTTCCAGAAAGGCGTCATAGGTTTCCTGTTCACAATTGGTGCCTTCAATTCGCAGAATACATACTCGAATGGGACTCATCCCATCATCCTCCATAAAGTATTCTCCCAGGCAGTCCGAACCTGGTCCAGAGAAAGGGTGATAACAGGGCTAATAGTGAAAGATTCATCAGTAACAACGCCTAGTTTATGGGCATCATCCCCCACAATCTGTTCAAACTCTTTCTCTTTTCCTTCATAAATCTCCACTACCCATCGGGACGGTGACTCACTGAAGAGGGCAGGTTCCAGGTTCGTGTCATCAAGTGTTACGGTAACGCCAAGAGCTCCCCCCAGAGCCATCTCAGAAAGGCAGACACCCAGTCCTCCGTGGGATATATCATGGCAACTGGCAACAATGCCTCGTTCCATTGCAGTGAGCAGAGCTGATACTCTCTTCTTCAATACATCAGGAAACGTCCGGGGCACCTGGTTCCCGGCAACATGTCTCACCTGGTAGTACTCAGAGCCTCCCATCTCTCCTGCTGCACTACCCACCTGGTACAGACTGCTGCCCGGGGCCTTCAGGTCTGCAGTAACAGCATGACGGACATCTTCAATAATCCCTACTCCCAGAATGGTTGGAGTGGGCGGAATGGCTCCAGAATGGCTCTCATTGTAGAAGCTTACATTCCCTGAAACAAAGGAAATATTCATGACACTGGCAATTGCATACAATCCACGTGCAACCTGGAAGAAGTCGCCCAGACGTTCTGGTTTCTCTGGGTTACCGAAATTGAGACAATCGGCCAGAGAGTGGGGTACAGCTCCCACTGAAACCAGGTTTCTGCAGATTTCATCTACCGCAGCTGCTGCTCCCCAGTAGGGGTCCAGTTCTACCCACCGCGGGTTAACATCTGCAGTAATGGCGAGCCCCTGATTTGAACCTCTCAAGGGTTTAATGACAGCAGCATCCCCGTGAGTGTAGTACCCAATCTTTCCATTCAGGGGTTTGATAACAGTCGAACCTCTCAC
>JACVGW010000090.1 GCA_018992565.1 Theionarchaea archaeon
AGGACTGTCCAGGATACAGATACAGCTATCCTGGAGCTAGATGACGCAGTACGTGAAAGTACTGCCGCTCTGGATTGCGGAAAGGTGAGACCTTCTGCATCTGGGTTAGTTAAGAAATGCCTCTGGACTGGTAAGAGATGCATCAGGACTGGTAAGAGATGCATCTGGACTGGTAAGAGATGCTACAGGACTGGTCACAGATGATGAGACTGCTTTTATGTACCGGGGATTGACCGAGGCTGTTCAGGATCTGTCACGAGGGACTGTCCAGTTTTCATGGTATGTGAGACGAGTTGTTACCCTGGCAGAGACTGCAGATGTATCAACATTACTCCAGGATGTGACTGGACTGGAACTGTCGATAGTTGTGATCGTTCGTATTTCCGGGATATATTTCCTGAGAAATGGCTGAAAGAGTACCTGGGAGAGCTTAAGGAAGTATGGAACCTGAACGTGAAATGTGATGGAGGTAGTTGTGAAATAGAGGAGGATTATACTTGGTTCTTCTCGGAAAGGGTTCCATATATTTTAGAGGGAGATAACGAGGTAGATGCGGGGAAAAAGGACGAAGGTGCAGGGAACTGTGAAAGTTCCGTAAATGGTCATAATTTGGAGGAAAAGAAGGGAGAATGTGTAGTAAAAGGACAGAGACTTTTGATCGAGCATGATGAGGAGACTGTTCTACAGCAGATTCCACAGGATGATACGAGGATTGAGGATGTGTTGAAGAGGTTTAAAGACCAAAATAGGGTTGTGGACACGTTGGCAGTGTTACAGGATAGGGGGAAGATCATTGCTGGCCAGGGAATATGGGGAGGTTAGTGGCACCTGGAGTGGAGAGTCTTGATGGTGATGTATCGAGGTTGAGTAGGTGGATATGTACTCCTCGTCGATGATATCATTGAGTGATAGGAACCCCTTTATATTCTCACGATTAGTTCATTCCATGATTCAAGCAAAGGATGCTCGAGAGGAAGTTGACTGGTCCAAATGGTACAATTTCCAAGGTCGTATGGGTATTCCTCTTATCCACTTGGGCGGAACAAGAGCAACCACAGATCTCTTGGCCATCTGTAACCTTTCTGAAAAGAGTGAGGTGCTCGATGTGGGATGTGGCACAGGATACACGGCATGTGAGATTGCACAAAAGTACAGCGCTCATGTTGTCGGTATCGATGTCTCCGAAGACATGGTTGCAAAGGCACAGGAGAGAGCACGTCAAGACCACCTGAAATCAGTTGAATTTCACGTTGCTGATGTGTTGGAGCTCCCATTTCAGGATGAAATCTTTGACACGGTCATCATGGAATCAGTCCTCATCGTCTTACCTGGTGAAAAGCGTGACGCTCTGACTGAAGTTGTGAGGGTTCTCAAACCAGGAGGGGTAGTGGGCGCAAACGAGGATTTTGCACGTAGTGAAACGCCTGATGAAGTTCTGGATTGTCTCGCTGCTGCATTACCTCACATGAGCCTTTTAACTCCTCAGGATTTGAGGAAGCTCTTTGAAGACTCAGGGTTAGAAGTCATACACTGTATGGAGAACTCATCAAGAGGTGTGATCACTCCAGGAGAAGTGGTGAACATCATCAAGACAATGGGCGTGGGTAGACTCCTGTCGTACTCTCTAAGGTCAGTAGTTGACCCAGAAATCCGAATGCTTGCTAGGCACTACCGGGAAGGTTCAAATATTATGATTAAACGTAAGGATACCAGGGATTTCTTTGGTTATGCTTTGATTGTTGGCAGAAAAGTATGATACTACAGGTTATTGGCTACTTTCAAGTGCTTTGAACGTTGCTATCTGGTAGGAGTAGCAAGATATCCTATTCATAATACCTCAATAGGCAGTTATGATGAATATTACCAGAGTCCTAAATATCTGATGATCTTCCTTTTCCTTCCATTCGCTCAATGTCTTAATTTAATCATTCAGATTTTGAAATGATCTAGAAGTGATCTGTTTTGCTTTTTTGAGACTATCTATCTCCACGTCATGAGCAAAGACATTTCGAATGTTCCTAATGGGCTGGAGTCATACAACCCCAGGGATGCCATCAAAAAAGGAAGGACAGCTCCATTAGTTTCCCTCAGAGAATATGTGATCTGTAATCTTCTTCTTCCGTGCGATTCGGAGCACTTCCTTGATGAAGTCACTGGCGCCACACACACAGAAATCATTGAACATGGAATAGGAAAGAGCGGCACAACGGAAGTTGCACACATCTTCAACATCGCACGTTTTACATTCGGAAAAAGAATCCTTCGTAATCTGTCTGAATGCAGTCCCACCTCTCCCATTTTCCCAGATTTCCTTAAACGATTCATCTCTCAAGTTTCCCATGCAAAATTCCTCCAGCGCTGCAGTATCAGCGCACGGGTACACATTGCCGTCAAATCTCACCCAGACATCAGTTCTGGCACCTTCACAGGCGAGAAAAGCTCTCTGGAAAAGCTCTGGCATATCATCCACATGGAGAGGATGCGGGCCTCCATACAGGTTTCGATCCCGTGATTTCACACGACGAATCTTGAGTTCTCTCATCCTGATGAAATCGTCTGCATCTTCCTTCCTGAGCCAGAGTTGCTTTTGATGTTCAGAAGATCTTCCAAATGGAAGTACAGGACTAAGGCTCACTTTTATCCCTCTGTCCAGCCAGTGTGTCATCAGTCGTTCTGCTTCCCCTTTGTTAATCTGGCACATGGTAACATTGATTCCAAACTTGGTTCCTTCCCTCAGGAACATTTCTACAACTTCTGCAGTCCTGGCAAATGAGCCCTTTCCCCGTATCCTGTCATGGGTCTCCTGGAACCCATCAAGACTCACACCAAACTTGATATTTCTTGGGATAAGCTGAAAGATGTCCTCTGTTATGAGAGTGGCATTGGTGATCACGTACTGCTGGAGGCCAACCTCATTTCCATAATTCAGGATTTCAACGATGTCTTCTCTCATGAAGGGCTCTCCTCCCGAGATGTTTACCTTAAAGACCTTCATGTCAGCCCATTCATCATACAGGGCTTTGATCTCCTCAGTTGTGAGCTCATCTGGATGCTTCTTCCCTGCTGCGAACAGGCAGTGTGGGCAGTTCAAGTTGCAGGCATGAGTGACCTCAATGCAGGTTGTAATAGGTGCTGAAAGATGTGTGCATTCACCATCAAACTCAAATGCTTTGAGCTGAAATGGAGTGCAATCCATGGATTTCTTCTCACCTGGAATCATGCCCACATTTGTGAGATACTGCATGAGGGGCTCATCTGTATCTCCCTTCTCAATACTCTGGAGAGTTTCCTCATTGATGAAGAATATTGAGGCATCTGCATTGATCATGAGTCCTCCAAAATGCTCTCTCCTACAAGCACAATACTTATTGAATTCGACCATTATTAGCACCTGGTTTAAAAGAAATAAAAAAAAGATTTAGGGGGCCCAGACTATACCGCCCTTTGGAAACACAATTGGGTTCACACTTCCGATCACAATTGTCCTCTTCATCGGCAGAATTGTCTTCCTCATCTGTTTTCACCTCCGATTCCAAGTGCCTCCCGTTTCTATATAAATCTTTCTATTAGATCAACCCTCAAAAGAAAGAGACACTATCCTGTATGGAAGATAGTGAGACTTCGAGACAGAATTACTCTTCCATCAATTTAGATATTGTAGGCTAATAGCAGTTAGTCCTTCTAAAATCATGGAGTCTTCATTTAAGTACTCCTCTGGAGCACGTTCCTTCTTGACCTACTGCTTTCTCACTTCCCTCAATCAGAATCACTTCAGGTTCAGTATCCTTTCTGATTCTTCATTCATTCCCAGATATCTCATTCAAAAGATGTTGATAGACTGTTTATGGGTCATACAAAAGTGTTTGGTCCTGCTTTCTGTGATGTTGTATAGGCCTGGCAGTGCGTGCTGTGAATAGTGTGGGTTGCAACTCCTGTCCTTGCGTATAATTCAGACAGTAGCCTTACCTAAAGCCGTGGATAGTCCACAAAGGTCAGTGAGAGCAGCAATCTATGGAGCTTTTGTCTGATTGCACAGTGAAAAAGCACATCCTCACGGAAACATTTAAAAGCACATGAAGTATAAAGCTTCTGTGACCTCAAAGGTCTCTCTTGTGAGCGATTTGAGCACATCATACTGCGCCATTTTTCAGGCGTCTTAGAAAGAAATCAAGATTACCAACCATAAAGAACGATATGGAGATGTGACTATGTCTGAATTCAAGGGTATCGTGCGCATACATGGCACTGATCTCAAAGGAGATAGAAATTTGGAACTGGCCCTCACAGGTATCAGAGGAATCGGCACCATGATGGCAAGGGGAATAGCCAACACCATCCAGGTCGATCCCAGGGAGAAACTGGGAAATCTCTCAGATGAGAAGATTGAGGAGATTGAAGAAATCCTCAGGAATCCTTCCGAAAATGGGATACCTCACTGGATGCTCAACAGACGACGTGATTACTATTCCGGGGAGGACGCTCACCTGGTGGGTGCTGACCTTATCATGGCTCTCAGGGAAGATCTCAACAGACTCAGGAAGACTCGCTCTTACCGTGGGATTCGTCATGAGTCTGGACTGCCAGTGAGGGGACAGCGAACCAAGTCCAGCTTCCGTACAGGGAGAACAATCGGTGTAAGCCGGAAGAAGGCCAAGGAGAAGAAGAGGTGATTGCATGGGAGATCCCAAGAAACCCAGAAAATCCTATGATACTCCTTCTCACCCCTGGAGAAAGGAGAGAATAGAACTTGAAAAGGAGATGGCCAGAAAATACGGGCTCAAGAACAAGAAAGACATATGGAAGGCTGAATCCAGACTGCGGAGCATCAGAAGACTGGCCAGAAACCTCCTCGGTTCACATGGGGAACAGGCAGAACAGGAAGAGGAAAAACTCATGGCCAAACTGCAGAAACTCGGATTGCTGAAAGGAGATGCTGACCTTGATTCTGTTCTGGGATTGACCATAGAAGACATTCTGGAGCGCCGTCTCCAGTCGCTGGTCCACAGGAAAGGCCTTGCTCAGAGTCCCAAGCATGCCAGGCAGCTGGTTGTACATGGTCATGTCCGGGTGGGAGGAAGACGTATTACCTCTCCAAGTTATCTGGTTCCTGTAGAACAGGAAGAGACTATCATCAGTGAGGTGTCTTCATGAAGAAAGAAGGATGGGGTGTTGCCCACATTTTCGCTTCATTCAACAACACGATAGTTCATATTACTGATTTGACAGGTGCAGAAACCATCTCCATGGTGTCTGGTGGCATGATTGTCAAGTCTGACAGGGAGGAATCTTCTCCCTATGCAGCAATGAAGGCTGCATTCCAGGCAGCAGATCAGGCGCTGGAGAAAGGTATTGTGGGTGTTCACATAAAAGTGAGAGCGCCAGGTGGAAGCAGGATGAAAAACCCAGGACCAGGAGCTCAGGCTGCAATTCGTGCTCTATCCAGGGCCCGGCTGAAAATTGGATCCATAGAAGATGTTACTCCCATCCCCCATGATGGTACAAAGCCCAAAGGGGGAAAACGCGGAAGAAGGGTCTGATTATGGAACTACGTGTATTGCACCGGGGAGACGACAACGTCCGATTTGTCATAGAAGGAGTAAGTGCTGCCTTTGTCAATGGGCTGCGCAGGACATTAGTCAGTGGAATCCCCACGTTTGCTGTGGATTACGTGATGTTTTATGCCAATACCTCCCCTCTCTATGATGAGATCATTGCCCATCGTCTGGGAATGGTCCCCCTGACCACTGAGACCACCCGCTACATCCCCAAGGACCAGTGCTGCCAGGACGGGTGTGAGAAATGCTCTGTCACCTTGAGCCTCTCTAAAGAGGGTCCCTGCACAGTAATGTCGGGAGATCTTATCAGTGAGGATTCAGATGTGGTTCCCGTCTTTGAGAATATCCCACTGGTGAAACTGGGACCAGATCAGAAGCTGACTCTCAATGCTATTGCACGCATGGGGTATGCCAGAGACCATGCCAAGTGGCAGGCAGCCTTAGCCTCTTTCCAGCACGTGGCCCATATCACTGTTGACACTGATATGTGCGATGTGGGAGGAGCCTGCATCAAGGAATGTCCCCGGGGAGTCTTGGATGTCATGGGTGATGAGTTGGTTCCCAAGTACCTGTACAACTGTACTCTGTGTGGGGCGTGCACAGATGTATGCGATTTTGATGCTATAAAAGTAGAACCGGTAGAAGATAGCTTTATCTTTACACTGGAATCATTCGGCAACATGTCCATTGATGCCTTGATAGAAGAAGTAGTCCGCATTTTCAATGGGAAGGCAGATTCATTGTTGGAAGAAGTGGAAAAGCTGTAGGTGTTTCGAGAGTGATAAGAGCCCATCTGTACTCCCATAATTCCTGAGGATCTTTTCCCTCTCAAAAGAGTCTCTCGAACCTTACACTTCAATGAACACCAATCCCTGAAAGGGGACCCTCAATAATTGTACTACTTCTGGTGATTTCATGGAATACGTAACCCAGACAGGAAAGAAAAAGAACCTAATCTGAGAACCCCTCAGTGTCCTCTGGAATATACCAGTTTATACTTTTCCTTCTTGAGATCTGTGTTCCTGCCCTTTTCTTCATGCCGAGTATCCACCTCCAGACTCTCTACACCTGGAGTGTTTGAAGAGATAGTGACTGTCTGCTCATGACAAAGGAAAGACTTATATTGGTGTAATCACCCTTTTCTGCATGGAGAAAGATGTGGAATACGACCTGGAAGAATTCATCAGAAAGGCTAGAGGACGTCAGACTGAGTACGAGGAGCCACCGTATGATGAGACAACATTCAGAAATTTCAGGAGATTTTCTAACCTGGAGGAGTACCACGACTATTACCAGCAGATAAAGGTGTGCAAGGCCATTCTGAATGATATCAGATCCAAGTCCCACTTCTTGTCTAAGATGGAGAAGTATTCCCCAGGTGTTGCTGCCCTCTCCATTGAGGACATAATAAAGGTCAGGTATAGTGCAGAAGAAGAATCATACATTATCTATACTGATGGAACGACATTTGACATTTATGAGGATGATATCAAGTATATCTACCCTTCAATTGTTGATGTTCCCGACTCTTATGAGTTTGAGGTAGTAATAGATGACTCTTCAGTGTATGTGTACAATAAATTTACTGCAGATCAGCCTTTCAGGGTCTTTGGGGCGGCAGAGGCTGCTGAAGAGTAGAAAAAGCAAGAGAATAGAGATCGCTTGTGAGAGTCTTGATGCCTTCCAGGATAATTTCTGCTTCATTAGCATCCGGTCCCAGCTTTCGCACCTGCAGAGCCAGGGTCTGAGCACGGTTGGGGATATCGGGAATAGCTCTAATAGACTGCTGAGACTCAAGAAAGGCGACTAACGTGAAGCAGGCCTGGAAGAAGTAGGCCAACCGTTCAGGATCATACATTTTTTCTCCAATTTTCCACTGAAAATTCTGCAGTCCAAGAGCGGCCAATCTGCCATTGGATATCCACCGTTTCACATCTTTGACCCAGGTTCGCTTTTCAGTGCCAGTGATTGGAGAACCTGTAAGTTCCAGATGATATCCTCGTGGAGGAATCCTGGAAAGTAGGGTTACAAGTTCTCGATTGGCTTCGGGGAAGTAGGGGTGTTCAAAATGAGGTCCAAACAGGTAGAGGCAACCTCTGGAGACCTTTTTTGTTACGAGGGCTTTTTTTCCCAGGAGAGCTTGTGTTGCTGCCTCTTTCTCACAGAGAAACATGGTTTTGGGAGTGAAGTTGGTGTACGAGGCCTGGGACTCAGCATCTGCAGAGAGAATTCCCGGCCCCCCATACAAAGGTGCCTGTATTATGGCCCCATTGTAGTTCAAAGTGATAGCTTCCCTCACCGGGTGGAATACATACCCATCCCTGTATCTCACCAGGTACTTGTGGGGCATTCGAATGTTGGGAGGAGGTTCAACTGCGAAATTCGAGATCTCTCCCCTCACCAGGTTGAGCCAGGGGTAAGGGTCATCATGAAACTTGAGGGCAAAATACGTTCCTGCGCAGATCCCAATGTAGGTTCCCCCCTTCTCAACGAAGGAACGCATCCTGGAGACACCTTCTCTCCCGATATGAGAAAAGAGGGCAAAAGGATCACCTCCCGAAACCACAAGAACGTCTGCTGCTATATCCCTGACGTCAGTTATGAATTCAATGGTGATAATCCCATGGGATCTCAGCGTATCAACAAACCAGATCCATGAATGGGAAGCTCCCTTGCCAGTATAGAGTGCGATCTTCAGAGGTCGTTCAGGGGTCATAGACGAGATACAGCATCGTCCAGGGTCTCGGCAGAGATGTCCAATCCCGTACCTGCTGCAACGGCTCGAACAGCAGCGTCCTCATCAATGCCAAATTGATCCAGTATGGGACACACTCCGAGGGTGTAGTACCAACCTTCTTTGCCTTCCAGAGGCTGAACAGGCTGTGGCCCCAGGGTTGTCAGTGCCTTGGGATCTTTTCCGTATGCGGGATTGACGCCCAGCTGGTAGCAGGTCTGAAGAGTTTCTGCAGCCTTCTTAACGTCGAGACCGTGTGCCATCAAATCTCTCAAATGCCTCTCAAAGATGACCACACCCTCGTCTGTACCAGTCTTGACAAAATTCCTGCAGGCATACGGGCAGTTGAAACACGCGTCAGCTCTCTGAGTAATAGCATCCAGTCCTTCAACGGGGGCTCCTCTCTTCTTTATTTTGGACTTCAGCCCGGTCAGAGCATCTTCAGCTGCAGAGATGAAGTCCTCTGGCTCTGAAATCTCCACTTCCCCCATTCCTCTCATGGCTATCCCTTTGACGTTTTTCTCTCCCAGCAGTGCTGCGAGCCCATTTCTATCATCAGTTCCCCAGTAGTTGTTCACCAGGAGGGCTGCTCCAGATTTCTTCTCTCCTCCTTCACCGATTACCAGAGTCTGAATCCGGTCTTCACCCAGTTCTTCCCTCAACCACGATGTGGTATCCCAGGTGGTCTTTCCCCATAAATCAGTGGATTCAATATCAGCGATCTCATCATGTAACCACAGGTAAACAGGGTTCTCAGCCTTACCTTTCAGTACAACAAAGCTGAATCCCGACAATTTCAATTCCGGTCCAGAAAACCAGTTGAACGCAGAGTGACACACTGTTCCATTTTTCTTGGCTGTCATGACACCAAGAGCGGAACCAGGGAATAGTGTCCCTGTGAGAACACCTGTTCCGAGAACAACAGCATCAGGATACTGGGCCAGCAATGCAGTATTGGCACACGCTCCTCCAATATTCTTCTCAATAAACTCTTCTTCAATGTCTACTTCTTCCACTTCGCCTTCTTCCAAATCTACAACCGCAATTAGATCAGTGTACAATTCCATGCTCACACCTCCTTGAGGCAACCTGTTGGGCAGAATCGGACGCACATGGCATTGGTGCAGTCATCACAGGGCTCTCTCAGCAGGATTGGTTTTCCTCCGCCACCAGTATCGCTTGATTCTCCCTCTTTCATTATTTCGACACCTTCGGGTCGTCCCAAGATGACTTCTCCTTCGCGTTTCAGCATGACACCGAAGTAGTTTCTTACCTCCTCTCTGTGCAGTATGATGCTGGATCGCATAGTTGTAAACACTTCTTCTTCTCTGTACAGACTGCAGGCCACTTCGCAGGCACCACATGCCGTACAGAGCTGGGGATCGATTTCTATCACTGTAATCACCTGACTTCACAGACTTATGACATAATATAAAGGTTTTCCATCTTTTTTTGGGTAGGTTGCAGGTGTAGATGTTGTCAGGAATGTACTGCTTCGTCAGCTGTTGAGGAAAATGGGCGATATCTAACGGTTGCAGTATGCGGTGCGATTGCGATTCGAAAGGTTTATATAGCCATGCCCACTCCATAAGAATACCCGGCGTAGTTCAATCTGGCAGAACGGCGGACTGTAGATCCGCATGTTGGTGGTTCAAATCCGCCCGCCGGGA
>JACVGW010000091.1 GCA_018992565.1 Theionarchaea archaeon
TTATTCATGACCCGGGCAAGGCTGAGTATTCTGTTAATGTCACCTTCAGATACTCCTGTTCTGGCAGCAATGGACTTGAGCAGGCGATGTATCTGCAGAATACCCACTCTGCAGGGAACACAGAGTCCACAGGATTCGCGCATAAAGAACTCCATAATACCAACCAGGACGTCCAGGATATTGGTATCGCAATCCAGAACTACCACAACGCCTGAACCGAGCTGGGCATTCACCTGGTTCAGATGTTCAAAACTCAGAGGAACACTGAGGTTCTCTTTTCCCAAGAATGTCCCTGCAGCAGCTCCTCCCACCAGGACTGCCTTCAGCGTTTTCCCTTTTTTTATTCCGCCTGCATGGGTTAGAATGAGGGTTTCCAGAGAAGTCCCCATGGGCAGTTCATAACATCCAGGTCTTCTAACTGCACCTGAAACGGGAAAGAGCTTGGTGCCAGTAGACTGCGGCGTTCCTACTGAAGAGAACCACTTGCTGCCACCTGCAATGATCGCCGGTATGGTGGCCAGTGTTTCTACATTATTGACCACAGTGGGCTTACCGAATAATCCCCTGGACGTGGGATAGGGGGGTCTGATACGGGGATTCCCTCTTTTCCCTTCCAGAGAGGATATCAGGGCTGTTTCCTCTCCACACACATAGGAGCCAGCTCCCGCTCTCACTTTAATGTCAAAGCAGAAGTCAGAGCCAGCTATCTTGTTCCCCAGGAAGTGATGCTTCCGTGCGTCAGCACAGGCCTCGTCAAGCAGGTTCAGGCAGTGTGAATACTCTCCCCGCACGTATATGAACCCGTGAGAAGCACCCACTGCATACCCTGCAATGGCAATTCCTTCAATCAGTTTGTGAGGGTCTCCTTCCATGATGAGGCGGTCTTTGAATGCCCCCGGTTCACCCTCATCTGCATTGGCTACAACATAGGCGGTGTCCTTCCGAGAGGCTGCATATCGCCATTTTGTCCCTGTGGGAAACCCTGCTCCCCCTCTTCCGCGGAGTTTGGAATCTTCCACTTCTCTTATCACAGATTCAGGATCTCTGGTCAGGCATTCCTTCAGAGCCTCATACCCTCCTTTCCCTGTGTATTCTCTTACAGACGCAGGGGTTTCATAACTGCCCACATTGTTGAGAACGATCTGTTCATTCATGAGAAATCCTCTCCAGTATCTCCCTGATCTTCTCACGAGTCAGATCACCATAGACCTCACCATCAACCATCATGGCTGGTGCTCTCTCACACACTCCAAGGCAGGATGAAGGTTCCAGCGTGACAAGATTGTCGCTGGTGGTCTCACCCGGAGATATCCCAAGCAGGTCTTCCAGCATGGTTATGATACTGTAGTGGATACTGCAGCTGGGAGAGGTGCACACCCTGATAACATACTTTCCTCTGGGCTCGAGAGAAAACATGGAATAGAAAGAGGCAACACCATATACTTCCGCGCAGGATATCCTGAGGTATGCTGCAGTTTCTCTCAGAGCATCCTCAGAAATGTAATGGGCTGGAGTGCTCCCCTGAAGGCGATGCAGAATGGGGAGAAGGTTTTCCCTTCTGGGTTCATATTCCTTCAGGATGGCACTAATAGAGCCTGAGGGTTTTTGTGGAAGATGGTCACCTTTCATGCTTTTCCACCTGGGTCAAATGGGTTACTGCGGGCTGGTGTCTCAGTCTGAGCATTTTTCAAGCCAGGGTAGCTATCTCAGGGTAGAAAGGTTCCATATATAAACTTTTACCTATGTCAACAATTAAGAAAAAAGACAAAATTGAAATCTTCTGCCCTTTCTGTCACGTAAAGGCAGTTGCTACAGTTGAGTTTCTGCACTGTACAGGCTACCTAGTTCTCATCCCTAAATGGTAGTTACTGGATTCTGCGGGTAGGCAACCCCCAGAACTTCGTCAAACGTGCCTGAGCTAGATATGGCTATCGAATAGCATCATGGTGGGAATTCTGAAGACATCCTTGTATATGAGATAAATTACTTACCTGCCATCCTATCTTTCATAAAGAAGAACTGACCCTGCTTCTTCGTGAAATCATATTGAATCTTGTAGGAAAGAAGATGGTCATGGAATACAAAATCCGTGTACGCTTTCGAAACCCCTGCGTTGACTGGAATTGTCCAATGATTCTCTTCAGCACTTGAAGGTGACTTATCAAGTATGGGGGGAGACTGGTTCCCAGACTCCAGTAATTTTCTTCTGGACAACCATAACAAGATTGAATACAGTAGCAAGACACAGTGTCGTCTTAGCCGCAGCGGCCAGACTCACGTGATGCTCCTACCCATTGTTTAGAATCTCAAGACATTCGCAAAAGTTGCTGAATTGCTGAGAGAAAAGACAATTTATTGGACAACTCCGTGTTGGTGTTGAGCATAACATTTATAAGATGAAATCCTTTGCTTTTGAACATGGATAAAGCACTTCCGATGGTGGCAGGTGAACAGTCTGGACTTTCTTGTAGTGTACTTCTTGGCATTCATCAGATCCTGTCGAAAGGAAGTGAGCGGAGGGTTTTTGTCCTCTTGAAGGATTCATGTCATCTTTTCAATTGAAGAGGAGGTAGAGTTCACCATGAAAGATACAACTGCGGTTGTAAAGTCTGTGTTGGATAGATGGAATAATGATAGCGCATGCTTGATCTCCATTTTGCTGGATATTCAGGAAGAGCTGAATTATCTGCCCCATGAGACAATCACTGCCATTGCTGATAGTCTGGGTATTCCCCTCATCGATGTATATTCTGCTGCAACTTTCTACACAGTTTTTAGCCTAGAACCCAGAGGCAAACACATCGTCAATGTTTGTGTTGGAACAGCATGTCACGTTCGGGGGGGAAAGCGAATCCTGGACAGAATTCAGAGAGATTTGAAGCTTAACCCCGGAGAGACAACAGAGGATGGTCTTTTCACCCTAGAAACAGTCAGGTGCCTCGGGTGCTGTGCGTTGGGCCCTGTGATGGTTGTGGACGAAACCTACTATCCACACATGACCACAAAAAAGGCAGACACGATTCTCAGCAAGTACAGAAAAGACTCAGAAGGAGTGGTTGCATGACTAGCATAGAGGAATTTCAACTACAGTGTACTGAAATTCGGAGGAAAAGATCAGAGACTGCAGACAGCCCGACAATAGTCATATCATCTGGGACATGCGGTCGGGCTAGAGGATCTGCTGAGGTTGCCATAGCATTGGAGGAAGCCATTAGAGCCCATAACCTAGAAAACAAAGTGAGCCTGAGGATAACAGGATGCCAGGGATTTTGTCAGGTGGCACCCATCGTTGTCATTCAACCTGAAAACATTTTCTACCAGGGTGTAACTCCAGAAGACGCAGAAGAGATCGTCACGGAAACAGTCATGAACAAGAAGGTCGTAAACAGACTACTCTATCCCGACCCACAGATTGGTGAGGGAATTCTGTCCAAAGAAGACATTCCTTTTTTCACCAAACAAAGAAAAATCCTCCTGGAAAACAATAGCCTGGTAGATCCAACGAATATTGATGATTATATCGGAATTGGCGGCTATTCTGCACTGTGTAGAGCTTTAAGAGATACCAATCCTGAAGAAATAATAGAGACAATAAAATCATCTGGCCTCAGAGGGAGAGGTGGTGCGGGATTTCCTACTGGCCTGAAATGGCAGTTCTGCAGGAATTCAAAGGGTGATCGCAAGTATATCGTGTGCAATGCTGATGAAGGTGATCCCGGAGCCTATATGAATAGGAGCCTTTTAGAAGGGAATCCTCATTCAGTGCTTGAAGGCATGCTAATTGGCGCATATGCAATAGGAGCACAACAGGGATATATCTACATCCGACACGAATACCCTCTTGCAGTCAAGCATGTCTTGATCGCTGTTGAACAAATGAGGGAAAAGGGCCTTTTGGGCAAGGATATTTTGGGTACGGGTTTCGAATTTGACATCAAGGTGGTAAAGGGTGCTGGGGCCTTTGTTTGTGGCGAGGAGACTGCACTCATCGCATCTGTTGAAGGGAGGAAGGGTGAACCCAGACAGAGACCACCCTTTCCTGCACAGAAAGGTATATGGGGAAAACCAACAAACATAAATAACGTAGAGACCTGGGCCAATGTTCCACATATAATAAACAATGGGGCAGAATGGTACTCACAAATCGGCACAGAAAGGAGCAAGGGCACAAAGATATTCTCTCTCGTAGGGAAGATAAACAATACAGGACTTGTTGAAGTACCAATGGGAATAACGTTGAAAGAAATGGTATATGATATCGGTGGTGGAATACCAAAGGGCAGAAAATTCAAGGCCGTACAAACAGGTGGTCCATCTGGAGGATGCATCCCAGCAGACTTGTTGGGGCTCAAGGTTGACTATGAGCAGTTGAAGGAAGTTGGCTCTATCATGGGCTCTGGCGGTATGGTCATCATGGACGAGGATACTTGTATGGTAGATACTGCCAAGTACTTCCTGGAGTTCCTGCAAGAAGAATCCTGCGGGAAATGTACAACGTGTAGAGAAGGTATCGAGCGGCTTATTGAGATTCTCACAGACATTACTGAAGGAAGAGGAAGCCTCGAAGACCTAGAAACCCTACGAGATTTGGGTGAACTGGTCAGAGATGCGTCCATGTGCGGACTTGGACAGACTGCTCCCAACCCCCTTCTATCCACTCTCAACTACTTCTATGACGAATATCTACAGCATATCAAGTACAAGAGGTGCCCTGCAGCTGTCTGTAAGGAAATTACCTCAGCTCCATGCCAGCATACCTGTCCCATTGGCACAGAGGCTGTGGTCTATATCTCCCTGATAGCTCAGGGCAGGTATGATGAAGCTTTTACTATCATCAGGAAAGACAATCCCCTTCCGTCTGTATGTGCCCGAGTATGCAGCCACCCCTGTGAATCCAAGTGCCAGGCAGGCAAGTTCGGAGATCCCATTGCTATCAGAGCACTGAAACGGTTTGCCACAGACTATGCAATGAAGAACAATGTGACCTACCCCATCGAGAAGGAGAGCAAGAGAAAGGAGAAAGTGGCTATTATTGGATCTGGACCTGGAGGTCTGACTGCGGGATACTACCTGGCTGCTAAGGGATACAATGTCACTATCTTTGAGTCACTTCCCGTCCTGGGAGGAGCTCTGGCAATCTACATCCCGGAGCATCGTCTTCCCAGAGACATACTCAACCATGATATTGAGAACATCAAAAGGGCAGGAGTTGAATTCAGGACCAATACTACAGTGGGAAAAGACATCCCTTTTAAGAAGCTCAAAGACACCTATGATGCTATTTTCATAGCGACTGGTGCCCACAAATCCATGGAACTGGGAATTCTTGGTGAAGAAGCTGAAGGGGTCATCCACGCTCTTGACTTCTTGAAGGATGTGAGCCTGGAAAAAGACGTCACACTTGGACAGAGAGTGGGGATAATTGGAGGGGGAAATGCTGCCGTGGATGCTGCTCGTGTGGCTGCGCGCCTTAAAGACTGTGACACGGTGACGATTCTCTACAGAAGAACCCAGAAGGAAATGCCTGCCTTTGAGGAAGAGATTGTGGCTTGTCTTGAAGAACAAGTCGATATACAATTCTTGACTGCTCCCAAGAGAATCCTTACCCAAAACGGCAAGGTGACCGGGGTGGAATGTGTGAGGATGCAGCTGGGAGACGTGGATGAAAGCGGTAGACGGAGGCCCATTCCCATTGAGGGCTCAGAATTCGTGGTAGAACTCGATACCCTGGTTGTAGCTATCAGTGAGCGTCCCGATGTCTCATTCCTGAAGGATCAGGAAGGGATGGAATTCACCACAGGGGGAGCTCTTGTGGTAGACCCTGAGACCTATGCTACTGGCGTAGACGGTGTCTTTGCTGGCGGAGACGTGGTTACTGGTCCCAATGTGGCTATTTATGCCATGGGAGCAGGAAAGGTTGTGGCCGAGATGATTCACCAGTATCTCCAGGGAAAGACACTGCAGCCAGAATACAAGGTGACCAGACCATCAATGTACCTTGATCCAGTAGAGCTGTCCGAGGAAGAAGTGGCTGAGGCAGAACGTCCTGCAATGCGGTGCATATCTACCGAAGAACGAACATGTTCCTTCAAAGAAGTGGACATCGGACTCTCTGAAGAACAGGCAGTGAAAGAAGCCCGGCGCTGCCTGCGGTGTGATCTGGAAACAAAAGAAGGAAGAAGCAAAATTGAAGAGGTGACGGCATGATAACAGTGAATATCAACGGCCTGGATCTGCAGGCTGAAGAAGGATGGAGTATCCTGGAAACCTGTGCATTCTATGGCATAGAAATACCCACGTTATGCTACAACGAAGGTCTCTCACCGTACGGGGCCTGCAGGCTCTGCATTGTGGAGATTGGAGAAGGGGACAGAGCAAAAGTAGTGACTTCCTGTACCTATCCTGCTGAGGAAGGGTTGAAGGTGAGAACTCATTCTGAGAAAATCCACAAGTACAGAAAACTGATCATAGAACTGCTGCTTGCAAGGTGTCCCACTTCAAAGACCATACAGGACCTAGCGTCAAAACTTGGAGTCACCAGGGTACGCTTTTCTGTCAAGAACGATGACTGCATGCTCTGTGGCTTATGTGTTCGCATGTGTGAAGAGCAGATGGATGCCAGGGCCATTGGGTTCGTGAACAGAGGGAAGGACAGAAAGATAACCACCCCGTTTGACGTTAAGTCCGATGTATGTCGGACCTGCGGCGCCTGCATGTATATATGTCCAGCATGTCAGCTGAGATGCCATGGGCCTGAACCTCCGGGTGCTGTGTGCGGAGGCTGTCTCAACATTGAATATCCCTGCCTGGACGTGTATGAGGATGTTCACTGCTACCTGGACCCCTGCGCTGCATGTCTCTTATCAGAAGCTGAAAAGAAGAAGGAGGAAGAAAGAAAGGAGGTTAAAGCATGACTATCAAGATTAAGAATGAATGTGTAGAGGAGGTAAAACCATGTCTCTAACTAAGGTTAATGCCACAGCAGCGACCCTGACCAAAAACAGGACAGAAGGGTCGATTAATCAGCTCAGCGGAATGTGCGTTACCTGTGTCGATGGATGCGTGGGAATGTGCGAAATCGGAAAATCAGCCTATCGTGGACACGAGATAATTTATCCACAGCCTTTCGGTATTATCACATCCGGAGCCGAGAAGCTCTATCCAGTTGACCTGTCCCACTTCACCATCCTCGGTGGCGTGGTGGGTGCATGGGGAATCGAGACTGACAGTGACAAGGCGTTGTTCTCCAATGTGAAATTGGAAACCAAGATCGGAAAAGAGAAGGACATCAAGCTGAAAATGCCGGCCGTCATCCCCGGACTTGGCTCCACTGCTATTGCCAAGAACAACTGGGAAGGACTGGCTGTTGGTGCTGCGCTCACTGGAATCCCTCTCACTATTGGAGAAAACGTGTGTGGGATGGATTCTGGGTCAGAAATTATTAATGGAAAGGTCAAGCACTCCCCAGATATGGAATGGAGAGTCAAATTGTACAAGAAATGGCAGCAAAAAGGGTATGGTGCCATTGTGGTACAGGCAAATGTGGAGGACTCCAACCTGGGTGTCCATGAGTACGCTATATCAGAACTGGATGCAGACGCTGTAGAGCTCAAATGGGGCCAGGGTGCCAAGAACATTGGCGGTGAGGTCAAGCTCAAGACCCTTGAGAGAGCACAACTTCTCAAGTCCAGAGGATATGTAGTACTTCCTGATCCTGACAACCCTGCGGTGATTGAGGCTTTCAAGAGGGGAAGCTTCAAAGAGTTTGAACGGCACTCCCGAGTGGGTATGGTTTCGGAAGCCGCTTTCATGAAGAGGATAAGAGAATTGCGTGACTATGGTGCGAAGCATGTCTTCCTG
This sequence comes from Theionarchaea archaeon, assembly GCA_018992565.1. Lineage (GTDB taxonomy): Archaea > Methanobacteriota_B > Thermococci > Methanofastidiosales > SZ-28-30 > SZ-28-30. Next base: position 7,861 of record JACVGW010000091.1, read on the forward strand.
AAGACTGGAGCCTATAGGCCGGTGGATCTGGCCCGTGCTTTAAAGTTTGCTTCAAAGGCAGAACTGGACCTTTTAACAGTTGATGCTGCAGGAGGAGGAACCGGCATGTCGCCCTGGAGAATGATGAACGAGTGGGGAGTTCCTGAGGTGGAACTGCACTCGCTGTTATACCAGTACGCGGACAAGCTTGCCAAGAAAGGTGAGTACGTCCCCGACATTGCCATTGCCGGTGGGTTTGCCTTTGAGGACCAGATGTTCAAGGGTCTGGCTCTGGGTGCACCCTATTTCAAGTTGATTGGCATGGCCAGAGCACCACTCGCTGCTGCCATGGTGGGGAAGACTATTGGAAAGAAGATCAATGAAGGAATGGTTCCTGTTTACATTGAGCGGTTTGGAACTACCAAAGAAGAAATCTTTGTGACTGCACCTGATTTGAAGAGAAATCTGGGCAGCAACTTTGATGAGGTTCCCACAGGTGCCATGGGGCTGTACACGTACATGGAGCGACTGCACCAGGGGTTGAGGCAGATTATGGCAGGGTCACGCAAGTTCGCATTGGAGTACATCAGCAGGGACGATATTGCAGCCTTGACTCATGAGGCAGCTGATATCAGCGGTATTTCATATATTATGGACACAGACAAAGAAGAAGCCGAGAAGATACTTAATTCCTAAGTAACTTTTTACTTTCCCTCCTTTTTTTTGAGATTTTTCTCTTTTTGCTTCCAGTCACAATTCCCGGTCTCAGTTGTACTCTCATGCAGTGTATGCAGTTCATACATTCTTTGCATGGCAAACAAGTGCTGATTGACATCACAACCTATTTAAGACTGCAAGAAAAAGTCCATATAAAAAGAATCTGAGGTATGACATATGGAATTCTCGCTAACTCGAATGGTTCAGCAACAAGTGGATAAGGCATTTGGGTGTGCAAATATCCCCGAATATGTTCAGAAGATTCTGAAATGCCCCAAGTTGGTACTGGAAGTGAATTTTCCGGTCAAAATGGATGATGGTAGCTACAGGTGTTTCAAAGGGTTCCGCTGCCAGTATGATAACGCACTGGGCCCCACCAAAGGAGGCGTGAGATACCATCCTGGAGTCACCAGAGAAGAAGTAGAAGCACTGGCTGCCTGGATGACGTGGAAATGTGCACTGGCTGATCTACCCTATGGGGGAGCAAAAGGAGGGGTAATCTGCGATCCATTGGAGCTGTCAGAATCTGAACTAGAGCGATTAACTAGACGATTCACCACTGAAATTATGCCCATCTTGAGCCCCCACTCTGATATTCCTGCCCCTGATGTATTCACAACCTCAAAGACCATGGCCTGGATGATGGATACTTTCAGCATGTTCAAAGGTTATACTGAGCCTGCTATTGTCACAGGCAAGCCTGAAGTACTTGGAGGGTCCCTTGGGCGGAAAGAGGCTACTGGTCACGGGGTGGCAATTGCCACACGGGAGCTCTACAAGAAATTGGGAAAGTCATTGAAAGGTGCGACTGTATCAGTCCAGGGATTCGGCAACGTTGGGAGTTACGCTGCTCTCTTTCTGGAGGAGATGGGTGCTAGGATTGTGGCAGTGTCAGATTATTCTGCAGGTCTCATTGACAAAGATGGGCTCGACTTGAAGGAACTTCTGGATTGCAGGGAAAAGCATAAGTGCCTGGCCAAGTATGAGAAGTCAGAAATTAGCCCTCGAGATGAGGTTTTATACCAGGACGTGGATATTCTCATTCCTGCTGCTCTGGAGAATCAGATCCGGAAGGACAATGTGGAGAACGTGAAGGCGGGAGCGATATCAGAAGGTGCGAATGGACCCACAACTCCTGAGGCAGATGCAGTACTGGAGAAAAAAGGAATCCATGTCGCCCCAGACATTCTGGCCAATGCAGGAGGCGTCATTGTCAGCCATCTGGAGTGGGTTCAGGCACTCAGTGGACTCCAATGGGAAGAGAAAGAAATCAATGACAGATTGGAAAAACGGCTTGTAGCAATGTTTGACAAAGTGTGGATGAAAGCACAGGAGAAGAAAATATCTCTGAGGACTGCTGCTTATGTTGTTGCCATTGAAA
>JACVGW010000092.1 GCA_018992565.1 Theionarchaea archaeon
GAAACAAAGAACCTCCCACCAAAAAGTTAAAATCCACACTCTACAGCCGCCATAGGAAAAACAGTGTAAAACAGATATTATAGAGAATAATAATCCCAACTGAAGGCAGAAACCGCTTGTAAACTCCAAACAAGGAAGAATGGAAATACTCCTTTGTCAGAATCAGGCACAAGTGCAGAGGGCTTGCCAGATATCCGGCAAAGGCTGAAGTGTACAAGATAGTGGCAAAAACAGGTGGGGAAAAGGGAGATAACGGCTCCAGCAAGGGAAAACATACACCGATAGACAGGAGAGCAAGTCCCATGAACAGGCTGACTACGATGGGGAGCCCAACGATCAGCAGTGCTGCAGGACTTCCTTCCAGAAGATCCATAACCTGTGTAACCACAGGAGACGTATTGACTACCTGACGGAAAAACATAAGTCCAACCATGGATAGTGCCATAGTGACTGATATTCCCCGCACGACTGTACGGAGTGACTCCTTGACCGAGAGGTTGCCCTCATAAAGCAGCAAGATCAGCCCCAGAATCAGGCCCACCACCAGAGGGACTCCAGCAGCATTCAGTGCAATCACCAGCAGTATGGGAGACAATCCATATAATACGCGCAGAAAACTTCCTTGACCATGCTGGCCCTCGCATTTCTTGATAGACCTCAGCCCCATCACGTATCCTGTGACAACAGCAACGACAAAGAGAGGAATCAGCAATCCAATCATGCTAAAAACACTGATACCTGCCAGACTTGCGGGCAGTATAATAGTGGTACTGAGAGGGAAGATGATGAGCAGTGCATGCCGAAACCACAAATTCAAGTAGGTTTTGTGCTCGGGAGACAGGTGCAGCCTATCTGCCTCAGGCTCTATCACTGGAGCTGACATGAGGGCCCCTCCGGGAATGGGCATCATGCCGAATGCAGCAGGAATGGCAGCAAGAATCGTTTTTTCGCCTGAAATTTTCCTTAATTCATCTATGGTTCTGTCAATCTGGCCTGTCTGCTTAAAACTGTATCCCATGATACCAATAAGGGTAATAACTGCAGTCAGCGTGAGGGTTTGCTCATCTCGAAGTGTTTCAACTGCACAATCTGCAAATTCCCTTATGGAGAACCCAGAAAAGACACCAATAATAATACTCCCGACTATGATGGCCACACCGTAGCTGACCTTCTTCCGTACCAGTAGGAGAATAGTGGCAAAAGCTACGGGAATACCTAGAATGGCGATCATTATGCTGCCAGAAGACAGGTGTTCTTAAAGGTTTGCTCTGTTATCTCCGGCATTGAAGGGAGAATCTCTAATCTGATGTGGCCACAACCACTGTATAATAGAAATCAGTGAAGAAATCCAGTTCCCCCAGCCGAAACAGAAGGGAGAAAAGCTCATCCTTTTCCCTCTTGTTCAGCAGGAAGAGACGAACGAAAAAATACGAGCCGACAGAAAAGAACAGTGAGGTGGAAGGTAATTTCCCAAGAATGTCAGCCAGCTGCCTGTGATAGTCAGATTTGAATACAAAATCAAAGATGATGTATGTATCCATTCCTCTCGGGTAGAATGCAGTCTGAATCAGGGCCACCTCCTGCAGTCTGGACATCCACTTCTGGTAGCGCTCGAAGCGAATAGTATACTCTTTGAGAACAGGCATAGCCTGCTTTCTGATGTCATTCTTGAAATAATCGAACAGGGTCCATTCTGGATATTCCCAGGAGTTCTCCTTGATTTCCTCATACAAAACAGATTTCGCTTCCGGAAGAGATAGCATGTTATATATTTTGTTCATTGATGAATCCCAGTTCAGATAACTCACCTTGGGGAGATACGTTGCCCCTTTGACCCCTTGAAGAACTGATTTCTGGAACCCCTTCAGATGAGAGAAATCCATGATTCGTTCACAAATCAACATGATGTTCCAGGTTCCTGCACACAGGGTTCTGTTTCTCACGTGCGGGAATCCAGCAAAATGACTGTATGCATTCATAGGGTTGCTGAATTTGAGTAAGCATGCATACTGGTGGTAGTTCTGGGCAGGTTTCAGGAAGAGCATGGGGCCCCGGATAATGGAAAGACCATACATTTCTCTGAGATAACGGGATACCGTACTGCGGGAGATGCCAGTATTCTTGGTAATCTGATACAAAGGTGTATCTGGGGTATTGTAGATTTGCTCATAAATTTTGTAGTATTTTGGCAGTTTTTTCCCTGTGGAAATTCGACTCATTTTTCTCACCCGAAACCTTAAGGACTGTCTGTAGTGATGGTAGAAGTCTGTTCCGGACCTGGCACACTGTAAGTTCCCAGGGAAGTTGAATTTCCACGTTATCCCTATCATAGGCTTGCGGTTTATAAGGGTTTCGGAACAGATATAATGCAAGGAGATAGGTGATATAGCAGGCAAATTCCTGAGAGAACGTGCTGAAAATATGGAAATCGATAACAGTCATGTAAGCAGCCAGGGATTGCCTATTCCCACTCTGCTGAGATGTTTGCTCGCTGCTTCCAGGCAGCCATATGCCAGCTCCCGGGACGTGCAGGGGAGATCTGAGAATTTGAAATGAGGGTGAAACGCAAGCAGGGAATAGGGTATGTCAGGATCAAGAGCTGAAATGAACTGAGCAATGTCAGATATCTCTTTCTCATCAATGTATCCTGGAACCAGCAAGCTGGAGGCTACCAGGATCGGGGGCTCTCTCCTGTGGAATTGCTCATGAATGTACGTGAAGTTAGAGAGTGTATTCCTGTTTGACGCGCCACACAGGGCGTAGTGGAGAGAATCTGAATAAGCTTTCAGGTCGAATTTTATTGTACCGCCAGAAGCAAAGGCTGTTCTGCCCACTCTCCTGGCAAGGTTTCTGGAGAAGGCACCATTCGTTTCCCAACAGACACGTACATCAACTCTTTTTGCCACATTGAGTGCATGCATAATCTGAGGAGTAGGATCTCCTCCAAAATAGCAGATACAAGCTGTTTCTTCATCCACACGAGAAACCAGCTCACCCACACTCATGGTGCCAGATACTGTCCTGTAGTGCCAGTTCTGACAAAACAGGCAATTGTAGGTGCAGCTTTCATAAAATACAGCCAGATTCTTCCCAGTAGTGCTATGTCTCTCCCCACAGTAGTCCATGGAAACGCAGTTGGTGGGCAGAAGATCGTAGTAACATTCCACAAACGCAGTATCTTCAGATCCAGATCGGGGCATTACTGACCCATGGGTGTTCCTGCGGACTCCACAGTATCCAGAATATCCTTCTTCAATCCTGCAGTCATTGACGCAGAACCCACATAAGACACCCCGGTCCGGAGGTGTTTCTGGCATTGCATATTCTCTCTTGATTCTTCTGTGGACAGCTTCAGCCAGGGGGAGAGCCTTTTCAGGATGTGTCCTGATGCAGGAGAGACACACAGGGAGTGCCCTGGATAGTACTGAGTCCTTTCCACAGAGGATGCAGGAGGTCATCATTATAACACGTATCCACACCAGAAATAGGTTATGCTGAATTGATCTGGTACTTCACAGGGTTAGCCCACACACGTTGCAGCCACTCAGAAAGAGAGGTTAAAAAAAGAAGAAGGGAAGATGAAAGATGAGTATGTCATACTACCTGGATTTATATATAAAGAATTTCATGCCATTATTTTATAACCTCGAAAAAAAAGGATACTTGAAGTATATTACCTCAATCAGGAACATTTTCAGGGATTAAAAGAGCCTTTGACTTTCAAAGAAGCAGATGAACTTAATTTCAATAGTGGCAATGCCCCTTGATTCTCAGGAGAAGATCAAATAAAAAAAGGGAGGAAAGACAAGAGAACGTGTTTAGCCAGCTCATAGGAGCTGGCTTCCGGTGGAGATACACCACTCTCCTCTCCAGGCTTTTTATAGATAGTGCGAGAGCACAGGAAAAGTATTCTGCGCTCACTGCACTCTATACCGGATGAAACAAGGTTAATACTAGTACCCGCATCGTTTCTTGAGGTTCTCCCATTCTCTCTCCACTTCTTCCTGGATAGAATCCAGGAAGGGCTTCCTCGCGTCGGTAAACAGGTGTCTGAATCGTCCTTGTTTTCTCATCCAGTCAATGACAGATGTTTTTTCCTTCTTGCCCTCGGCAATCTGCTTGGAGTAACCAGTGAGTCTCCACTCTCCATTCTCAACTTCATATAAAGGCCAGAAACAACAGGTTACTGCTTCTTCTGCCATGGCAATGGATTGATCCGTTTCATGCCTCCATCCTCGAGGACATGGAGAGATAATATTAAGGAAGGTTGGGCCTTCAGCACTGAGGGCCTTCTGCACCTTGCCAATGAGGTCATTGTAGAATGACGGCGAGGTCTGTCCACAGTATGGAATATTGTGAGCTGCTACAATTGCAGTCAAGTCCTTCGGGAACCTCCTCTTCCCGGGGATTACCTTCCCTGCCGGGCTCGTGGTGGTGGAAGCTCCCTTCGGTGTAGCAGATGATCTCTGGATACCTGTGTTCATGTAGGCTCCATTGTTGTAGCAGATGTACAGAATATCATGTCCGCGCTCCAGTGCTCCCGACAGTGCCTGAATTCCAATGTCATAGGTACCTCCATCTCCCCCGAAGGCCAGAAACTTGATGTCCCTGGTAATCTCGCCCTTCCGTTTCTTCACCTGGTACATGGTCTCCACACCTGCAATGGTGGCTGCTGCATTCTCGAATGCAGAATGTATCCAGGGGACTCTCCAGGCAGTATACGGGTAGATGGTGGTGGCCACTTCCAGGCACCCTGTAGCATTGGCAATAACCACAGGATCTTCAGCAGCAAGGAGAACCTGCCTCACAATAATCGAGGCACCGCATCCCGCGCATAACCTGTGTCCAGGTGCCAGTAGCTCTTCCTTTTCTGATAATTTCTTCAGACTAACCATTTATCTCACCCCGAGATAGTTGACGTACGATTTTACCTTCCCTGTCTTGGCCACAGTGCTCATGTCAGTTATGACCTGTTCAACCTGATCCTGTCTGATATCACGCCCGCCCAGTCCGTAAATGTAGTTGACTACTTCCACGTCTTCACCAAGCAGTGCACTCCGCACTTCACTGAAAACAGGGCCACCAAAAGCACCATAGCTGTCAGATCGATCCATCACTGCCACTGCCTTCATTCCCTTGAGCATCTCTTTCAATCCATCTTTGGGGAAAGGTCTGAATACACGCAGCTTCACCAGCCCCACCTTTACACCTTTCTGGCGCATTGCTCTCACTGCAACCCGCGCAGTTCCTGATGTAGACCCAAGGGCCAGGACTGCGATCTCTGCATCATCCATCTCAAAAGGATGCAGCATATCAAATGACCTTCCAGTCACTTTTCCATATTCCTGACCAATCCGCTTGACCACATCGTAGGCCAGCTCCATGGCTTCGACCTGCTGCCTCTTGTGCTCGAAGTAATAATCGTACAAGTCCAAGGGTCCATACGTTACAGGATTGTCAACGTCCAGAAGAGGGTATATCGCTTTGAACTTACCAATAAATTTCTGAACCTGCTGATCGTCCAGTGTTTCCAGACGCTCAGTGGCATGGGATAAGGTGAACCCGTCCATGTTGGTCATCACAGGCAGTCTGACATTTTCATGTTCTGCAATTCTGACCGCCTGAATAATGTTGTCGTATGCTTCCTGCACGTTCTCTGCATGAATCTGAATCCATGAGGAGTCTCTGGCTCCCATGGCATCTGAATGGTCACAGTGAATGTTAATGGGAGCAGAAAGTGCCCTGTTCATCACATTCATGACGATAGGACACCTGTTGGAGGCAGCCACATACAGGACTTCCCACATCAAAGCCAATCCTGCTGATGCCGTAGAGGTCATTACCCGTCCACCTGCCAGAGAAGCTCCGATACAGCAGGACATGGCAGAGTGTTCCGAATCTGCCATAATCAACTCTGTATCCACATCTCCATCTGCGACATAATCAGCAAATCGTTCCATAGCTACAGTCTGAGGAGTTATAGGATAGACTGCCACGACATCAGGGTTGACCTGTTTCATGGCATAGGCTACTGCTGTATTGCCGGAGAGTGCTTGAATCATTGTTCTCCCTCCTCTTTCATTTCAATAGCATCGAAGGGGCAAACCTTACTGCAGATCCCGCACCCTTTGCAGTAGTCATAGTCAATTCCAACTACTTTTCCATCTTTCACCTTGATGGCTGCATCCGGGCACATGATCCAGCATTGGAGACAATCAGTACACTTCTTCTCGTCTCTGATTGGTTTCTGAGATCTCCAGTCTCCTGTCTTGTACAGGACAGAGTTCCCCGCATCCACAATCAAGCCCCCCCATAAGCATTCCTTCCATCCTTTCTCTTTCATGATCTCACCTCATTGTATGCGCGTCGCAAAGCTTCAATATTGGCATCAGTTCCTTTCTTTCCTATCTTGGATTCCAGCATCTGGCGAATCTGGTTCTCGGCCTGCTCAAGTGCCACCAGACCGGTCACTTTGACCAGTGCACCCACACAACAGGTGTTGGCAATGGGCCTTCCAATAGTCTCCATGGCAATCCGGGTGGCATCCACTGTGTAGATCCTGCCCATGAACTTGGTGATTTTTCGAACCTCATCAGGAGTACCGGAAAAATTCGCAATTAGCTTCCCTTCATCAGAGAGACCTTCTGTAATGGCGGGATTTTCCAGTAACGATGGGTCCAAAACCACAACAACATCGGGAGTGTACACATGGGAGTGAATTTCAATGGGGCCATCAGATATCCGGGTAAAGGCTTTGATGGGAGCTCCCATTCGTTCAGGCCCAAATTCAGGAAATGCCTGCAGGTACTTACCTTCTGCCAGAGCTGCTCCTGCCAGTAACTCTGAGGCAGTAACGACGCCCTGGCCTCCTCGTCCGTGCCATCTCACTTCTACAAACATTGCATCACCTAGAATAATCTACCTAATTTCTCTTTCTTGAGGAGTAGTTCCCAGGTTTCATCCACATGGTCTTGAATGTACTGGATCTGCTGGTCTGTCAGGTGTCTGAATCGTCCCTGAACTTTGAGGTATTCCGCGACAGGAATGTTCTGTTTTGGTTTCCTATTGATGGAATAGACCCCGTTCTCGATCTCATACAGCGGGAACACACGGGTCTCCACTGCAAGTCGGGGCAACTCCAGCATCAGTTCAGGTGGGCTTCTCCATCCTGTTGGACATGTAGCCAGTACGTGGAAAAACCGTGTCCCCCTAATCTCCTTCGCCTTTTTAAGCTTTCTGACAAAATCCTCTGGGTGACCCACTGTTGCACTTGCGACATAGGGGATCTTGTGTGCTGCCATGATTTCCATCATGTTCTTCTTTGGCCTATCCTTTGGATGCTTCCTGGGAGTGGTTGTGGTCCATGCTCCCCACGGTGTGGCAGATGATCGTTGAATACCTGTATTCATGTAGGCTTCATTATCATAGCACACGTAGATGATGTCTTCATCACGTTCTGCTGCAGCAGATAAAGCCTGTACACCGATATCAAAAGTCCCTCCATCTCCTGCCCAAGCCAAAACAGTTGCATCCCTTTCTCTGATGTTGAGGCCTGCCTTGAGACCTGAGGCAACAGCTGCAGCTGTCTCGAACGCAGTGTGATAGATAGGCATCTTCAAAGCAGAGGTAGGGAATGGTCCTGCAATAATTGACCAGCAACACGCGGGGATGACCACCATGGTCTGAGGTCCCAGCGCTTTAAGGGCGAGTCGCATAGCATATGCAGCTCCACATCCCTGGCAGTCCACCGTGCCCGGGAACATGTATTCCTCTTCGGGGATTGTTGCCCGCATCATTTTTTTCTCACTCTTGCTCATAGTTTCACCCCCCACCAGAGAATTTCCTCAATATTACAGGTCTCAGCTTGTTTCACAATTCCCGTGATGTCGTCTATTTTCATGTCTCTGCCTCCCAAGCCCGCAACGAATCCGTACACGGGGGGAGTATGCTTAGTCTGGTAGAGGCTGGCTTTGATCTCGTTGAAGAAGATCCCCTGATTTCCGAAAGATATGTTCCGGTCGATCACAATCATCTTATTTACTCTGGATGCGATGTCCCGGATTTCCTTGTTAGGGAATGGTCTGAATAGCTTGATTCGAGCCAATCCAATCTTTCTTCCTTCCTTTCGCATAATATCCACAGCATCCTTGGTTGTAGAAGCAGTAGATCCTGCAATAAGTATGACCTCTTCAGCATCGTCACACCGGTACAGCTCCAGTGGACCATAGTGACGTCCAAAGGTTTCTCCAAACTCCTTTTCTACTTCGCGTACCTTCACCAATGCCTTCTCATGTGCTTCCTGTATCAGGTAACGCAATTCCATGTACCATTCAGGTGTGGTCAGGGCACCAAAGGCGTGTGGATCCTTTAAATCCATCTTGTACGGTGGATCAAAAGGCGGTAGAAATTCATCAATGAGCTCCTGATCTGGCATCTCCACTGGCTCATACGTGTGAGATAGGATAAAAGCATCCAGAACCAGCATACCAGGAAGGAGAACCTGCTCGCACACCTTGAAGGCAATCATCGTGGTATCATACACTTCTTGATTGCTCTCGCAGTAGAACTGCAGCCATCCAGTATCCCTCTGAGCCAGCGAATCATTCTGATCAGTCCAGATGCTCCAGGGAGGACCCATGGCACGGTTAACATTGGCCATCACCACAGGATGTCTTCCATTGGCCGCCCAGTGCAACATCTCGTGCATTAAGGCGAGACCGTGGGCAGACGTTGCAGTATATGCCCTGGCTCCAGCTGCTGAAGCTCCGATGCATGCCGCCATGGCAGAATGCTCTGACTCCACCTTGATGAACTTGGCCTTTAACGTGCCGTCAGCGCAGAATTCGCTGAGCAGCTCAACAATCTGAGTCTGTGGAGTTATGGGATAGGCAGCAATGACTTCTGCCCGGGAATCTCTGGCTCCAAAAGAGGCAGCGTGGTTTCCAGTTATTACCTTCACAGTACTCATATCATCACCCGTTCATCTTCCATTTCAATGGCGTCCTTGGGACATTCCTCCGCACATACGGCGCAGCCCTTGCAGTAATCCATGTCCCATTCTGGGTATTCGCCCAGCTTTATGCAGGCATTGGGACACACTTTCCAGCAAATACCGCACTGTATGCATCTCTCCTTATGAAATACAGGTTTCGCATTTCTCCAGTTTCCCGTCTTGGTCAATTCATGGGTGACAGAAATAGAACATGGAGGCAGGTCATGTGCCCCTCTAAACTTGACTTCACTCATAGTACCACCATCTCGTATGCATCTTTGGCTGCCTGGGCGTTTTCTTCTTGTTTTGCAGGAACGCCCTCTCTAACAGCAGTCAACAATAAGTCCAGGTCAATCTCGCCGGTGGCCTTGGCAAATGCTCCCAGTATTGCTGTATTAACAATAGGAGCCTGTCTTGACCCTAATTTGTATTTAACAGCGATTGATGTAGCATCCACGGTAGCTATGGAAAAAGGCCCCTTCAATTCCACATCCTTGGGGTCCATGGATGTATTGATGAGGATCATGGCTTTTCCCTCTTCCTGCTTCTTGTAGGAGGAGGACACTCCACATCCTGCAGCCACGTCCACCTGTCCTACCAGGGTGGGATCAAGGACCACCACGTAGTCAGGGTTGTAGATGAAGAATTTTATCCGTATAGGCTTACTATCAATCCGGGTGAAAGCAGTAACAGGAGCACCTCTGCGCTCCACACCGAACATAGGAAAGGCTTGAACGTATTTTCCATCACGAAACGCGGCATCTGCAAGAATTTCAGAAGCTATTACAGCTCCCTGGCCACCTCGACCGTGAAATCTGATTTCGATCACTTTG
>JACVGW010000093.1:0-3346 GCA_018992565.1 Theionarchaea archaeon
CCTGAAAACCCCGAAAACAGTGCCATATCCGCAGGTAGCCAGAGAGCCTGCATGACAGTGAGTAAGAATTTTATATATACTTCCATCTTTTGGCTTACTATTCTTGAAGATTTTCAGTGCGTGTTCGCCAATCATCTTATTTGCCCTAATGTCTTCTTCAACTATCTTTTCAGCCTCTTCCAAAGCTATGTGTTTCAGTCTCTCGACTCCAGACCCTTTACCTTCCCGTAACGCGTCAAGTACTCTATTTACACCCCAACCCAAATTGACTGCAGTAGGTCGAATGCCAGTAATCTCCTTCACTTCACCCATTTTCTCAAAAAATTCTTCTTCAGTACCTTCACAACGCTGTGCTTCAAGAGCCAGGGCATATGCACCAGCAGCACCCAGTGCAGGAGCCCCCCTAATCCTTAACACAGAAATAGCCTCTTCTATGCATTTCCAGGTATTACATTCAATAATTTCTACTCTGTCAGGAAGGCATGTTTGATCAATCATTTTCACAACCTTCTTTTCCCGATCCCACCAAATGGTCATTGGCACTTCCCAATCAGGAAGCCTCCTGACATCCTCGCCTATTTTAATCATGGTTTAATCCTTATTAGGTCCATTTAAAAGTTTGGTTAATTGTACCTATCTCATTTTGTCAGTCCTTGCGCCTTGGTGTTTCTGCAGCTAGATAGTTCAATCTCCACAAAACAAAGAAAAGAAAGATTCAAAAACAAAAGCTATTGAGGTGGACTACTTCGACATGTAGATCTCAATTGACGACACGTTGGATACTGAGCCATCTTCTCGCTTGACTTCTTCAGTGCCAGTTTTAATGTCATCAATATTGAGCTCCTGTATGAACTTGTTTCTCACGATCTCAGATACGTCAACAGCCTTGGAAATTGCTCTTCCTCTGGCCTTAAGTACCACCTTATTCGAGTTTCCTGTGTTGAACTGAGTTACGGCAGCGAGCACGTAGCTCATCACCGGTTTCCTACCGATGTACACAACGTCTTCATCTTTCACTTCTTGCTTTGATTTCTTCTCTGGCATGCAAACACCTCGAATCTCCATTTGACCTTTACATATAAACCTTTCTATTAACATGGTAGCTTTTGATACTTCCGGAAACCAATTCCCTGCCATTAACTCCGTCGTTCTAAGCTCTCCCCAATACCTTCCAACTCATTTTCGTGATTTTCGCAACTTTTCATCTCGAAAGCTACTATCGCAACCGAAAGTTTTATAAAGGGGAAGCTTCTATTATAATAGTAAGTTGGACATACCAGACGAGCCAACTTATCGCATGCTCCAATCCTTTCCTCCCTTTCTTCCCTTTTTTTCGAAATCTCTTCAACGGGTATCCGTAAGGTTCTTTGCTCTATGCTTCTTTTCATGGACAAAGGGGATGCGCATGACATTTCCACAATCCAGGCAGGTGACTACCACTTTCCCATTCCTTGTTCTCACCCTGCAGTTATCCCCATGCACCAAGAAGTGATGGCATCTCCTGCAGAACCGCCGTTTCAAATGGCGAGGTATACGAACTCTGGTGCGCATTGAAATATTCCTGACAATCTCCATGTACCTGTGGGCTCTGTCAGGGTGAGATGAGTAGGCTTCATCAGCCAATTCAAAGAGGTTCTCTATGCTCTCTCTGGCTAGAGACTGGATTCTTCGCTTTCTCCATCTCATAGAAGTTCATACCTCACTAAAATCTCATTGACCACTGTCCATGCAGGCAGGTGATATTCTGTTATCGCGACCTTTGGATGGGAGAGCTCAGTCAAAAACCCACCGTGAGGGAATCCTCCCACCACACAAACAGCATCTTTCTGGATCTTGAAGGGGCTGCCACCCCTTTCTAGGACCACTTTCTCACCGGGCAACTCCTCCAGAATCTCTGCCAGGGACTTCTCTTCAACCTTCAAGAAATTCTGGATGGAGCCCTTCTCCAGCAATTGTTCAAATAGTCCACAAAATCGATTGTAACTCCTGGGAATTCTCGTTTCGGGATTCACCCAAATACAATAATCATTATACGTATGTATATACAGGGTCAGATCTCCTTTTCTGGCCACCACAGACTCCAGAGCACACAACAAGATGACATGCACGATATCAGGCCGTCCTCTCCTTTCTGCATCATCCAGAGTCTTCATAGCAGCATGATGGAAATTCGAATCCAGTAACATGGCTCCGGGAGGTTTCCCTCTCTTTCTTGCTGATCTGAGTACGACAGGATGATTGGCTATGGACAAAGGAACCAATTCCAGGGCAGCTTCTCCTACAACTAAGGTCAGCATGTAATGTGCTGGTTTCTGGCAAATATAAAAGTTGCCTCGTATGGTGGCTCCAATCCCTTCTTTCCTGCTGCCACTCATAGCATGGTTTCCTTTTTCAGCTCATCAATAATCTCATTCGTCGTTTCAAGAGAGAACCCATCCACCGCAAGTATATGTCTACCACTGCCACTGTCGATAGCACCAGCTCTCACAAGTCTTGATAGAATGTCATCTTCGCTTTTCAGGAGCAGTCTGTCTTCCTTGATGGAAAGATATGCCAGCAACCCGTAGACTCCCCAGTTCGAAACTGAACTCACAACCAGATGAGTAGTCTCCACCACAGAGCCAATAATATCTCCCTTGACAACTGCTTCTTTCACACTGTCATAGACGTTCCCCATGCCAATTTCGTTTCCCCCATCACCGACTCCCACACTCCAGGGAACGTCGAAAAGGACATCAATTCGTGCTGTATGTGACGATATATCCAGTGCCCTCATGTTGTAGTACCTGCCATCTCTGGCTCTTCCACACCGCTCAATAGACACCATTACAGAGGGATCTACCCTGGACAGAAGCTCTTCTCCATACTCTCGGCTCTCTTTCTCCCCAGTGACAGGAAACTCATAGACCTCAAGTGGTACTCTTGCCTTTTTCAGCACCTCATAGCAGTACCTGTCTGTCACAACCCCCACAGTACTCCCCAGGTCAGTGAGCGCTTCACCCAGCAGTACAGCCCCAGGTGGCCCATCCGTCTCACAATACCCAGAAACATAAAACCCAGTGGTTATCAAGACCGTATCCATGCGGGTTCTCAGGAAGTCTGCAGCCTCTCTGCAGAAATCCATTGGTAAGGCGTTCCTCACTTCTTTCATTCCTCTTGTATCATATTTCAGTATACACTCCTCAATCATGGGGTTCACAACAATTCACTCTATATAATCTTGTTGAAAGAGAAGTCAAGATTTAAAACTTCTTCTCCCTACTGTGGCTATGAACCTTGAGAGAATTTACCACTACATAGACACCCACAAGGAACAGCATTTTCAAAACCTCAAGACCCTGCTGGA
>JACVGW010000093.1:3446-9486 GCA_018992565.1 Theionarchaea archaeon
CCTGTGACTGCATTGTTCAACAGAGGAGCCATCAATACCAAAGGACCCACCATGACCTTCTTAAATGCCATAGAATCCATCCAGAACGTTGAAGGCGACCTTCCCTTTAACCTGTTATTGGTGGCAGAAGGAGAAGAGGAACTGGGAAGCCCCCACCTCCCTGATTTTGTCAAAGCCAGAAAAGACCAGTTAAAGGCAGATGCATGCATATTTCCCTTTTTTCTGCAGGATACCAAGGGGAAGGTAACACTGTATCTGGGTGTGAAGGGTATTATCTACTTCGAGCTGGAGTGCTCAGGCGCATCATGGGGAAGAGGCCCCACTGAGTTTGGCATTCATGGATCTAACAAGGCCTGGGTGGACTCTCCGGCATGGAGGTTGATAGATGCGTTATCCACTCTGACAGATAACAATGGCAATACTGTCTTGGTTGACCACTTCTATGATGATGTGGCTCCACCCTCACCTGAGGACCAGTCACTGATCAAGAACCTTGTAAAGACCTTTGACCCTGAACCCTTCAAAGAGACAATGAAAGTTGAGAAGTTCGTAGAAGATGAGAAAGATCCCGAAACTCTCATCAAGAAGTTGTTGTATACGTCAACGCTGAATATTGATGGAATATGGGGAGGGTACACGGGAGAAGGTTCCAAGACTCTCCTTCCTCACAAAGCAACAGCCAAGATTGATATTCGGCTGGTACCAACCCAAGAACGGGATAAAATGGTTCCTCTGGTAAGAAATCATCTGGATAAGAAGGGTTACAGCGATATACAGCTGCGCCTCCTGGACGTGGGCTACAACTGGTCGAAAGTTCCCGTCACAGAGAACGTGGTCCAGGCTATGATTACAGCATGTCGCCAGTTCGGCTATGAGCCCGAAGTGTGGCCATATCTAGCAGGAAGTGCTCCCTTCTACCTGTTCAGTGAAGTGTTACACATGCCGTACGTCATGGGTGCACTGGGACATGGAGCCAGGTCACACAGTCCCGATGAGTACATTGTTTATGAAGGAAATGACACGGTCCAAGGGTTGGATGGTGCCCAGAAATCGTTAGTAGCTTTCATGGAGGAGTGGCTAAAACAAGATGTTCCTGAATGATACATGATCTTTCCGTCCTGTGGATACAACAACGTGGTGAGCTCCTGCAGTCCAGGAGTACCTCTCCAGCCTTATAACGAACCAACTTCTCGCAACGCGGTCACGTCTCAGGCAGTATCACTGCTGGATAGAGATTCCAAAAAGTCTGTACATCACTATTTGATGTCCTGAAGAGCCCTCTTAATCTTCGAGAGAAATTCCTCATCGACAAAAGAGGCCAGCATGAGTTCATTCTTCTCCTTCACTGCCGCATACAAAGCAATGGCCAATTCAGTTGAGTATCTGCTGATTTCACACCGTTCGTCATCCAGATCTCGCAGCCACTGCAGGGGACACCCCCCAATGCACAGGTTCCGCGCCCAGCATGGCTCACACTCTTTTCTATTCTGGAATGATGAAAATGTCACCCAGGCCTCCACCTTTTCCGGGTCCAGCCCTCCGTGAATTGTCCCCAGTTGGAACTCTCCCAGATCTGCTGCGGGTCCGCAGGGATAGATTTCCCCCCCTGGGGATATACCGAATCGTCTCAGCCCTGCAGGGCAGAAATAGCTTTTCTTGGAGTGTTTCCACAGCTGCAGTATTTTGTTCTCAAAATTGTAGTAGGGAGGACGTATTCCCTTCATGAGCAGATCGAAACACTGAAGTGCAATATCGTGCATGTCCTCCATGTACTGGTGTTTCTGGGCTACAGATAAAGCATAGTCCTTCTTCCTGGTTTCATCCAGGTAACGCACATAGGATAGCTTAATGTCTCGCAAAGGAAACTGGTTAAAATATGCATATACATCTTTCAATCTTCCCATGTTGGTGACAACTCCACTGACACTGATCTTGTGTTTCCCTCTGGCACTAATTAGCTTCTGCAACGCGAGAGAAACCTTTTCATGCGTCCCCCTGCCTTCAGGAGTCACCCGCATAGCATCGTGGATATCAGCAGGACCGTCAATGCTCACCATGACATCGATCTCATGTTCACAAAAAAAGTCAATCATGTCATCTGTGAGCAGGGTACCATTGGTGGTGACATGATACGTTACCTCAGGGAACCCTCTTTCCTTTCCCACCTGGGAGGCGTACTCGATGGTGGACTTAATCACGGGGAAGTTCAACAGGGGTTCTCCTCCATAAAAGGAAATGCCAAATCCATCAATATCCTCGACCTCAGTAATGAAGTCAACTGCTTTCCTGGCTGTCTCTTCATCCATGGTGGGCTGAGAACCAGGGTTCTCTACATAGCAGTACTTGCAGCGTAAGTTGCACCGCTGTGTTACATTTAATGCCAGTGTGTACACTCTGGGAAGATCTTGGTAGGGAATGTATGGGCTGTCCAGCAGACCTTCTTTGTTCATATGCTCTACAGCATTCTCGATTTCCTCGTTATCGTACTCAGGATTGAGCGCAAGAATACACTCTGTCAGGGATTCTCCTCTCTGCAGGCAGTCCAGCAGCTGTGATTCCACCTTATTGACGAAGAACGCTGTGGCTCCATCAATGTCATAGACAGCTTCCCTACCAAATTCACAAAACCTGTAAAACCTGTCGCAGGATGTCATAGTAGTTCCTGGTTAGTATGCAGCACAGAAAATAGGTACAATGGGCAACTTGCTCATGTTAACGTTGAGCTTCTCTCTGAATTCTGTGAACTCGTTCATATCCATGGTCTTCAGCACAGCGATTTCTTCCGCAGAAAGTCCCATTTCTCCTCCAACCCCTTCTGGGTTTGAAAAGAGCTCTTCCTGGAAAGCTGCATCCACCATGGCACGACCTAAAGCTTGCTCTATCATGGGTTCACCTCCATTTGCTTCACTCTTTCCTCCCTTAAATAGTTTTCTGCGAGGGAAGCGGAGAGATTTATGGAAGTTCACCAATGTGGAGTGGGTGCCGGTGGAGTGAGAAAGGGTTTCTCTGTCACAGAGAGAATACAACCAATCACACGAAATATATATAAGCGGAAACAGCACAGCGGGAAAGATGTCCATGGAATCTGTAACGTTGGTGAATCTGGTACCTCCCCTGAAGAGTGACAAGACAGTACCTGGAGGGCCTCTGTATATTGCTGCTGTACTGGAGGAAAGTGGGTGTCACGTGGATTTTCGCGACTATCAGATGTCAACCTATGAGAATCCATTGGACTACCACAATATAGTGAAATTTCTTGCAGATTCAGAAGATGTAATAGCTCTTGGCTGCTTTTTTAATGTACTTCCCTTCTTACTGCCCGCTCTCCAGAAGGTAAAGGATGAGACCCCGGAGAAAACCATTATTCTGGGAGGACCAGGACCCAGTTCTGTGGCTGAAAGGTTGATGGAGGCATTTCCATGGATAGATATAGTGGTAAAGGGAGAGGGAGAGACTACTATAACTGAATTGGCTCAGGGTGCACCATACAAAGATGTCAAAGGAATTGTTGTCAGATCTGGTGAGAGTGTAGTGGCTACCCCCCCACGAGAGCGCATTCATGCCCTGGATGAAGTACCTTTCCCTGCCTATGACAAGATTGATCTCACACAATATGACCAGGCAGGGGTTATCACTGCCAGGGGGTGTCCCTACAGGTGTACTTTCTGTGAAGTGGCATCACTGTGGGGATATCACACAGAACAGCGCAGTGTCTCCAATGTCATGGAGGAAATAGCCCTTCTGCATGATTGCGGTGTGACTGATTTCCATATCAATGATGATACTTTTGTGTTGAATCGAAAGTGGGTTACGCAGTTCTGTCACCAGCTGCAAAATGACATAGATATCACGTGGCGGTGCCTAGGAAGAATCAACCTCATGGATGGCAATCTTCTCTCCGTTATGGCTCAATCGGGGTGCAATGGCATCCAGTACGGGATTGAATCAGGATCGGAACAGATACTACAGAGGATAGGAAAGCAGATCTCTATTCCCCAAATTAAGGAAGTTGTCTCAATATCGGTACAATACATGGAACATGTTATTTCCACCTTTATGTGGGGATTCCCCTTTGAAACAATGGGAGATTTCTATGAGACAGTGTATATGATGGGTATCCTGAATGAACTGGGCTCTCTGGTGAAGCTACTTTTCTTGTCGCCAGCTCCCTTATCTCCTCTTTACAGAGAGTACAAGACCCAGTTACGATTTGATGAACGATTTGTTCCCAATGTGCTGTGGGGAATTTACGAGGATAAATTCTCTCAGGAAAAGAAGAAAGAGGTATTTGATTTGATTCTCAGGTATCCCGAGGTGTTTTCTGCATTTTACTATATTGACACACCAGAAGTGTGGAAAAAGTATGAGATACTGGGGCAAACTGGTATGCTCAGAAGGTAATGGGGGCCCCTGGAAATCTCCACTGAATATTCCCAAGTGGGAATTACCCGTATCAGAATATTCGATGCATAGTCCGGGGAGCGAAAACAAGAGGGTTGTCCATTACCAGGGTAGTAACGGGCATTTCCGTTGAATGCATTGGCCGGTCTCAGCTCCTGGGGATCACCTCGATGATATCTTTATAAAAAGCAACAAGAAACAACAGACAATGAATTCCAAGCGAACCCTGGCCCTCATCCTCATTGTGACTCTGACATTTCTCCTGTGTTGTATACCTCTGAAAGCATATCATACTATGCTGTCATGGGAAGGGTTCTACCATGTCCGAATTGCGGGAAATATTGTTAACCACACGTATCTATATGACACGGGATCCTTTGGACCTGATGGCAGGGCCCAGGTGTACCCTCCGATATATCATGCGTTAGTAGCAATCTTATTGAAAGTGGTTCCTGAGTCATTGTTGACCGTATGGGCTCCCCCTTTCATATTGGTTCTTCTTCTCGCGATGTGGTACACTCTTATCTCCAGCTACTATACTCCTGCTCTTGCTTTGTTGTCTTCTCTCTTCCTTGTGGGGGTGCCTGCTTTCATTGATATTGGATTCTTGTTTTCCCCTCTGGGACTTGCTCTCATTTTGGTGGCTGCTGCTCTCTACTTCCTGAAGAAAAATTATCTCATCAGCGGGATTCTGGGTGGGCTGGTGGTCATGACTCAATTTACAGCAGCATTCTTCTTTTTTCTAGTAATTGGGGCACATATTCTCCTTGATGAAGAAAAGAGGACTTCCTTGCTGAAAATCGTGTCTCTTTCTCTGGTGGTCGCTTCTCCCTTTCTAGTCTACTTTGTCTATCATCTTCCGTCCATTAATCCAGTGCTGGGATTTCCAGAGTTGGAATACTCACTTGACAGAGTCACGATTGTTCTCCCTGCCCTGGCCATCCTCGGATTGAGAAGGGACACATTCGCTGTGTCGTTGAGTGCAGGTGGTATCCTTGCTATTGTGCAGCCCACCAATATAGTGTATGCTACCTTTGCCCTGAGTGTGTTTGGCGCCTTTTTCATATATGATTTTCTGGTAGCCAAGAAGTGGACAGTGATAATCCTCATTTTTGTGTTCTGGTTATGTTTGATTTCTTCCCAGGAATATGCATCGAAATTACAGCCTGCTGAATCCGAGTACCCCTCCTTTGTATGGCTGAAGGATAATTCTGCTGCAGGCACTGTGGCATCAGGATGGTTTCAGGCGCCTGCAATAGCTGAGGTATCCGAACGTTCTCCTGTTCTGGGATTTGGATTTCCCGATGAATCCAGAATAGAAGACATGAGGTTATTGTATCAAGGTGACAAGAGCATGCTGGACAGGTATGATGTTTCATATGTGTATTATGGGAAATTTGAAGCATACGATTATCCCGATATAGCCTTAGATTTAGATAAGGTGTATTCAGGGAAGGGCGAATTCTACAAGAGAGAACCTCCCGTAATCTTCGTGCTCATTACCATTGATGTGGAGTGTGACGTTCCCCCTGTCCTCTCAACGTGCAAGGGAATGGAGGAGGGCCTCCCGTATATTGTTCAGGAATTGAAAAGATATGGAATTCCTGCCACTTTTTTTGTATTGGGTGAAACAGCCCAG
>JACVGW010000094.1 GCA_018992565.1 Theionarchaea archaeon
TTTTCACAGCAGGTGAGGGCTTCTCCCACCTCACTGAGAGCAGCATGCACAGTGCCGAGCTGGACCTGTATCTTCCCCTGTTCCAGGAGGTCTGACCCTGCCAGGGAGAGTCCTTTCTCGAGGTAAGATCTGGCTTTCTGGTACTCTCTTTTCCTTTCATATACTTCTCCCAGTTTCCTGTAGAGAGAAGAATGGCCAGGGGACGATTCACGTACGATACTGGTATAGCAGGCAATGGCTGTGTCATACTCGCCACTCAACATGTGGACCTCTCCTTCAACTTCTGTGAGCTGATGTCTGTACTCGGGGGCTTTCAATTCTTCCAGGAGTTCCAGGAGAGATTCTGAATATCCTTCATTTATGAGCATGTCGTAGTAGTCCAGGATCACCTGGGCTGCCCTGTCATGCATGTCTCCTGCAACCAGATGGTACACAGCTTCCATGATACTGGCAGGAGTCTCTCGCTGCAAGCATACATCTGCTGCCTCGCAGTGAAGGCTTTCAGCGTCATAGAGAAGAGACTGGCAAAAAGATCGGGTGACAGCATGGTGAATGTACTTGCTGTCCACTCTTCGTATCAGGTTCTTCTTCATTAATTGCCTGAGGACTGTTCTCACATGCGGAAAGGGACACAGTGGCTCTACCTCAGCTGCTGCTACAGGGTTCATAAAAATTGACAGAATCATCAGCATCCGTTGTTCTTCAGGGGACAGCTGGGCATAGATCTCGTCCCACAGGAACGTCTCAACATCAGATGAAGGAATCTCTTCCATCGCCAGCCTGGAGTCTTCACCGGATGCTGCTTGACAGAGGAGTTCCACTGCAAGAGGATGACCTCCCGTCTTTTCCCATATTCTCTCTACAGACTCTGCCTGAACATGATATCCTTTCTTATTCAACATTTCTCTGGTACTCGCTATATCCATCTCTCCCAGTCGTATCTCTGAGACATCATCGAATGCTGTCACAAACGGGGGCCTGTACCGGGAGACTATACATATCTTTCCCCTGCATCCCTTCAATGAACCAAAAAGCTCATTCATGGGCTCAGTCATCACCAGGTGGTAATCATCAAAGAAAAAGGCCGTCCTCTCATCCCCCATTCCCTCCATGAGGAAAGCAGCGATCACCCGCATATCAGAGCCATCAGATTTCAAATAGTCTAGAAGCTCAGGATGGTTCAGAGAGGCCATGAAGGTGGCCAGTTTTTTCACTACATAAGGTACTGAATCTAGTTCTGAAAAACTGTGCCAGAACACCTTTTTCCCGCGCTCCTTGAGCAGATGAGCATAGTATGATGCCAGGGTAGTCTTTCCTATGCCAGCAATTCCTGTGACAACGACAAATGAAAAGGTATCAAGCACTTCCAGTTGCTGGTGCCTATCAATGAAAGTGGTGGGTTCAGGGATATCAACACTAAAAATGCTCTCCAAAGAGTAGAAATTCCCTTTTTTTTCTGGATTGTACTGCACGTGTACTCCTTCTGCACGTATCTGGATGCTGATGGCATCAACCTCCAGGAAATATACTTTAATATTCCTATCCTTGTAGATCCACTCTCCCCTGACAATCCCTACCCGTTCAAGCTGAGAGAGCTTCCTGGCTATCTCGGTTTCTCCCTTATGAAGAATTGTAGCTATTTTGCGGCAGTGGAGGGGCTGAGTCTTTAAGAGGAGGAGAATGGCCACTGTTGTCTTGTTGGCGAGAAGCTTCGTGACAGCAAGTTCCTTGCTCATTCTAGTACTATAGATATCCCGGTTTATAGCATTTTGCAGAGGAGGAGCCATTTTGCAGTAAATGAACGCACTCTGCCTGGATGCTCGATCTATCTCATGCCACTCCTGGACCAGAATTAGACAGTATTCATATCCCTTTGATAGCCACAGAAAGATCTGACGTCATACCTTCCGCGCAGATCCGATTCACTGGCTTTATGTAACCCTCAACTCATTCAACCCAGGATTACAAGCATGACGCCTGAAAATGAAAGAAATGTTCCTGCCAGAACCTTAGGGGTAAGTTTTTCTCTTAAGAAAATTGCCGCTACGAAAACTGAGATCACGGGATAGACTGATGTTATAGGAGCCACTGTTGCAGATCCCACCATTCTAATTGCCTCCACAAATGCGTAGTTACTCACAATCAGTACCAGCCCTCCCGCAATACCAATCCACATGAGGGAGTTTTTGTCCCAGAAAAATCCACTGCGAGAGACAATAGCTGACAGAATAACTGACGACACAATGAACCGAAATCCTGCCACAGCTTCTGAAGGAAGAACCTTGGTGAGATAGTCCAGCATCACAATACTGATTGACCAGCATATAGCTGCAGAAAGAGCGATGACTGCCCCTTTGGTGTACAGGGAAGCATCTACGGACAGTTTTTGTTTGGGTTCTGAGATAAGTTTGATGGCAACAACAATGAAAACGGTCCCGAGAACCATCAGGAGGCTGGTCTCTTTCCCGTAGAAGAGCGCAGACCACGCCACCACAAACAAGGGGTACGTGGAACTGATGGGAATGGTGCGGGCAACCCCGATGTCTTTCAGTGATCTGAGAAGAAGACAGTCTCCCAGGACCAGTGCAGTGAATGCAGAAAGAATGAGCCAGACTGCAATGGATGTACTGACCCGGGCCAGAGATTCTGAAAGTGTCCCCTGGGTTACCATCAGTGCCAGGAATCCAAGAGAGGCTAGGGCTAGCCGCATGAGGTTTCCTGACCAAGGATCTGTGGTGTCCAGTCCCTTTCTATAGATTGGGCCACCAGCTGCCCAGCAGAATGCTGCCAGGACTGCCAGGAGTTCTCCCTTGAGTTCAGGGTCCAGTACAGCTGCTGTCTGCAGTGCACTCAGTACGCTGTAGAGTGAATCCGCGATCATCAGGTAAGGGAAATCGCAGACTATATAAAACTTGTCCTCAGGGCCATTCATCAATTAAATCAAGGTTATTTTCAGAAGAATGAATTAATTGAGCTTTAAGGAAATTTCAATGCTGAGTTGCAGGGCTGAGGAGAAGGAGAACGGGAATAAGGGAATTCTCGCCTACAACTAGGTTGTTCACTGAGAACCGAGATACTATCTGGTGATAGTGGTGCATCAGTACATGTGCTTGGATCAGTGGAATTCCTGTCTCTGTGAACCTCTAGCTGGTATCCAATAAGTGATGTCTGACACACAGGCAGGAACCTGAGTTATAACAAAGGCAGTAAACAGCCTACAAGGTATACAATGTCTTTCTGATGTGTTCCAGATTCTTCTTGGCCTCCGGCGCCTGGGAAAAGAATGCTGTGAGTTTCTGGCACTCATATTCGTCACAGTATGCGCAGTTGATGATCCCCTTTTTCTGTCCGCACTTCCGTATCTCACATATAGTACAATATCGAAATACCTGCCCATTCTTGGAGATACATCCATCACAATTAATATCATGTGGTTTAATATCTGAATTATAGATGGAAGACCAGGTCTCAGCTACCTTGATTCGAGCTTCATCATCATCTCTTTGGGTTGCCAGGAATGCAGGACATTCTGTGCATTTTAATCCACAAAAGGCAATGATTCTGTCCATGTATAAATCACCTGCTATGGGCCATATGGCTCATCCCTATTTAAATACTTTGGCCTTTGTCTCCCAATGTCCAATTAGCTGTAGATAAATCAAATATGCGTAAGAGTGGACTATGCAATAGGGTTTTGGGAGGGCTGGAGATCGTCAGACTATTTTTTCTTGATGGAATAGGAGACAACGAAGAATACTATACTGCCGAGTATCACTGCTACAGCAATTTCTGTTGGAGTCTCCACGCCTTCTATTCCTACAAAGATGAGTAAGGCAGCAAATACTATGGCAAAGAGTACAGTTGCCATTGCTGTGGCCTTGATCATTTGTTCTTTCATTCTCTAACCTCGAAAGGTATTGCTGAAGGTGGCTTAAAAGTGTTTCCGTCTCTCTGCCAGAGGTTCCTCCTGCGCTCGTGTTTCTGTGACTATGTGATGGTTGGTCAATTGTCCCAGGAAGAGCAATGCTTTCACACGTACTGTGGAGACGCCCTTTGACTGAGGCATACGTTGGAGGAGCAATCCAAGAGATGGCTTCCACAACGAACACACGACAGGCACAAGAGTTCTGAGGTCTCCCCCCCTGGTTATGCTGTCCTTCCTGGCATTTTGAACCGAAAATTATATATTTGTAGACTTTCTATATGTGTTCAAGGTGATAGTATGGCAAAATGTGGACTCTGTGGAGCTACTCTGGATAAAGCCCCAACAATTACAGAGAAGGGAACATGCTCTGTTTGTGGTGCAAAACTGGCAATAAAGAAATAAATATTTGCTTTTTTTCTTTTTTTAAAATAGAACATGTCTTCTCA
The DNA here is from genome assembly GCA_018992565.1 of Theionarchaea archaeon. Taxonomy (GTDB): domain Archaea; phylum Methanobacteriota_B; class Thermococci; order Methanofastidiosales; family SZ-28-30; genus SZ-28-30. The sequence continues at coordinate 4,372 of JACVGW010000094.1, forward strand.
GATCTTCAGACCTCATGAAGCACGTGAAACCAATAGGTAGACGGGTTGTCAGAACCATGGAGATCACGTGTTATGCCTGATCATGCTGCTCGTCATGCTTTCTTTCCTTTTTGTATCTGTCAAGAAGCTCAACACGTACACCACAATTCCCAGCCCGATCCACGCCATACCCAGAAGGAGGGACATACTTTCAAGTGTGCTGCACAATACTGTACAGAATCCAAGGGAGAATCCTGGGACAATATACCCTTTAATACTCCTCGTAGTCTGGTGATTCAGTGCTGCTGCTGAAACACACCCGATAATCCAGGAAATAGTGGTAACGAAAACAGTCATCTCTACAATGAGCAAAAAAAGTCCTGTTACAACCAGAATAATCTGTCCACTCACCGTGATCAGTATGGCAACACCTGGAGTCCCCCAGCGGGAAGTACTCCCAAGAGCAGATGGAAGCGCATCTCTTCCCATGGATTTGAGGAGCTGTGAACCAGTGAAAATCAGCCCGTTTAAGGTACTGGTTGTGGCAAATAAGCCTGCCACCCCAATGAGAAGCCCAGCATCACCAGTGATCCTGGAGGCAGCTTCAGCCAGTGGCGCAGAAGCTTCACTGAGGATAGTATGATTGACTAACCCAGCCTGTACAAATACAACTGCAGAAAAAAGTACAGCACAGGTCACAATAGACAAGGTCATACTCAAGGGGACATCTTTCTGAGGATTCTGAAATTCCTGAGAAGCGCTTGGTATGGTAGACCATGCCCCATATGTGAGCGATGCCATGGCTGAGGCCCTCAAGAGTCCTTTCACACCATAGGGAAGAAATGGACTGAGATTTTCCCCATCAATTCGGGGAACTCCTCCTGCAATAAATATGAGCAGACAGGCCAGAATAGAGAAGGTAGTCACCATCTGCGTCTTCCTGCTCAGATCTGCACCCAGGCAGTTGATGATCCCCAGTATCACAATGATTAGGATAGCTAAAACAGTATCAGAAATGGGCACACTCACATCCAACCCACGCAACAACCATGAAAAGTAAAAGGCAAAACTTAACCCCACAATAGCAGGTCCCAACCCCTGTCCCCCCCATAATGACCAGCCTGCAATAAAGGATACAATATCACTTTTCAAAACCTTCTTGGGATACGTATAGATGCCTCCACTACTCTGAGGAAACGCCTCAACCAACCGAGAAAAACACAAAGCAACACCCAGTGTTGCCAGCCCTGCAAATAAAAAAGAAAGAAAGGAAGAGGGACCTCCAGTCCCAATGATGACGCCACTCACCACAAAGATGGCAGCCCCAATCATGGAACCTGTCCCTAGCATCCATCCATCAAACCACGAAAGACCTGTTTTAGTCATTACTATCTCCAGCTTACATCTGGTCTCTTGATCCAGGAAACTGCTCTCAATACTGCCAGAACCACAATCATTCCCACGAAATATGCACCCAGGACAAACAAAGGACCCTTATTAGCCACAATGGGTGAAATAATCATGAGCATGGGGACCATGGTAGGACTGGTAAAGAACATTTTCAGTCCAAATGCTTCTGCTGCTCCTGTTTCAAGTTCAGGGTCAGCTGATCTCAACAACAACATTGCAGACGCTGTTGATCCTGTTCCCTGTCCCCATTCTGACAAAGCCTTTTCAAACCATGCACCTGGCAGAACACGAGGAGCAAGCCACGTCATCTGCCACAGATTGAACACTGTTCCCAAGACCAACATCACGAGCAGGGGCAGAGCATAGACCACAACCAAAGAGGGTTTGATGCTGATGAGTGCTGTCACAATCAAGACATCCAGTGCTACAGATGAGAGCGCACTCACTGTTCCTCTGTCAACATATGTATCCAGGTTCGTCTTCTGCAAGAAGATCTGGACAACAATTCCACCAACAAGTACAAAGGGGAACAGTGGAATGTATCGCAGCTGGGGAAAGGTAGAAACCAGGACTGTCTGAACGACTTTTCCTCCCAGAATAGCAAGGGCCATGAACCCGAAACTGAAGCCTATACTGCTGACAGCTTCCGGGTTCGTTATCTGAGAACCTATTGACTTTCGCTCTCCTGGGGGGACAAAGGTGTTTGAAACAAGTTTCTCACCTTTTTCATGGAATTTCTTCTGCGTTAGGTTTTTCGCCACACCGATGTTGAGTATGATGAACCCGACGAGAATAGACAAGACCAGGCCTGTAATTGCACATGTCTCACCCACAGCAGATGCTGCTTCAGATGACCAGCCTAACCCTTCATACATGGGGGCAAAGGCTGAAGGAACTCCCACACCGCCCTGGTAGCCTAGAATTAACTGCATACCAAAGGTTGGGTGAAGTGCCATACCTGCTGCAGCAAAGAGCACCACCACAAGCATTCCCACAACAATCTGACCGAAATTGTTGAAGACAGCATACAGCGTCTGAGCACCTGCAGTCTCTCCCAGTTTCTTGAATGATGGTATTGTCCTCCCAATGAAAACACCGGCAAACACCACGTTTATCAGGGCGGCTGCATAATCTGCGTATTCCTGCGAGGTGGGTAGCACTCCCAGCACGTTGTGGCCCAGAACAAGGCCAATTACACCGGCTATTACTGACACAGGGATCACAAATCGCTGTAAAACTCGTACTTTGGCTCTAACGATTGCTCCGACAATAAGCAGCACAGTAACTATTGATATGTCAATCATTGTAGTTGCAAAATCCATTTAAGACACCTCCTTGAAGATTTTTCCCTCTTTCATCACAAACGGCACAGTCTTCAGAATCGATATGTCAGAAAGCGGGTCACCTCTAACCGCTATAATATCAGCACGTTTTCCCTTCTCAAGTACACCCACATCATTCTGTATTCCCAAACACTCACTTGCTGTCCTTGTGGCTGCTACAATTGCCTCCATTTCTGTCATTCCTGCCTTTACCAACATTTCCAGTTCTTCTGCGTTCTCTCCATGCCTGTTCCCTGGAGACCCCGCATCTGTCCCAGCCGCAATTCTGATCCCCTTTTTCATAGCGTACTGGACACTCTTTATTGCATACCCCTGAGCTTCTCTGGTTTTCCGTACGTAGAAATCAGGGAGTCCTTCAATCTCATCTTCGTGCAGAATGGTCGCCTTGAGAGTTGGTACAAGAAATGCTCCTTTTTTTGCCATCAAATCTATGACATCTGGCTCTTTTATGAGGTATGTTCCATGTTCAATAGTGTCCACGCCCTGTTCCACTGAGATTCTAGCACCTTCTGCACCATGACAGTGAGCTGCTGCCTTTTTGTGGAGCCTGTGGGCTTCTTCTACCGCTGCTCGAATCTCTTCAGCACTGTGGTAGGGCATCCCTGGATCTCCACCTGCAGACATGATACCGCCTGTCACCACCAGTTTTATGAGATCTGCACCGTATTTCAGCTGGATTCGGGCAGCTTTTCGGAATTCTTCAGGGCCGTCCACGATGACGCCCCCCAACCCCTCCTTATACTGAATGTCCTGCGCCAGCCACAAATCCGCGTGGCCTCCTGTGACAGTAATGTTCTGGCCTGAAGCAACAATGCGTGGGCCTGCCACCACACCTTCCTGTATAGCGTTCTTGAGAGCAATATCCAGGTGAGATTTCTCTCCCATGACTCTGACTGTGGTAAATCCCGCCATAAGGTCGTTCTGGACATTTCGAAGAGACGTCAGCGTACGGTAGGCTGTGGACTGCTTCAGCACAATATCGTAGTAGTTGGGTTCTCCGTTGAAGCTGGTGTGCACATGGCAGTCCATTAATCCAGGGAGTACAGTGTATTCAGAAAGGTCAATAACAGTATCTGGATTGCCATGATTTCCGCCAACAGACGTAATCGTGTCCCCCTCAACAAGAATTGTACTATCTTTCAGGGGAGCTGCGCCAGTTCCGTCTATTATTGCTCCTGCTTTGATTAAGATCATTTCTTTTTTCATTTTTATCATCCCCCAACACGGACCTTTCATCGTGGCCCAAATGCAGGCGCCAGCTATTTAAGCCTTTGTTGACGTATGTTGTAACAAGGTGACGAAAATGTCTCAGAAAAGTAACACATGTAACACAACGTTTTATCAGAACGAAGATTTTGTTAATGAGCTGGTGAAAGACCCCAGAAGACCACTCTCAGAAATGGCAAAGAGCCTTGGTACGTACCGGCAGAAAGTGTGGCGGAAAATAAAAGAGCTGGAAGAAAAGAGAGTTGTCTGGGGATATACTGCAGTCGTTGATGAAGAGAGGATGGGATGGAAATCATTCATTATTTTGATGAAAATGGAACCCATCTCTGAAAAGCAGGCACAGTTACTCATACGGAGAGTTCTGGAACAGGAGGCTGAGAAACTGAAAGCACGGGTGGTCGACAGTTTCTACATGAATGGGGCATATGATTGGATAATAATTTTCGCAGCAGACAGCTGGGCTACAGCCAGGAAGTACTACGATTCCATAAGAAAAGAGTATAAAGCATTCTTGACTGAGAAACCTGAACTCATCGATATCGTATTCCCCATCACCAGATATGGCAAGATAAATCCTGATATGGAAAGGATAATGGAATTTGTGCCTCCGTGATTACCAGTCACATGGAAGTTCATGGGAAGATTTATCTATATACCCGGGGCATATTTCTGTCTTTTTACTGGGCAGTGCATGTAAATATGCTCAGAATCTCACTGATGAAATAGGAATTCCACACTATTTCGGATAATTAGACTTAT